>NZ_JBQQBY010000060.1:0-37983 GCF_052246385.1 Streptomyces sp. 8N616 | reverse complement strand
GTTGAGGGGTTAAGGCTCCCAGGAGACGACTGGGTTGATAGGCCAGATATGGAAGCCTGGTAACGGGTGGAGTTGACTGGTACTAATAGGCCGAGGGCTTGTCCTCAGATGCTCGCGTTCACTGTGTTGGTTCTGAAGCAACGACCCCGGCCCCCTTTTTTTGGGGCCCCGGCGGTTGTGTTTCGTAGTGTTTCGGTGGTCATTGCGTTAGGGAAACGCCCGGTTACATTCCGAACCCGGAAGCTAAGCCTTTCAGCGCCGATGGTACTGCAGGGGGGACCCTGTGGGAGAGTAGGACGCCGCCGAACAAACATTGAGCCTCAACCCCCGGACATGGTCCGGGGGTTGAGGCATTTCTGCGTTCAGTGGCAATGGCCACGATGGATTCGTCAACAACGGAGACGAAGACAGAGATAACCGCTCAGAGGCGACCAGAAGCCTTGAGCGCCAAGTAGGCGTCGGCGAGTGCAGGGGCGAGCTCACTGGGAGTGGTGTCCACGACGGTGACTCCGTGCCGCCGTAGCCGGTCGGCTGTGCGGCGCCTTTCGAACTGAGCCTGGGCTCCCGCTGCTGCTTCGTACACACCTTCAAGTGACCCGCGCGACTCCGCCATCTCTTGGATGCGCGGGTCGGCCACGGAGGCCAGCAGGACCGTATGCCGGTGCGTGAGCCTGGGGAGAATGGGCAGCAGGCCTTCTTCGACGGCCGCGGCGTCGAGGCCGGTGAGCAGGACGATCAGGGATCGTCTCGGGGCGGTACGGAGGGCTGTGGCCGCGAGGCCGCGGGCATCCGTTTCTACGAGCTCTGGTTCGAGCGTCGCCAGGGCATTGACCAAGGCGGGGAGGAGATCACCCGCTGTGCGTCCCTGCACCGAGGCGCGGACCCGCCGGTCGTAGGCGAGCAGGTCGACGCGGTCGCCGGCGCGGGTGGCGAGTGCGGCGAGCAGCAGTGCAGCGTCCATGGCGGCGTCGAGGCGAGGCGCGTCGCCCACCCGCCCCGCTGAGGTGCGGCCCGTGTCGAGGACCAGAAGAATGCGGCGGTCGCGCTCGGGACGCCACGTGCGTACGGCGACGGTGGACTGCCGGGCGGTGGCGCGCCAGTCGATGGACCGAGTGTCGTCGCCCGGGATGTATTCGCGGAGGCTGTCGAACTCGGTGCCCTCACCGCGGGTCAGAACACTGGTGCGGCCGTCGAGTTCACGGAGGCGCGCGAGCTTCGCCGGGAGGTGCTTGCGGCTGGTGAACGGGGGGAGGACGCGTACGGTCCAGGGCACTTGGTGGTGCCCTTGCCGGGCGGCCAGGCCGAAGGGTCCGTAGGAGCGGACGGTGATGCGTTCTGACCGGCGGTCTCCGCGGCGAGTTGGGCGCAGGGTGGTCGTGAGACGGCGGCGCTCGCCTGACGGGATGTTCAGCGGGTGGCGCGAGGCCGCGGGGCTGGTCCCGGTCGGCCAGCTACTGGGAGGCCAGGCATCGCGGAGATCGGCCCGCAAGGGTCGGTTTGAGGGGTTATCGGCTGTGAGATTCACATGTGCTTGCTCGCCGAGTCGAACTGATGTGTCACCAGATCGAGTGAAACGGAGCTTGCGCACTGGTGCGGCGAGTGCGAGGTCGCACAGAATTGCGAGTGCAAGGGGGATGTTGACAGCGAGGATACCGGTCCAGTTTGGGAGCAAAAGACCGGTGAGGAGCGCGCCGAGTGCGGCGATCAGGGCGGTGCGTCCGGTGAGGGCCAAGGATCCGTTCCCGTCGGCTCAGCGGGGTACGGGGACGTTGGCGAGGACTGACGTGATGACGGAATCGGCGGTGACGCCTTCCATCTCGGCTTCCGGGCGGAGCTGGATGCGATGGCGGAGGGTGGGCAGGGCAAGTGCCTTCACATCGTCAGGAATGACGTAGTCACGGCCGGTTAGCCAGGCCCAGGCGCGTGCGGTGGCAAGCAGGGCGGTGGCTCCGCGGGGGGACGCGCCCAGAGAGAGCGAGGGGGATTCGCGCGTGGCACGGCAGATATCGACGACATAGCCGGTGATCTCGGGGGAGACCGCGGTCTTGGCCACGGCGGCCCGGGCGGCCGCCAGGTCCTCCGGGCCTGCCACGGGGTGGATGCCGGCCGCTTCGAGGTCACGGGGGTTGAAGCCCTCGGCATGGCGCGTGAGGACATCGATCTCATCCTGGCGGGACGGCAGTGGGACCGTCAGCTTCAGCAGAAATCGGTCCAGTTGGGCTTCGGGGAGGGGGTATGTGCCCTCGTACTCGACCGGGTTCTGCGTCGCGGCGACCAGGAAGGGATCGGGCAGCGGGCGCGGCCTGCCATCGACCGAGACCTGGCGTTCCTCCATGGCTTCGAGCAGGGATGCCTGAGTTTTGGGCGGCGTCCGGTTGATCTCGTCGGCAAGCAGCAAGTTGGTGAAGACAGGGCCGGGCTGAAAGGAGAACTCGGCCGTGCGCGCGTCGTAGATGAGCGAGCCGGTGACGTCGCTGGGCATCAGGTCAGGGGTGAACTGGACGCGCTTGGTGTCGAGTTGGAGTGACGCGGCCAGGGCGCGTACGAGCAGTGTCTTGGCGACTCCCGGTACGCCCTCCAGGAGGACGTGACCGCGGCACAGAAGCGCGACGACCAGCCCGGTGACGGCGGGGTCCTGGCCGACCACGGCCTTGGCGATTTCAGTTCTCAGCGCCTCGAGGGAGGCGCGGGCGCTGTCGGGAGTCGGGGCGCTCACGGAGTGCGGTCCCTTTCGATCGGGGGTGATGCGGAGTGCTGGGCTGACGTAGCGTCAGTAGTTGTTGCGGTGCTGGAGCTGATGCGGTGCTCCAGGTCGTCGAGATCGTCGGCGAGCCGGACGAGAGCGGGGTCGTCGGCAGGTGGGGGGCCGAAGAGCAGGAGCCGGATGTCCGGTGCTGGGGGCGGCAGATGACTGGCGACCGCCGGGCAAAGTTCCTGGGGGCTGTGGGCCAGCGCGGCGGGTAGGCCCACGAGCGGTGCGAGCCGGGCGCGAGTGGAGGAGCGCAGAGCATCCGCTGCGCGGTCGCGGGCATTTGCCTGCCGGTACAGGCGGGCGCGGCCCTCGGTCGCTTCCGATGCCCGGATGGCGACGGGCAGCCGCTCGGGAACAAGCGGGCCGAGCCTGCGGGCGCGCCAGAGGGCTGCGAGTGCTGCGGCGAGGGCGAGTTGGAGCAGGGCCCAGCCCCAGCCCGCAGGGATGAGGTCGAAGAAACTGCGGTCGGCGCCGTCGGTGGCGGCCGCATCGGAGAGGGAGGGGAGGTACCAGACGAGATGCGGGTGGGAGCCGAGGAGTTGGAGGGCAAGGGAGGCATTGCCCTGCTCGGCCAGGCGGTCGTTGAAGAGGATGTCGGGGGAGCCGAGCAGCACGGCGTCTCCGCCGTTCGCGCCGGGCTGGCGGAGCAGCGTCGGAAGGCCGCCACTGAGGTAGCAGGCGTGGGCGCCCCGGTCGGAGGACTCGTAACGGATACCGCCGAGTTCGGCGTCGCCTGCGCGCTCGGCAGCGGGCAGGGAGCAGCCCGGCGGGCGGGTGCTCACCTTGGTGGCCGCGGCGATCCCGACACCGGGCGCGAGGGTGTCGATCGAGGATTCGCCGGCGGCGACGAGTACCGTGCGACCGCCGGACTTCTCGAGTGCGCCATGCAGCCTGCGCTGCTGGCCGGGGTTGAGGCGGTCGGGGTCAGAGACGAGCACCGTCGTGCGCGGTCCCGCCGCGGCCACGGCAGCGTCGGTCGTGGTCACAACTTCGGTGGTGACGCCGCGGTCGGCAAGGAGTTCGGCGACGGCACGGCTGCCGACGCGGTCCGCGGAGCGGGGGTCGAGACGGCCGCGCTGCTCGCCGGAGCGCAGGGCGGCGAGGACGACGCCCGCGATGACGAGGACGACGAGCGCCAGCAGCAGTCCGCGGGAGCGGGTCCACAGCTGACGGGCCGTGGGGGAGGTCGACGTGGGGGCGGTGACGGCCGCGGTCATCCGGCGCCTCCGGCGGAAGCCGTGTCGAACCGCGGTTTGCTGCGCTGCAGATCGGCGTCGAGGTCGCGCAGCTGGGCGTACGCATCGGGCGTGGCGTGGCGCCCGCCGTACGTGACGTCGTCGAAGGCGCGGGCCGCGGCCTGCAGGGGATCGGCGTGGTCGGGCAAGGAGCGGCCGGCCTCGGTGGCTGCTTCGTCGGCGGTGCGGCCGGGGCGCGGTTCGAGCAGGGCGCGCTCCTCCAGGGAGCGGACGACGGCGCGCATGCGCTCCTGGACGGCCTGGTCCCAGTGTTGGTCGGCGGCGTGGCGTTCGGCTGCGGCGCGGTGTTCGGCGGCGCTGCGCGGGCGGTCGTCGAAGAGACCGCCGTCCGTCGCGGGGGTGCGGCGCAGGGCACCGAGCCTGAGGCGCAGGGCGACCACGAGGAGCACGACCGCGATGACGATGACGACGAGGCCGAGCGTGCCGCCAGGAGTGACCCCTGAGGCGGCGCCGAGGAGGTCGTCGATCCGCTCCCAGAACCAGTCGAGTGCGCGCTGGAACAGCCCCGGTTCGTGCTCCCGGTACATCGGTTTGGAGAGTTCGCGCTCCGCTGCGTCGCGGGCGGGGACGCGTGGGATCGTCACCGGTACCTCGTCGTCGGCACGCGCCAGGAACTGGACCACCGCGGCCGTGCCCCCCGTGGCGATCACCGCATCAGCTCCCCGGTGCCGCGTCGTGAGGCTGCTCGCTGCCGGGCTGCTGGGAACCGTACCCGGCAACTCCCGCGGCGCGGGCGAGCTCCAGGTCCAGGGCCTCGCGGCGGATGCGCTGGTCCATGTACAGCAGGGCGGTGACACCGGCGCTGATCGGGAGGGTGATCGTCGAGCTGATCACCGCGCCGATGCCGGCGACGACCAGGAAGGACCAGGTGGTGGTGACTGCCTCCCCCGACAGCCAGTCCAGTGCGCCTTCGCCGCCGACGACCATGGCGATGATGCTGGTGGGGATTTCGATGACGGCCGAGACCACGAAGATCAGTACCACCGTGAGGAGCTGGACGCCGAACACCCGCCACCAGGCGCCCCGTACGAGTTTCGTGGAGCGGCGCAAGGAGGCGATCACCCCTTGCTTCTCGAGCATCAGGGCGGGTGCTGCGAGGCTGTAGCGGATCCACAGCCAGATGGCGACGGTCAGCCCGGCGAGGCCGCCGAGGAGCGCGAGTGCGGTTCCCCCGTCGGAGCTGCCGGTGCCGGAAAGGATGATGCCCGGAGCCATTCCGACGACGGTCGCGCCCAGTATGAGCACGGGGATCAGGAACAGGAGGCCGAAGAGCCGCGGCAGTTGAGGCCGGGAGCCGCTCCAGGCCTCGGCGGTGGACACGGACCGCCCGAGCACGGCACGGCTGACCACGATCGTCAGCATGGCGGTGGCGATGATCGTGCCGAGCATGCTGATGAGCCAGGTCACGCCGACGTTGGCCATGGTGCCGCCGAAGGCGTCCAGGGTCTCGTCGACCGTCGGGTCCGGGTTGTTCTCGAGGCCGTCGAGGCTGGTCGAGTCGCGGAACCAGAGCCCTGTCGCGAGGGTCGCGGCGGTCTGGGTGAGGACGGCGACGGCGAGGGTGATGCCGAGGACGGTGCGCCAGTGGGCGCGCATGGCGGACACCGCGCCGTCCAGGATCTCCCCCACGCCGAGCGGGCGCAGCGGAATGATGCCGGGCTTGGCCGCAGCCGGAGGCTGGGCCCAGCCGGAACCCCAGCCGCCCTGCCCGCCCCAGCCGCCTTGGCCGCCCCAGGCGGGACCTCCGCCCGGACCCTGGCCCGAGGGCGGGGTGGGGCCGGGGCTGTTCCGGCCCGGCTCGTCGGAGGGGGAGGATCCGGGCGAAGCCCAGCCCGGAGAGTCGTTCATCATCGCTCCTTCACGGTGCCCGTCGGCGGTGTCGACTGGGCTCCGGTGGCAGGGGAACAGCCCCTGGGAAAGCACAGCAACGGCCGGTTGGCTGCCATCGTGCCACGGCCCGTCGGCGTTCGTACCTGGCCCTCCACCCTCGCCACACCTTCAAATACCCGTGCCGGACCGTGCAGACTGGGCGAATGGCTGATCAGGACGCGGTACCTCCGGTGGCCGGAGGGCCACCCGCTGTTCCCTCGCTGCGCTGGGACGAACCGCCGGAGGGGCCCGTGCTGGTGCTCCTCGACCAGACCCGGCTCCCGGCTGAGGAGGTGGAGCTGGTCTGCACCGACGTACCGGCACTGGTGCAGGCCATCCGCACCCTCGCCGTCCGGGGGGCTCCGCTGCTGGGGATTGCCGGGGCGTACGGGGTCGCGCTCGCCGCCGCGCGGGGCTACGACGTGGATGAGTCCGCTGAGCTGCTGGCGCACGCGCGGCCCACCGCCGTCAATCTCGGCTACGGAGTGCGCAGGGCGGCGCGTGCGTACCGCGATGCGGTCAAGGAGGGTGCGGACCAGAAGCAGGCGGCCGCGGCTGCGCTCGCCGAGGCACGGGCGCTTCACCAGGAGGAGTCCGAGGCGAGCGCCCGGATGGCGGAGCACGGGCTCGCACTCCTCGGCGAGCTGCAGCCGGGCGGCGGTCACCGGATTCTCACCCACTGCAACACCGGCGCCCTGGTCTCGGCCGGCGACGGCACGGCCCTCGCTGTGGCGCGGGCAGTGCACCGGGCCGGTGAGCTCCGGCGGCTGTGGGTCGGCGAGACGCGGCCACTGCTGCAGGGCGCCCGGCTTACCGCGTACGAGGCAGCGCGCAGCGGCATGGCGTATACGCTGCTCATCGACAATGCGGCGGGCTCGGTCTTCGCTGCGGGTGAGGTGGACGTCGTGCTGATCGGCGCGGACCGGATCGCCGCGGACGGCTCGGTGGCGAACAAGGTGGGCAGCTATCCGCTCGCGGTGCTCGCGCGCTATCACCATGTGCCGTTCATCGTCGTCGCCCCGACCACGACCGTGGATCTGGAGACTCCGGACGGGGCGTCCATAGAGGTGGAGCAGCGGCCGGGGCATGAGGTGACCGAGTTCGTGGCTCCGTCCGTCCCGGTGGCGGGGGCCGAGCCGGGCGCCGGGATGCCTGTGGCGCCCTTGGGGACGCAGGCGTACAACCCCGCATTCGACGTCACGCCGCCAGACCTGGTGACGGCGATCGTCACCGAGTCGGGGGTGCTTTCGCCGGTCAAGGGCGCAGGGCTCGCCGAGCTGTGTGCCAGGTCACGCCAGGTAACGATTAGCTAATGGGATGATGTCGATTATGAAGGGACGCGTCCTAGTCGTCGACGACGACACCGCACTGGCGGAGATGCTCGGCATCGTGCTGCGCGGGGAAGGTTTTGAACCGTCGTTCGTGTCGGACGGCGACAAGGCCCTTGCCGCCTTCCGCGAGGTCAAGCCGGATCTGGTGCTGCTCGATCTGATGCTGCCCGGCCGGGACGGCATCGAGGTTTGCCGGCTCATCCGGGCCGAGTCCGGGGTGCCCATCGTCATGCTGACCGCGAAGAGCGACACGGTCGATGTGGTGGTCGGGCTCGAGTCCGGTGCGGACGATTACATCGTCAAGCCGTTCAAGCCGAAGGAGCTGGTCGCCCGGATCCGGGCGCGGCTGCGGCGGTCCGAGGAGCCCGCGCCGGAACAGCTCGCGATCGGCGATCTGGTGATCGACGTGGCGGGCCACTCGGTGAAGCGGGACGGTCAGTCGATCGCGCTGACCCCGCTGGAGTTCGACCTGCTGGTCGCGCTCGCCCGCAAGCCGTGGCAGGTCTTCACACGTGAGGTGCTGCTGGAACAGGTGTGGGGCTACCGGCACGCGGCCGACACGCGGCTGGTGAATGTGCACGTGCAGCGGCTGCGCTCGAAGGTCGAGAAGGACCCGGAGCGGCCGGAGATCGTCGTGACTGTGCGTGGCGTGGGCTACAAGGCCGGGCCGAGCTGACATGTCCGGGAACGGTGCTTCTCCGGAGGCCGAAGCTCTGGGGGCCGGGCCCCCGGGGGGCGTGCGTTCGGGGCGGCCCGTCGACCCGGTGGGCAAGATCTCGTTGTACGAACGCTTCTGGCAGGGCGGGAATCTCCTGCAGGACGGGGCCCCGGGCGGCCCCGTCCACCCCGTGCTGCGGCTTCTGATGCGCTGGGTCCGCAGGCCGCTGCTGCCCGGCGTGCGGCTGTGGCGGCGCAATATCCAGCTGCGGGTGGTCGCCACGACGCTGCTGATGTCGCTGGGCGTCGTGCTGCTGCTCGGTGTCGTCGTCATCGGCCAGGTGCGCAACGGCCTGCAGGACGCCAAGCAGAGCGCGGCCCAGAGCCAGGCCGTGGGCGGCTTCACCGTGGCCAGTGAGAAGGCCGACTCCGAAGCCCGCGGCCAGGACGTGCAGGTCGGTGCGCGCGGTCCGCAGAACTCCAGCGAGTGGCTGACCGAGCTGGTGGAGCAGCTGGCCAGTGGCGGGCAGGGTGTCTATTCCGTGGTGGCGCTCAGCTCCGACACCGAGCAGCCGCTGGTGAACGACAGCCGGGGCACGCGCGCGCCGAGGGCCTCCGGCTTCGTGGACCCCGAGCGGAGCGTCCCGGGTGAGCTGCGGCAGGCCCTCGACGACGAGCGGGGGACGCACGAGCAGCACACGAGGATCTTCCGCGGGTCAGGCGACTCCGGGGAGCCCGGGCTGGCCATCGGCAAGCAGCTCAACGACGTCAACGGTCACGCGTACCAGCTCTACTACCTCTTCCCGTTCACCCAGGAGGAGAAGTCGCTGAGCCTGGTCAAGGGCACGCTGGCGACGGCCGGGGTCTTCGTGGTGGTGCTGCTGGGCGCCATCGCCTGGCTCGTGGTGCGGCAGGTCGTCACGCCTGTACGGATGGCGGCCGGGATCTCCGAGCGGCTGGCGGCGGGCCGGCTGCAGGAGCGGATGAAGGTCACCGGCGAGGACGACATCGCGCGGCTCGGTGAGGCCTTCAACAAGATGGCGCAGAACCTCCAGGTCAAGATCCAGCAGCTGGAGGAGCTGTCGCGGATGCAGCGGCGCTTCGTCTCCGACGTGTCACACGAGCTGCGCACCCCGCTGACGACCGTACGGATGGCGGCCGATGTCATCCATGAGGCACGGGAGGACTTCGATCCGGCGACGGCACGGTCGGCGGAGCTGCTGCGCGGCCAGCTCGACCGGTTCGAGTCGCTGCTGTCCGACCTGCTGGAGATCAGCAGGTTCGACGCGGGAGCGGCGGCCCTGGAGGCGGCGCCGGTGGATCTCCGGGACATCGTCCACCGGGTGATCGAGGGTGCGGAGCCGCTCGCCGAGCGCAAGGGCAGCCGCATTCTGGTGCGCGGGGACGAGCAGCCGGTGATCGTCGAGGCGGATACCCGGCGGGTCGAGCGGGTGCTGCGCAATCTGGTGGTCAACGCTGTGGAGCACGGCGAGGGCCGGGATCTGGTGGTGCGGCTTGCGGCGGCGGGCGGCGCCGTTGCGGTCGCGGTGCGGGACTACGGCGTGGGGCTGAAGCCGGGCGAGGCGACCCGGGTGTTCAACCGCTTCTGGCGGGCGGACCCGGCACGCGCGCGTACCACGGGCGGCACGGGACTCGGCCTGTCGATCGCGGTCGAGGACGCGCGTCTGCACGGCGGCTGGCTGCAGGCGTGGGGCGAGCCGGGCGGCGGCTCGCAGTTCCGGCTGACGCTGCCGCGCACGGCGGGGGAGACCCTGCGCGGCTCGCCGATTCCGCTCGAGCCCGAGGACTCGCGGCGGAACCGGGGGCTGAACGACGCGGGTCTGCCGCACGGCCGTCCGGGCCTTGGCGCCATACCGCCGCAGCCGCGCACCGCGCCGCGGGCGGAGCCGACGGCCCCACCGACGGCGCCGCCGACGGCACCAGTGGACGAACGGGAACCGGAGCGGGAGGGCGGGCCGCGTGGGCTCTGAGCGGCACAACGGGCGTCGATGGAGCCGACGGAGCCCGCTGCGGGGCTGCGCGCTGCTCGGCTCAGGGGCGCTGCTGGTGACGGGCTGCGCCTCGATGCCGGACAGCGGTGAGGTGCACCGGGTGGACGCCTCGCAGCGCACCGACGCCGACGCGCAGGTGCGGGTGTTCGGGGTGCCGCCGCGGGCCGGCGAGGGGCCGAACGACATCGTGCGCGGCTTCCTCGAGGCGGTCACCAGCGACGAGGCGGACTACAAGACCGCGCGCCTCTATCTCACCCGGGCGGCGTCGAAGAACTGGCAGCCGTTCTCGCAGACCACGGTGCTCGAGGACGGGCCGAATCCCAGCATGGACAGCCCGATCCGGGACCCGGAGGAGAAGACCGCCGTCGCCGAGCTCAGCGGCAAGCAGATCGCGACGGTCGACCGGAAGCAGGCGTACAAGCCGGCCGAGGGCACGTACCGCACGACGATCCACCTGACGAGGGTGGGCGGTGAGTGGCGCATCGACGCGCCCCCGACGGGCCTGGTGCTCGGCAAGTCCGACTTCGATCGCATCTACCGCTCGGTCAACAAGTACTACTTCGCGGCGACGGACCGGGACGACAGGGCCTCCGGCTCCCAGAAGGACGTCCTAGTCGCGGATCCGGTCTATCTGCGCCGCCGGATAGATCCGCTCACCTCGACCGTGAAGGCGCTGCTCGAGGGGCCCACCAGCTGGCTGGAGAACGTGGTCGACACGAAGTTCCCGAGCAACACGAGGCTGGTGGACTCCTCCCTCTCCCTCGACGACTCGAACGGGTTGCGGGTACGGCTGAGCTCCAGGGCGTCGCACGTCGGGCAGTCGCAGTGCACCCGGATGGCAGCCCAGCTGCTGTACACGGTGCAGGACCAGGCTTCGGCGAAGATCAGCAGGGTGGAGCTGGCGGGCAAGGACGGCTCCGAGCTGTGTGTGCTGAACCCTGGAGAGGCGGCGGCCTACGCGCCGGCCGGTCTGAGGAAGCACGCCGAGCGCCAGTACTTCGTCGACGGGGAGCACCGGCTGGCCAGCCTGTCCGACGCCAGCGACGAGCCGAGCCGGGTGGAGGGACCGTTCGGGGACGGCACGGTGCAGCTGGGGTCGGTCGGCGTCGACCGAAGCGAGCGTCTGGCGGCCGGGGTCTCGCTGGACGGCCGGTCGTTGTACGTGGCGCCGATGAGCTCCGGCGCGGAGCGGGGTGGCGTGAAGCTGCGCTCGCGTGCGAAGAGCGAGAAGGACGCGCTCTCCGCTCCAAGCTGGGACGGGAACGGCAACCTCTGGATCGCCGACAGGGATCCCGAGCGGCCACGGCTGCTGCGGCTGGCCGCGGGCACGGACGAGGCGCAGGAGGTCGAGGTGCCGTCGCTCGGCGGCGGGCGGATCGAGGGCCTGCGCGTCTCCTCCGACGGCGTGCGGATCGCGCTGCTGATCACGCGGGACGGCCGTACGTCGCTCGAGCTGGGGCGCGTGGAGCGTACGGACGCGGGGGCGGGGGAGCCGCCGCTCTCGGTGAACGATCTGCTGTCGGTGGCGCCGCAGCTCGAGCACGTGGAGTCGGCGTCCTGGGCGGGCACCAGCCGGCTGGTGGTCGTGGGCCGGGAGCCCGGTGGCGTGCAGCAGCTGCAGTACGTGGAGACGGACGGCTCGTCGTCGAACACGCCGACGCTTCCGGGCATCAGCGGGGTGGAGGCGGTGGCGGCCTCGGAGGACGAGAGCAAACCGCTGATCGCCCACTCCGATGACGGGATCGTGCGGCTTCCGGTCGACGCGAACTGGAAGCTGGTGACGGAGAAGGGCAAGGCGCCCGTCTACCCGGGCTGACGACCGCCGGTCCGCTGCCCGGCCGCCGTCTACCCGGGCTGACGACGCCAGTCCGCTGCCCGGGCCCCCACCACGGCCACCTGGCCGTGGTGCCCGGGCCCCCACCACGGCCGGGCAGTTATCCACAGGCCTGGCGAGGTGCACCGCCGCACGGCACAGTGGCAGTCATGCGGGGGATGCAGAGGATGCAGAAGTGGTGGCAGGAGATCGCGGGACTGGTGCTGCCGGTGGGCTGCGCGGGTTGCGGGCGTCCGCACACCGTGCTGTGCGACCGGTGCCGTGCGGCGCTGGCGGGGAAGGCGGCGCGCCGTGTCCGGCCGAGCCCGGCGCCGTCCGGACTCCCGCCGGTGCACGCGGCCGCGCCGTACGGGGACGAGGTGCGGGCCGTGCTGCTCGCCCACAAGGAGCGGGGTGCCCTGGGGTTGGCCCGCCCGCTTGGCGAGGCCCTGGCCGGGGCGATACGGGCGGCTTGCGGCGGGCGGGGCGGGCCGCTGCTGCTGGTGCCGGTTCCGTCGGCCCGGCGGGCCGTGGCGGCGCGGGGCCACGATCCCACGCGGCGGATCGCCTGCGCGGCCGCTGCCGGGCTGCGGCATGAGGGCCGGCCGGTGCGGGTCCTTGCGGTGCTGCGGCAGCGGCGGGCGGTGGCCGACCAGTCGGGGCTGACCGCCCGGCAGCGGCTCGGGAATCTCGGGGGCGCCCTGGCGGTCCCGAGGTGCGGTGCCGGGCTGCTGCGGACCGCCCCTGTCGTGCTGGTGGACGATCTCATGACGACCGGGGCCTCCCTGGTGGAAGGGGCCAGGGCAGTGGGTGCGGCGGGCGGCCGGGTGGCCGCTGCGGCGGTGGTCGCCGCGACGGCCTTCTGATCCGAGGTACGTGCCGGTAGGGGGTGCCGACACCTGTCCGGTCGAGCTATGTTCGGTTGTGAGGAAGTGGCGAACTCTATGCCATGAACGTCGGACAAGCGTGCTTCGGGACTTTTCGGCGTCTCTGAAGTCGATGGGGTGGCGATCTTGTCGACTGGGGAGGAGGAGGTGAAAGCCGCAGCGCCGCGGCTCCGGTACGACTCCCGGGTGCGCGTGGCGGTGCAGCAGACGCAGTGTCGGCGGGCCCTCGCCCGTAGCGGAGGCGACCCGTCGGCCCAGGGCAAGTGGGATGCGCTCCGCGCCGCAGCGGAGCGATCCGGAACGGAGTTCTGCGTGGACATCGTCGTCAAGGGCCGCAAGACCGAGGTGCCCGAGCGCTTTCGCAAGCACGTGGCCGAGAAGCTGAAGCTGGAGAAGATCCAGAAGCTCGACGCGAAGGTGATCCGCCTCGACGTCGAGGTGTCCAAGGAACACAATCCCCGTCAGGCCGACCGCTGCGACCGAGTGGAGATCACGCTCCGCAGTCGCGGACCTGTGATCAGGGCGGAAGCCGCGGCCGCAGACCCGTATGCCGCACTCGACGCGGCCACAGCAAGGCTCGAAGCACAGTTGCGTAAGCAGGCCGACAAGCGCCGGGTGCACCGGGGCGGTAGCCGGACGCCGACAAGCGTCGCAGCTGCCACCGCTCCGCTCGCCGCACGCCTCAATGGCGAATCCGTCGCCGAGCGTGCCGAGGAGGGCGTGCCCACCAAGAGGATGGGCTCGCTCGAGGTCCAGGGCGAAGGCCCGCTGGTGGTTCGGGAGAAGACCCACGCCGCCGCCCCGATGACCCTCGACCAGGCTCTCTACGAGATGGAGCTGGTCGGACACGACTTTTACCTGTTCATTGACTCCGAGACCAAGCATCCGAGCGTCGTCTACCGCCGTCACGCCTACGACTACGGCGTGATCCACCTGGAATCCGACCCGATGGTGGAGGAAGCGCCGCACGGCGCGGGCGGGGCCCTCGGCGGCTGACGGAACGCCCGCGAGGCCAACGAGGCCCACGAGGCTCACCGAACGTTGGCCGGGAGTCGGCGGAAAGTCGACGGAAAATCGCTGAACAGCGGCCGAATTCAACGCCCCCGGGAGCGCGTTCGCGCCCCCGGGGGCACCATTGTGCGACCAAGAGCGCAACGCGCCGCCGCCCGGGCATGAAATCATGGCGGCGCAGCCAACCCGCGCTCTGTGGAGACCGGTTGGCCCGGCACGAAAACCTTGGGCCATGGCCTTCAGGGGGAGGAACGATGGCGGACAGCTTCGGGCCCGGAGCCGACGGGGACGACGAGGGCGTTGACGCGCCCGGTACGGACACGGCCGAGCCACGGAAGGAGCCGATCCGGGTCCTCGTGGTGGACGACCATGCGCTCTTCCGCCGCGGGCTCGAGATAGTCCTCGCTCAGGAGGAGGACATCCAGGTCATCGGCGAGGCCGGGGACGGCGCGGAGGCGGTGGACAAGGCCGCCGACCTGCTGCCCGACATCGTGCTGATGGATGTCCGGATGCCAAAGCGCGGCGGGATCGAGGCCTGCACCTCCATCAAGGAGGTGGCCCCGAGCGCGAAGATCATCATGCTGACGATCAGCGATGAGGAGGCCGACCTCTACGACGCGATCAAGGCCGGGGCCACCGGCTACCTCCTCAAGGAGATCTCCACCGACGAGGTGGCCACCGCCATCCGCGCGGTTGCCGACGGGCAGTCCCAGATCAGCCCCTCGATGGCGTCCAAGCTCCTCACCGAGTTCAAGTCGATGATCCAGCGCACCGACGAACGGCGCCTGGTGCCCGCGCCCCGGCTCACCGACCGCGAGCTCGAGGTCCTCAAACTCGTCGCCACGGGCATGAACAACCGGGACATCGCCAAGGAGTTGTTCATCAGCGAGAACACGGTCAAGAACCACGTCCGCAACATCCTGGAGAAGCTGCAGCTGCACTCCCGGATGGAGGCCGTGGTCTACGCGATGCGCGAGAAGATCCTCGAGATCAGGTAGCCGGGCCAGGGGCCCGGGGCCCCCGGCTCCGGCCGGGCACCAGTGGGCCAGGGTTCCCATCGGCCAGGGCTTCAGCCGGTCACAGCTCCAGTCGGCCCGGCTTCAGTCGGACAGAGCCGCCACCAGTTGCGCCGTGAGCTCGGGCTGCATGACCCGCTCCACGCGCACCGCCTCGCAGCCCACCCACCCGGCCGCCTCGAGCAGTGCCTGCGCCATGGGCCGCACCGCCTTGCGCCCCTCCAGCGACACCTGCCGCGCCACCAGCGTCTTCCCCTCCCTCCCCGGGTCGACCCGGCCCATCAGCCTGCCGCCCGCCAGCAGCGGCATCGCGAAGTAGCCGTGTATCCGCTTCGGCTTCGGTACGTACGCCTCGAGGCGGTGCGTGAAGCCGAAGATCCGCTCCGTACGCGGCCGGTCCCAGATCAGCGAGTCGAACGGGGACAGCAGCGTCGTACGGTGCCGCCCGCGCGGCTCCGAGGCCATCGCCTCCGGGTCGGCCCAGGCGGGCTTCCCCCAGCCCGCGACCTCGACCGGCACCAGACCCGAGTCCGCGATCACCGCGTCGACCTGCTCGCCCTTGAGCCGGTGGTAGTCCGCTATGTCCGCCCGCGTGCCGACCCCCAGCGACTGCCCGGCCAGGCGCACGAGCCGCCGGACGCACTCGGTGTCGTCCAGATCGTCGTGCAGCAGCGCATCGGGCACGGCGCGCTCGGCGAGGTCGTACACCCGTTTCCAGCCGCGCCGCTCGGTGCACACCACTTCCCCGTACATCAGGGCCCGCTCGACCGCGACCTTCGCCTCCGACCAGTCCCACCACGGGCCGCCGTTCTTGGCGCCGCCCAGCTCCGTGGCGGTCAGCGGGCCCTCGTCCCGCAGCTGCTTGATCACGGTGCGGTACGCACCGTCCGGCAGGTCGTGGTTCCAGGTCGGGCGGGCCCGGTAGGCCCTGCGACGGAAGGCGAAATGCGGCCATTCCTCGATCGGCAGGATGCATGCCGCGTGTGACCAGTACTCGAAAGCGTGCGTCCCGGTCCAGTACGCCGACTCGACCGCCGGGCGGCCCATCGCGCCGAGCCGCGCGTACGGCACCAGCTCGTGCGACCGCGCCAGCACCGAGATCGTGTCCAGCTGCACCGCGCCGAGGTGCCGCAGCACGCCCCGCGCCCCCGCGTGCCGGTCCGGTGCGCCCAGCAGCCCCTGGGCACGGAGGGCTGTCCTCCGGGCCTCGTCCGCGGACAGTTCCGTTACTGGGAGTGGCATCGTGGTCATGAGCCGCACCCTAGACCCGGGCACTGACAACCCGGCCCGGGCGCCGGCGGCCCCCTGGCGAAGGCCCTGCTGAGAACGTGCCCGGTCAGCGTCCGCCGGGCACGATCGGTGCGGCTCGTCCGTTATTCCGGAGGGTGACACGGCCCTACGTACTGACGGACCTCCCGGTGCGCCCGGGTCCTGACTTACGATGGCCGTTGCGGCGGGGGCTGGTCCCGCCGTGCCCGCGCACTCTGACCGTGCCAGGCCCGACCGGCAAGGAGACCAACCTACGTGTCCGTCTTCAACAAGCTCATGCGTGCAGGCGAAGGCAAGATCCTGCGCAAGCTGCACCGCATCGCGGGCCAGGTCAACTCCATCGAAGAGGACTTCGTCAACCTCTCCGACGCCGAGCTGCGGGCGCTCACCGACGAGTACAAGGAGCGGTACGCCGACGGTGAGAGCCTGGACGACCTGCTCCCCGAGGCCTTCGCCACCGTCCGAGAGGCCGCCAAGCGCGTGCTCGGCCAGCGCCACTACGACGTCCAGCTGATGGGCGGCGCGGCGCTCCACCTCGGATACGTCGCCGAGATGCGCACCGGTGAGGGCAAGACCCTCGTCGGCACGCTGCCCGCCTACCTCAATGCGCTGTCCGGCAAGGGCGTCCACCTGATCACGGTGAACGACTACCTCGCCGAGCGCGACTCCGAGTGGATGGGCCGGGTGCACAAGTTCCTCGGCCTCTCGGTCGGCTGCATCCTCGCCAACATGACCCCGGCCCAGCGCCGCGAGCAGTACGCCTGCGACATCACGTACGGCACGAACAACGAGTTCGGCTTCGACTACCTTCGCGACAACATGGCGTGGTCGAAGGACGAGCTGGTGCAGCGCGGTCACAACTTCGCGATCGTCGACGAGGTCGACTCGATCCTCATCGACGAGGCCCGTACGCCGCTGATCATCTCCGGCCCTGCCGACCAGGCCACGAAGTGGTACGGCGACTTCGCC
This sequence comes from Streptomyces sp. 8N616, assembly GCF_052246385.1. Classification (NCBI taxonomy): domain Bacteria; kingdom Bacillati; phylum Actinomycetota; class Actinomycetes; order Kitasatosporales; family Streptomycetaceae; genus Streptomyces; species Streptomyces sp. 8N616. The sequence continues at coordinate 21,141 of NZ_JBQQBY010000060.1, read as the reverse complement.
AAGCTGGTCACCCGCCTGACCAAGGGCGAGCCGGCCAACCCGCAGAAGGGCCAGGACGAGACCGGCGACTACGAGATCGACGAGAAGAAGCGGACCGTAGCGATCCATGAGTCCGGCGTCACCAAGGTCGAGGACTGGCTGGGCATCGACAACCTCTACGAGTCGGTGAACACCCCGCTCGTCGGCTACCTCAACAACGCCATCAAGGCCAAGGAGCTCTTCAAGCGCGACAAGGACTACGTCGTCATGGACGGCGACGTCATGATCGTCGACGAGCACACCGGCCGTATCCTCGCCGGCCGCCGCTACAACGAGGGCATGCACCAGGCCATCGAGGCGAAGGAGGGCGTGGAGATCAAGGACGAGAACCAGACGCTCGCCACGATCACCCTGCAGAACTTCTTCCGCCTCTACGACAAGCTCTGCGGCATGACCGGTACGGCCATGACCGAGGCCGCCGAGTTCCACCAGATCTACAAGCTGGGCGTCGTCCCGATCCCGACCCACCGCCCGGTGGCCCGCCTCGACCAGTCCGACCTGATCTACCGCACCGAGCCCGCGAAGTTCGACGCGGTCGTCGAGGACATCGCCGAGAAGAACAGGAAGGGCCAGCCGGTCCTTGTCGGCACCACCTCCGTCGAGAAGTCCGAGTACCTCTCGCAGCAGCTCACCAAGCGCGGCATCAGTCACGAGGTCCTCAACGCCAAGCAGCACGACCGTGAGGCGCAGATCGTCGCCCAGGCGGGCCGTAAGGGCGCGGTCACGGTCGCGACGAACATGGCCGGCCGCGGTACGGACATCAAGCTGGGCGGCAACCCCGACGACCTGGCCGAGGGCGAGCTGCGGCGGCGCGGCCTCGACCCGGTGGAGCACGCCGAGGAGTGGGCCGCGTCGCTGCCCGCCGCCCTCGAGAAGGCAGAGCTTGCGGTCAAGGCCGAGTTCGAGGAGGTCAAGGAGCTCGGCGGGCTGTACGTGCTGGGCACCGAGCGGCACGAGTCGCGCCGGATCGACAACCAGCTGCGCGGCCGCGGCGGCCGCCAGGGCGACCCCGGCGAGTCCCGCTTCTACCTCTCGCTCGGCGACGACCTGATGCGCCTGTTCAAGGCCCAGATGGTCGAGCGCGTGATGGCGATGGCCAACGTTCCGGACGATGTGCCGATCGAGAACAAGATGGTCACCCGCGCCATCGCCTCCGCCCAGTCCCAGGTCGAGCAGCAGAACTTCGAGACCCGCAAGAACGTCCTGAAGTACGACGAGGTCCTCAACCGGCAGCGCGAGGTCATCTACGGCGAGCGCCGCCGCGTCCTCGAGGGTGAGGACCTGCACGAGCAGGTCCGCCACTTCATGGACGACACCATCGATGCGTACATCCAGGCCGAGACCGTCGAGGGCTTCGCCGAGGAGTGGGACCTCGACCGGCTGTGGAGTGCCTTCAAGCAGCTCTATCCGTGCAAGGTCACCATCGAGGAGCTGGAGGAGGCGGCCGGCGACCGGGCCGGGATCACCGCCGAGTTCATCGCCGAGTCGATCAAGGACGACATCCACGAGCAGTACGACGAGCGCGAGAAGCAGCTCGGCTCGGAGATCATGCGCGAGCTGGAGCGGCGCGTGGTGCTGTCGGTCCTGGACCGCAAGTGGCGCGAGCACCTCTACGAGATGGACTACCTCCAGGAGGGCATCGGCCTGCGCGCGATGGCCCAGAAGGACCCGCTGGTCGAGTACCAGCGCGAGGGCTTCGACATGTTCACGGCCATGATGGAGGGCATCAAGGAGGAGTCCGTCGGCTACCTGTTCAACCTGGAGGTCCAGGTGGAGCAGCAGGTCGAGGAGGTTCCGGTCACCGAGCCCGCCGAGAAGACGACCCTGGAGAAGGCCCCGCAGGAGGCCGTCCCGGCCGCCGCCGTGGGCCGTACGGAGATCCGGGCCAAGGGCCTGGAAGCCCCGCAGCGCCCCGACCGGCTGCACTTCTCCGCGCCCAAGGTGGACGGCGAGGGCGGCATCGTGGAGGGCGACTTCTCCACGGACGGCGGGCCCGCGCGCTCCGAGGCGGACGGGATGACGCGCGCCGAGCGCCGCAAGGCTCAGAAGTCCGGCGGCCGCCGCCGCAAGAAGTAACGCAGAAGGTCTTTACTGGAGGCCTTTTCGGGAGGCCTTCACGGAGGGTCCTTACGGGCCGGGTCCCCGCCGGGGGCCCGGCCCGTGCTGTTCCTTGAGGGCTCGAGCCGGTGCCCGGGTCGCTGCTAGGTGACGCCGGTCAGCTGCTGGGTGAGGCCGCCCAGCTCGACCGCTGAGCAGCGCCAGCGGTCGTCACGGCAGCGCTCCAGCCGGAAGGCCAGGGCGGTCAGGCGGTCGCCGGACAGGATCCGGGCGAAGGCCTCGATGACGCCCGGCGCGGGCCGGTACTCGCCGCAGCGGGCCACGACCGGGGCCGTACGGCCGCCGCCCGCCGTGGGCCCGGGACGCAGCGGGGCGAGCGGGGCGAGCTGGACCAACTGGTCGTACGCGGCGCCGAGGGTGTGCCCGAGCATCCAGTGGACGGGCTTCTGGCCGCTGAGGATCAGCAGGAGCCGGTTGGCGAACCAGTAGCGGGGATGGCGCTCCAGCTCGCGTCGGCGCAGGGCTGCCGCCGCGGCGGCTCCTACGGCTCCCGCGGCTCCTACGGCTCCCGCGGCTGCTGCGGCTCCTGCGCCGCTGGGGCGCGGGCCGCCGGGCCTCCGCACATCGCGCCGCCGCGGAGGTGCGGCACCCGCCGTGGCGGCCGGGCCGCGGCCCGGCCCCTGGCGGCCGACCGCGCGCTCGTCGGTGGCGCGCCGGTCGCCTGCTCGCCGGTCGGTCGTGCGGCCGGAGGGCCGGCTCCTGCTGTGGTCCATGGTCGTGTCCCCGTGGTCTCGGTTGTCGGCCGGTCTCTGGTACCAGGCGGTAACTTCGCTGCGGAGACTTCTACGGGGCAGGGTCGCCGCGCCGCAACGACGTCGTACCAGGCCGTGGAGGGCCGCCGGAGATCACCTATCCGGGTGATCACGTGGCCTGAGCGCAGATCAGGGCCCCGCGTGCGGCCGGACGTGGCCGACGACCGGGGTCACGGCCCAGCACCCACGGGGCAGTTGAGCAAGGGCGCCCGCACCCCGAAGGGGGACCCGCGCCCGTATGCTGCAGCCATGCGCGTCTACCTCCCCACGACCCTCCCCGGTCTCGCAGCGGCGTACAAGGCAGGCGAATTGGGGCCCGGTACTGGGTCCGGGTCCGGCCCGCTGGACGCCTTCGCCGTCACCCCCGCACTGCGCGAGTGGTACGTCTCCGACGACATCGAGGAGCTGGAGTACGCGGCGCTCAGCCGCGCCGCACAGGGCTCGCTGCGGCTGCTCGCCGCCGACCCGCAGGCAGCCCGCCGCAGGGTCGTCATCGCCGTGGACGTCCCCGAGGGCGCCGCGGCCGCCGACCCGGACCGCGGCCTCGACACCTCGTCGCTGGGCGCGGTGCGGATCGCCCGGCCCGTGCCCTTCGCCAAGGTCGCCGCCGTGCACCTCGACGCCGATGACGCCGAGGCGGATGTGGCGGCCGCCGCGGCCGCGCTCGGCGCCGCGGACCTCGGCGACGACGACGCCCAGTTCACGGTGGATGGTGCGGAGGACCACGAGCTGCTGTGGTACGCCACGCAGGAGGTTCCGAACCTCGTGGGTGGGAACGGCTGACCAGGCCCGACAACGGCTGACGAGCCGGTCTGTCAGATCTCTCGGTTACCGTCTTCTCATGGGGATGCACGGGTCACGCGGGACGCACATCGTCTGGGACTGGAACGGGACGCTGTTCCATGACATCGATGCGGTGATCGAGGCGACGAACGCCTCGTTCCGCGAGATAGGCCTGCCGCCGATCACCCTCGCCCGCTACCGGGACCTGTACTGCGTACCCGTGCCCCGCTTCTACGAGCGACTGCTGGGGCGGCTGCCCACCAATGAGGAGTGGGAGGTCATGGACGCGACCTTCCACCGCCACTACTGGTCCCGGGCGGAGACCGCGGCGCTCACCGATGGCGCCAGGCAGCTGCTCTCCGACCGGCAGGCCGCCGGGCTGACGCAGTCGCTGTGCTCGCTGGCCCCGCACGATCAGCTGATACCGATCGTGCGCACCCACGGCATCGAGCAGCACTTCGTCCGCGTGGACGGCCGGATCGGGCGCTCGGACACGGGGAAGGCCGAGCACATGGCGCGCCATCTCACCGCGCTCGACGGGAGCGTCGTGCGGGACCGTGTCGTCGTCATCGGCGATGCGGTGGACGACGCGCTTGCGGCAGCGCACGTGGGGGCTCGCGCCGTGCTCTACACGGGCGGCTCGCACAGCCGCGCCAGCCTCGAGACGGCCGGGGTCCCGGTCGTCGACAGCCTCGCCGAGGCGGTGGAGGCGGCCGAGGACCTGTACGGCTAGACGAACCGGGGCTCCTGGACGAAAACGGGGGGTCCGCCCCAGGCTCCGAGAGGTGATGGGGCGGTCGGCCGCGGGCAGCGCGGCCGGCCATCCCCGCGGCTCACGCCACCGGCGCCTTGTCCCGCAGGACCGTGAGGAACTCCCGCATCCACGCCGGGTGGTCGGGCCAGGCCCGGGACGAGACCAGCGTGCCGTCGACCACCGCCTCCGCGTCCCGGAAGGAGGCGCCCGCTGCCTGCATGTCCAGCTCCAGCGCCGGGTACGCGGTCACGCGCCGCCCGCTCAGCCCGTCGATCGCCGCCGTCAGCAGCGGCCCGTGGCAGATCTGCGCGACCGGCTTGTCCGAGTCGAAGAAGGCCTTGAGGACCTTCCGCAGCTCCGGGTCGTTGCGCAGGTACTCCGGCGCCCGCCCGCCGGGGATCACCAGCGCCACGTACTGCCCCGGGTCGACGTCGGCGAAGGCCAGGTCGGCGGGCCAGGTGTAGCCGGGCTTCTCGGTGTACGTGTCGAAGCCGTCCTCGAAGTCGTGCACCACGAACTGGAGCTTCTTCCTGCTCGGAGCCGCGATGTGCACCTCGTAGCCCTCCTCGCGCAGCCGCTGGTACGGGTAGAGCACCTCCAGCGACTCCGCGGCGTCCCCGGTCACCATCAAGATCTTCGGCGCCATCGCTCCCACCTCGCAGTGTCCGATCCGGGGCCGATTCGTACCCCTCACGCCCAACAAACACCGCGTGTCGCTTTTTGCCAAGAGCCGTTCGCGCCGCTGTCCAGAACGTCAAACTTCCGCCCCTGGTTTTGTACACAAACGGCTCATGACGCCTCCCCCCGCAGGGGCGATAGCCTTAACCCGTGATCAGCGCGATATTCCCGCCTCCCCTGGTACGGGGGAGGAGGGGCCCATGCGGCGGGGGCAGCGTAGCCCCGGCCCAGCGCCCGGTGAGCCACTGTGCTCCGGCCGCCGCTGATCTCCTGCCCGGGGAGCTGACGGCGAACATGGCCGATTCAGCCCCGGCCATCTCTCACCGAGGCATACCGTCGACTACGACCGGAGATCCCGTGTCGCGGCGTGATGCCGACATCACCGACGTCACGCAACGGCGCGCGACAGGAGCAAGAGGACAATGCAGACCAAGCTGGACGAAGCCAAGGCCGAGTTGCTCGCACGGGCGGCCCGGGTAGCTGAGAACAGCCCCGCCGGGGGCCAACACCCGGTGCAGGGCCTTGCTCCGGAGGCCCTCTCCGCGTTCCTCCAGCGCTACTACCTGCACACCGCTCCCGAGGACCTCGCCGACCGCGACCCGGTCGACATCCTGGGGGCCGTACTCTCCCACTTCCGCCTCGCCGAATCCCGCCCGCAGGGCACCGCGAACGTGCGCGTCCACACCCCGACCGTCGAGGAGAACGGCTGGACCTGCAGCCACTCGGTCGTCGAGGTGGTCACGGACGACATGCCGTTCCTGGTGGACTCGGTCACCAACGAGCTGACCCGCCAGGGCCGCGGCATCCACGTCGTGATCCACCCGCAGATCGTCGTCCGCCGCGATCTCACCGGCAAGCTGATCGAGATCCTGCCCGACGCCTCGCCCCGCGACGGCGGTCTGCCGCACGACGCGGTCACCGAGTCCTGGATCCACGTAGAGATCGACCGCGAGACCGACCGCTCCGACCTCAAGCAGATCACCGCCGACCTGCTCCGTGTCCTGTCCGACGCCCGGGAGGCCGTCGAGGACTGGGAGAAGATGCGCGACGCTGCGATCCGGCTGGCCGACGGGCTGCAGTCCGAGCCGGTTCCGGACGACCTGCCGCGGGAGGAGATCGAGGAGGCCCGCGAGCTGCTGCGCTGGCTGGCGAACGACCACTTCACCTTCCTCGGCTACCGCGAGTACCGGCTGACCACCGAGCCCGCCAACGGCGAGGAGGACGTGCTCTCCGCCGTCCCCGGCACCGGCCTCGGCATACTGCGCTCCGACCCCTCGCACAAGGAGGCCGACGGCCACCCCGTCTCGCCGTCCTTCAACCGGCTCCCCGCCGACGCCCGCGCCAAGGCGCGTGAGCACAAGCTGCTGGTGCTGACCAAGGCCAACAGCCGCGCCACCGTGCACCGCCCCTCCTACCTCGACTACATCGGTGTCAAGAAGTTCGACGAGCAGGGCAACGTGGTCGGCGAGCGCCGCTTCCTCGGCCTCTTCTCCTCGGCCGCGTACACCGAGTCCGTGCGCCGCGTCCCGGTCATCCGCCGCAAGGTCGAGCAGGTGCTGGTCACCGCCGGCTTCACGCCGGACAGCCACGACGGCCGCGACCTGCTGCAGATCCTCGAGACCTACCCGCGCGACGAGCTGTTCCAGACCCCGGTCGACAAGCTGCGCGAGATCGTCACCAGCGTCCTCTACCTGCAGGAGCGCCGCAGGCTGCGGCTGTACCTGCGCCAGGAGGAGTACGGCCGCTACTACTCAGCGCTCGTCTACCTGCCGCGCGACCGCTTCAACACCACCGTCCGGCAGCGCCTCACCAACATCCTCAAGGAGGAGCTGGGCGGCACCAGCGTCGACTTCACGCTCATGAGCACCGAGTCGGTGCTCACCCGGCTGCACTTCGTCGTCCGCGTCGAGCCCGGCACCGAGCTGCCCGACCTGACCGAGGCCGACGCCGAGCGCATCGAGAATCGGCTCGCCGAGGCCGCCCGCTCCTGGGAGGACGGCTTCTCCGAGGCACTGAACGCCGAGGTCGGCGAGGAGCGCGCCGCCGAGCTCATGCGGCGCTACGCCAACGCCTTCGAGGAGGGCTACAAGGCGGACTACTCGCCGCGCGCCGCGGTCTCCGACCTCCAGCACCTGGAGCGGCTCACGCCCGAGGGCGGTGAGCGGGACTTCGAGCTCAGCCTGTACGAGCCCGTGGGCGCGGCTCCCGGCGAGCGCCGCTTCAAGATCTACAAGTCCGGCGCCCAGGTGTCCCTCTCCGCCGTCCTGCCGGTCCTCAACCGGCTCGGCGTCGAGGTCATCGACGAGCGGCCGTACCAGCTGCGCTGCGCCGACCGCTCCAGCGCCTGGATCTACGACTTCGGGCTGCGGATGCCCGCCCCGACGCAGAACGGTGGCGACTACCTCGCCGACGACGCCCGCGAGCGCTTCCAGGACGCCTTCGCCGCCGTCTGGACGGGCCAGGCCGAGAGCGACAACTTCAACATGCTCGTGCTGCGCGCCGGGCTGACCTGGGGACAGGCGTCGGTGCTGCGCGCCTACGCGAAGTACCTGCGCCAGGCGGGCTCCACCTTCAGCCAGGACTACATGGAGGACACCCTCCGCGACAACGTCCACACCACCCGGCTGCTGGTGAACCTCTTCGAGGCCCGGATGTCCCCGGCGCGCCAGGGAGCCGGCGTCGAGCTGACCGACGCCCTGCTTGAGGAGCTGGACGCGGCCCTGGACCAGGTGGCCAGCCTGGACGAGGACCGCATCCTGCGCTCCTTCCTGACCGTCATCAAGGCCACCCTGCGGACCAACTACTTCCAGCACTCCCAGGACGGCGCGCCGCACGGCTACCTTTCGCTCAAGCTGGACCCGCAGGCCATCCCCGACCTGCCCGCGCCCCGCCCGGCGTACGAGATCTGGGTCTACTCGCCGCGCGTCGAGGGCGTCCACCTGCGCTTCGGCAAGGTCGCACGCGGCGGCCTGCGCTGGTCCGACCGCCGCGAGGACTTCCGTACGGAGATCCTCGGCCTGGTCAAGGCGCAGATGGTGAAGAACACCGTGATCGTGCCGGTCGGCGCGAAGGGCGGCTTCGTCGGCAAGCGGCTGCCGGACCCGTCCGTGGACCGCGACGCGTGGCTGGCCGAGGGCATCGCCTGCTACAAGACGTTCATCTCCGGTCTGCTCGACATCACCGACAACCTGGTCGGCGGCGCGGTCGTGCCCCCCAAGGACGTCGTCCGCCACGACGGGGAGGACACCTACCTCGTCGTCGCCGCGGACAAGGGCACCGCGACCTTCTCCGACATCGCCAACGAGGTCGCCACGGCGTACGGCTTCTGGCTCGGCGACGCCTTCGCCTCCGGCGGCTCGGCCGGCTACGACCACAAGGGCATGGGCATCACGGCCCGCGGCGCCTGGGAGTCGGTCAAGCGGCACTTCCGCGAGCTCGGCCACGACACCCAGACCCAGGACTTCACCGCCGTCGGCGTCGGCGACATGTCCGGTGACGTGTTCGGCAACGGCATGCTGCTCTCCGAGCACATCCGCCTGATCGCGGCCTTCGACCACCGGCACATCTTCATCGACCCGAACCCGGACGCGGCCGTCTCGTACGCCGAGCGGCGCCGCGTGTTCGAGCTGCCGCGCAGCTCCTGGGCCGACTACGACACCTCGCTCCTCTCCCAGGGCGGCGGCGTCTTCCCGCGCTCGGCCAAGGCCATCCCGGTCAACGCCCATATGCGCGCCGCCCTGGGAGAGGAGCTCGAGTCGCGCGTCACCAAGGTGACCCCGGCCGACCTGATGAAGGCCATCCTCAAGGCCCCGGTCGACCTGCTGTGGAACGGCGGTATCGGTACGTACGTGAAGGCGTCCACCGAGACGCACGCGGACGTCGGCGACAAGGCCAACGACGCGATCCGGGTGGACGGCCAGGACCTGCGGGTCAAGGTCGTCGGCGAGGGCGGCAACCTGGGCCTGACCCAGCTCGGCCGGATCGAGTTCGCCGCTCACGGCGGCAAGATCAACACCGATGCGATCGACAACAGCGCCGGTGTGGACACCTCCGACCACGAGGTGAACATCAAGATCCTGCTCAACAAGGTCGTCGAGGACGGCGACATGACCGTGAAGCAGCGCAACAAGCTGCTCGCGGAGATGACCGGCGAGGTCGGCGCACTGGTGCTGCGCAACAACTACGCGCAGAACGTGGCCCTCGCCAACGCCGTCGCCCAGGCCCCCAGCCTCCTCCACGCCCACCAGCGCTTCATCCGCAAGCTGGAGCGCGACGGCCGCCTCGACCGGGCGCTGGAGTTCCTGCCGACCGACCGGCAGATCCGGGAGCGGCTGGGCGCGGGCCGCGGCCTGACCCAGCCGGAGCTGGCCGTCCTCCTCGCCTACCTGAAGATCACAGTCGCCGAGGAGCTGATCGCCACAGAGCTGCCGGACGACCCGTACCTCCAGCGGCTGCTGCACGCGTACTTCCCGAAGGCGCTGGGCGAGCGGTTCCGGGAGCACATCGACAACCACGCGCTGCGCCGGGAGATCGTGACGACGGTGCTCGTCAACGACACGGTCAACAGCGCCGGTACGACCTTCCTGCACCGGATGCGCGAGGAGACCGGGGCGTCCACGGAAGAGGTCGTGCGCGCCCAGACCGCGGCCCGCGCGATCTTCAAGCTGGGCTACGTCTGGGACGAGGTCGAGGCCCTGGACAACAAGGTTCCGGCGGCGGTGCAGACCCGGATCCGGCTGCACTCGCGGCGGCTGGTCGAGCGGGCTACGCGATGGCTGCTCGGCAACCGGCCGCAGCCGCTGCGGCTCGCCGAGAACGTGGAGTTCTTCGGCGACCGGGTCACGGAGGTCTGGGCCCAGCTGCCCAAGCTGCTCAAGGGCTCCGACCTGGACTGGTACCAGAACATCCACGACGAGCTGACCGAGGCCGGGGTGCCGGCCGAGCTGGGGGAGCGCGTCGCGGGCTTCTCCTCCGCCTTCCCGACGCTCGACATCGTCGCGATTGCGGACCGCACGGGCAGGACGCCGCTGGAGGTCGCCGAGGTCTACTACGACCTGGCCGACCGGCTGCGGATCAGCCAGCTGATGGACCGGATCATCGAGCTGCCGCGGGCCGACCGGTGGCAGTCGATGGCGCGCGCCGCGATCCGCGAGGACCTGTTCGCGGCGCATGCGGCGCTCACCTCCGACATCCTGGCGTCGGCGAACGGCGGTGCGTCGCCGGAGGATCGCTTCAAGACCTGGGAGCAGAAGAACGCGGCGATCCTGGGCAGGGCCCGCACGACTCTGGAGGACATCCAGAGTTCGGAGTCCTTCGACCTGGCGAATCTGTCGGTCGCGATGCGTACGATGCGGCAGCTGCTGCGCACGCACTAGTGAAGGTCCGGGTGTGGGCATGCGTTCCTCCCCCAGCGGTAGCTGGGGGAGGAACGCATGCCCACGACCCGGCTACGTTTCGTACGGCGAGCGGACCGGGAAATACGCGCTCAGGAACGCACGCAGTACGCGGTCCTGTTCGGGGGCGGGGACTTCCGCGTCTGCCGAGTCGCCGATGCAGAAGACGCCGTGGCTGCGGGCGGCCAGCAGCCTGGTCAGGACCGTGTGGTGGTCGTAGCGGCCCGCGTTCACGAAGGCGCAGGAGATCGACGACGGCACCGACCGGCCCGTCAGGTAGCCGTAGTGGTGGTGGAGCGAAGACGTGACCGACAGGTCCGTGTGCGCGCGGAAGCGGCTCCCCGCGGTCGCCGCGACCTCGTCGGGGAAGCGCTCGGCGATCTCCTCCAGGACGCTGCGCCGCAGCGGGTGCGGCGCGTGCAGGAAGCCGTGCGTCGCGACCCGCCCGAAGGCCCGCTTCAGCAGCTCGCGGTTGTTCTTGCCCGCGGCGATGTAGCCCTCGTCGTCCGGAGTGACGCCGGTGGGCGGGACCGCGGTCGGGGAGCGGAAGAAGCGCGCCATGCCGTTGCTCTGGAAGAACGCGTCGGGCCGCAGCGGCTGCCCCAGGAACACGTCGTCGTTGAGGTACAGGAAGTGCTCGGACAGCCCGTCGATCCGGTGCAGTTGGCTCTCGATGGCGTGCGAGTTGAAGGTCGGCAGGTGGGAGGGGTCGGCGAAGATCTCCCGGTGGTCGACGACCCGGATGCCGGGCACGGAGGTGTCCAGCCAGTCCGGCACCTGGTCGTCCGTGACGACGTAGATGTTCCGCACCCAGGGCGCGTACATCGCCAGCGACCGCAGCGAGTAGCGCAGCTCGTCGCGGTTGCGGAAGCGGACGTCGCCGTTGTCGGCCTCCCGGCCGCCGCCCTCCCGTGCCTCCCGTGCCTCCCGTGCCTCCCGCGCCGCCGTCCAGCGGGCCCGCTTCTCCCGCCAGCGCGGATCGCTGTCGTCCACCCAGGTGTAGACGGCGTCCACCGGGAAGTCGACGTCCCACATGAGGAGTTCGGTGAAGGCCGAGGCGGTGGGGTAGTCGCGGTCGCCGACGCGACGGGTGGCGTCGGGGACCAGGGAGGGCAGCCGCGGCCCGCGCAGGGTCGTGCCGCGTGGCGCGCTGCGCCACCGCGGTGACGCAGCGGCGCGCGCGCCTGCGGCGCCGCCCGCCGCGCTGCCTGCGGCCTCCTCAGGGCTCCCCGAATCCGCGGCCCCCGAGCCCCCCGTCGTGCCCACCGCTCCTGCGGTTTCCGGCAAGGCCGCCGCGCCCGCCGTATCCGCCGCGTCCTCGCCGTCCTCCTCCGCCCAGAACTCGACCGTGCAGCCGTACGCGGGCCCGTACCGCAGGGTCCTGCTCTCCGACGTCACCGGCTTGAAGACCCGCAGGCCCGCCACATCTCCCGCCTCGCGCAGCCGTTCCGCCAGCATGGCGCCGGGGGCGGCGCCGCGCGGGCCGATCAGCTCCGCGTACACCGGAGCGCCCTGGAACGCCGCGGCCAGCGCCTCACACGCCCGTGACCGGCTCTCCACGGGCACGGCGACCCGGTGTCCACTCCGGGTGTCGCGCAGCAGCAGGTACGGCACCCCGCCGTCCTCCAGCGCCTGCGCGGCGAGCTCGAGATTCAGGTCGGCCATGCGCTGCGCGGTGATGTCGTCGCGCAGCTCGGCGAGGCGCCCGGCCGAGCGGATCAGGCGGCCGGTGCGGTCCTGCGCCTGGAGCAGCATCTCGCGCGCCTTCTGCTCGTCCCCCGAGGCGGCCAGCGGCGAGACGGGCGCTGCGGCGCTGAAGCTGCGGGTGCCGCCCGCGGCGATACGCAGCGCGGTCCGGTCGGCGCGGGCCGCCAGGCGCTCCACGGAACCACGACCGCGGCGGGCGACGAGCCGTTCGAAGAGCTCGTCCCACCGGGCGGTGATCCGCTGGCCGGAGAAGCGCTCGTGAACGCCCTGCCGGGCCGCCCTGCCGTACGCGTACCGGGTTTCGTCATCGCCCATCAGCTTGTCCATGGCCACGGCCAGGGAGTCGATGTCGCCGGGCGGTACGAGGAGGCCGTCGACCCCGTGCCTGACGATCTCGGCGGGCCCGGTGACGATGTCGTACGCCACCACGGGCACGCCCGCCGCGAAGACCTCGAGCAGCACCAGCGGGAAGGCCTCGTTGCGCGAGGGCAGCACGCACAGGCTCGCCTTGGCCCACTCCTCCTCCATCTGCCGTGAGCGGCCGAGCAGTTCGACCCGGTCGTGCAGGCCGAGTCCCTCGACGAGCCGGCGCAGCTTCACCTCCTGCGGCCCGTCGCCGAAGATCCGCATGGTCCAGCCCGGGTGCTCGGCCGCGATCCGCCCGAACGCGCTGATGGCGTGGTCGAGTCGCTTCTCCGGGGTCATCCGGGCGGCGAGGACGACGGTCCTGCCGTCGAGGTCGGAGCGGGGCCGGAAGCCGTCGGGTACGGCGTTGGGTATCGCGACCAGCTCGGGGGCCGCGGCGCCGAGCGAGTCCGCGAACCAGTCGTTCGTACGCTCCGTCAGCGACACCAGCGCGTCGATCCGCGGCGCGTACACCAGCAGCGGCTCGCCGCTCACACCGCGCAGCTGGGAGGCCCGGTGCTCCTGGTGGACGGTGGCGGTGCGGGCGGGGGTCAGCTCGGCCGCCGCCGCCATCAGCGCAGGGGTGGTGGTGACGAGGACGTCGGAGTCCAGCGATCCGAGTGCGGCGGTGAGTTCGATGTCCGAGAGCCGGTCGAAGGTGGACTCCCAGGACGGTTTGATCAGCTCGCTGGGGAGCGAGGCGAGGGTGCGGCAGGCGTCCTCGCCGAGGGCGCCGGCGCGCTCCGGCCGCTCGTAGGGCCCGGTCCTGTCGATCAGGTAGCGGCGCTTCACCTGCCGCGCGGAGGCGAAGAAGGGCTCGGGCCTGGTCCTGAAGACGCTCAGCACCTCGACGTCGTGGCGCGGCGCGAGGTGGGCGGCCTGGGTGTAGGCGGCCATCTCGGTGCCGCCCATCTCGTCGCCCCAGGTGAGCAGGTACGTGATCTTCATGCGTCCTCGTAGATCGGCGTTGCGGTGATGGCGGCGCAGGTCACCGCGAGGGCGCCGGCCGCGGTGACGTGGGCGTGCACGCGCAGCAGCGCGCCGCCCTCGAGGGCGATGACGCGGTACGGAGTGCGGAAGACCTTCTTGGGGTGGCGTATGCCGGTCAGGCGCCTGGCTACCCTGAGCCGGGTGCGCCCCGACCGCAGCTGGACGTCCCAGGTGCGCTGGGTGCGTTCGCCCGCGGCCATGGCGGCGAGCGGCAGGTCGAAGGTGAAGGTGTCGCCCTCCCAGAGGAGGGGGGCCGGGACTGCCTTGCCCTGGGCGCTCGCGCCGTGCCGTACGGCCTCCGCCGCGTACGGCGCGTGCGGGACGCGGCCGCCGACCAGCCGCCCGCGGACGGTCACCCGGTCCCAGCGCAGGTCGAGCGCGGTCAGCTCGGCCTGCCGGCGCGGCGCCGTCACCTTGAGCATCGCGTGCCCGTCGACCGACCGTACGGGCCGGAACAGCGCGCCGGAGGCCGGGCTCGGGGGGTGGGGGAGGGTGGGGCCCTCGACCGGGTGCGGGGCGGGAGCGGCGAGACCGGCCCGGAGTTCGCGGCCCGCGCCGTCGGTCACGACGACCGCGACCCGCCACACCCCCTGGCTCAGGTCCACGCCGGTGCGCGGCTGTTCGCGTCCGCCGCCCGCGACTGTTCTCGCCCCGATGCTCGACGCGGTGCTCACTGTGTGGCGCAGCGGCGCGGTGGCGGTCAGCAGCAGCATGCCGCCGTCCCCGTATGGCTCCTGTTCCAGGGGCACGGACTCCCGGCGGCTGCCATGGCGCAGTTCGAGCCGGGCAGCGCGGATCCCGGCGACGGGCGACGGGAACGGCACGGCGGCGTTGAGGGTGCGGCCGCCGAGCACGGAGAGGTGGACGGGCCGCAGCAGCGGACGGTGCCTGCCGTGGCTGCCGAGCGCCAGGACCGTGTTCATCCGCTCCACGCGGCGACGCACCCGGACCGCGGTGGTCCGGGCCTTCCGCGCGGCTCCGACGGCGCGGGCCAGCAGGGCGTCGCTCATAGGGACCCGTTTCTCAGCATGGCCAAACCATCTTGTTTCATCTCATCAGGGGTGATCGGGGTCACCGAGGTGTTGAACAGCAGATGCCGCAAAGCCTCCGTCTATCCATAAGACAGCCACTCCGCCAAAGAGGTTGCACGGGGGACGAAAAGGCGAACTGCGATGTCAATGCGCACAACTCGGAACAGCAGTCGTCAGTCCAACGATGTACTAACGGCTCACCCACGAATGGAGCGGTTCAGTGAAGGGACAGGGCATAGCCGAGCCCGGTCCGGGGGCGGCAGAACTGCGCAGGCGCGGCAGTGTGGCCGGTGCCCCGGTCAATCCGGAAGCGTCGGCGCTGGTGTCGGTCTACCGCAAGGCCGTCCCCGTGGGCATCCGCCGGGCGATCGCCGGACGCTCCTCGCCCGAGCTGCGGCGCAGCGTCAAGCGGCGCATCGGGGAACTCACCTCGGCCCGCGGGATCCACCGGCTGCGCGCCGCCCACCTGGCCGGCCGCCGCCAGGACCTGCTCTCCGTCCCGGGGCGTACGGTCGCCGTTGTGGCGGGGCAGCCCCGCATAGCCCTGGTGGAGCGCGACCTGTCGCCCGTTCAGGCCCGGACGGCGAACCTCGGCGCGGTCACCGCGGCGCTGGAGGAGGCCGGGATCGCGTACTTCTGCGTACGGGGCAGACAGCGCAGCGCAGCCGTGGTCGCCGTCGCCGCCGAGGACCGCGGCCGTGCGCTCGCGGCCCTCGCCCGGCTGTGCCGCACACTGCCCGGGTACGTGAGCGCGCTCGCGTACGGCAGCCGCGAACCGAAGCACGTCGGCCCCGGCTACGAGCCGGGCGTCTGGCGCCGGTTGGCCTCGGCGGAGGCGCTGCGGATCTGCTGGTTCCGCACCGACCCGCGGCAGCGGCTGGTGCTCGGCACCCCGTACGGCTGCGACGTCGAGTTCTGGACCCGCGAGGACGGCCGGCTCACGGCTCCGCGCCGCAACGCCGTCACCGAGTCGGTGCCCGCCGGAGGCCGGTCCGTGCGGGTCCCGGGCGCGCTGTTCACCGCGCCGTACGTGCCCGGCGACAGCCAGGGCTCCCGCGGCAGCCAAGACACCCGCGACAGCCAGGGCTCCCGTGGCACTCACGGCTCGGGCGCCTCCCGGGGCCCGCGCGCCACCGTGCCCCTCCAGGTGCGCACCCGCGAGGAGTTCACCCACCCGCTGCCCGGCGACATCGCCTTCCCCATCGACGCCGTCTACACCTGGGTCGACGGCTCCGACCCCGCGTGGCTGAGCCGCCGCGCCCGTTTCGCCGGCCGCGCGTACCACGACGAGGCGGCCAACGCCGCCCGCTACGCCAACCGCGACGAGCTGCGCTACTCGCTGCGCTCGCTGGAGACCTACGCGCCGTGGGTGCGCGGCATCTACATCGTCACCGACGACCAGATCCCCGGCTGGCTCGACACCTCCAATCCCCGCATCAGGATCGTCGGTCACCGCGAGATCTTCCGCGACCAGCAGGCGCTGCCCACGTTCAACTCGCACGCCATCGAGAGCCAGCTGCACCACATCGAGGGCCTGTCCGAGCACTTCCTGTACTTCAACGACGACGTCTTCCTCGGGCATGAGGCCGTGCCGCAGGACTTCTTCCTGGCCAACGGGCTGACGAAGTTCTTCCCCTCGCCTGCGCTCGTGCCGCTCGGCCCGCCGTCGGACGAGGACGTGCCCGTATCGGTGGCGGGCAAGAACAACCGGGCGCTGATCGAGGCGCGGTTCGGCACCACGCCCGTGCAGAAGATGAAGCACGTGCCGCACGCGCTGCGCCGCGGCGTGCTGCAGGAGATCGAGGAGGAGTTCGTGGAAGCGCACCGGGCCACCGCCTCGCACCGCTTCCGCAGCCTCCAGGACATCTCCATACCGTCCTCGCTGCACCACTACTACGCGTTCCACACGGGCCGGGCGCTGCCGAGCGACCTCGACTACGCGTACATCGACCTCTCCCGGCCGAACGCCGCGGCCCGTCTCGACCGGCTGCTCGCCGACCGCGACCGGGCGGTCTTCTGCCTCAACGACACCCAGTCGGACGAGGCCGACATCAAGGGGCAGGTGGCGCTCCTGCACCCTTTCCTGGACGGGTACTTCCCGCTGCCTGCCCCGTACGAGCTGCCGGGGTAACCCCGCGCCCACGCCGCGGGCCTCGTCTCGCTCGCCCGCCCTTAGGACGGCGGGCGGGTGGGGGAAGAAGGCCGCGCCGCAGGCGCGGTGCCCGGCGAAGGAGGGGCGCCCTGGCCGCGGCCGTTCCCGGCCGCGCGGCGCCTGCGCGCGGCCGACAGTGCCATGGCGAGCAGCAGCACCGCCGCCGCGGACGCGCTGGTGACCCCCGCGAGGCGCAGCCCCGGCGGCCGGAAGGAGCAGGAGATCTCGCGCGGTCCGGCGCCCGGCGGCAGCGGGACGGCCAGCAGTCCGAGGCGGCTCTCCGGGCTGCGGGCGGGGCTGCCGCCGACGGAGCACTGCCAGCCGGGCGTGGGCGCGGTGGCGACCACGGCGGTGGCGGACGACCCGGCGGGGAGCGTGGCCCGCAGCGTGTGCCCGCCCGCCTCGACGCGCGTGGCGCCGGTGGCCCGCAGCTCCGCGACCGCCCGCCGCAGCCCGCCCGTATCGAGGCACCCGAGAGGTGAGGTCGGCAACTCGGTGTCCTCGAACGGGCTGACGGTCACGGTGACCCGCCCGCTCGCGGGGACCGTGCCGAGCGGCTTCGCGGCCGAGGCGTTCGCGGGGTAGTCGCCCCACAGCCGTACGGTCTTCCCGCCGGGACCGGCGAGCCTGGCGTCAGTCCAGGGGCCGTGCACGTAGAGGCGGCGGCCCGGCGTACAGCGCGCGCGGATGCGGTACGGGGAGCCCCCGGCGGCCAGCCGGTACGGGCCGCCTTCGCGCAGCCTGGGCGGGGTGATCCAGGACCGGGACCGTACCTGGTTGATGGAGATCCGCGGCAGCTCGTACACCTCATGGCCGAGAGCGGCCTGCTGGTGGGCGAACGCCGAGGCGTCGGCGGGCAGCCGGGGCTCCTTCCGGGGATGGACCGTGACCAGCGGCGGCGCCGGGAAGCGGACGGCGCTCGCCCGCTCCGAGCCCGGTGCGTGCCGGACCCGGGCGCCGATGGCGAAGACCGCGTCGGCGGCCGGGTTGCTCTGGCCCATCACATGGCGGCCGTGCATCGTCCAGGCGTAGCCGAGGCGCTGCATGAGTCGGGCGGTCCGCTTCGGGACGTAGCTGCTGTAGTAGGCCGGGCCCTCGCTGCCGAGGAGCTGCGGGTCGTTGTTGACGATGTCCGCGGGCCCGGTGTCGGTGCGGTGGTCGGGCCAGCCGCGGGTGCGGTCGAGGGCCTCGCGCACGGCGTCGTGCCGCGCGCCCCAGGTCGGTTTGGGGGCGAAGAAGCGCAGTGTGTTGCGCTGTTCGTCGACGGCCACGGCGCTGGCGGCGGACTCCGCGAAAACCACGACCGTGATCGCTGCAGCCAGGACGGGCGGCGCGGTACGGCCCCCTGTACGCGGCAGGACCAGCAGCAGGCCCAGGGTCACGCCGCCGGAGCCGAGGACCACGAGCCAGGTGAGCGGGCCGACCCCGTTCTCGTGGTGCGCGGACAGCGCGGCGAGGGCGCAGGCGGCCGCGCCCGCGGCGAGCAGCGGGCGCGGACCCGGCCGGTGGGCGAGGCAGAGCCAGGCGACGGAGACCAGCAGTCCGGTCAGCACGAAGGCCGCCCGGTAGGGGCTGCCGTTGGGCTGGGAGAGGCCGTGCCAGAGCTTGACCGTGGGCAGCCAGCAGAAGGAGGCGGCGACCGCGAGCAGGGCCGCGCACCACCCCGCGCGCGTGCGCGCGGGGATCCGCCGGCTGAGCGGGAAGGCGAGCACCAGCAGCAGGACGAGCATGCCCGCGAAGAACCGGGGGAAGCCGCCGAAGGCGCGCTGCGCGGGCAGCAGCTGGAGCGCGTATTCGAGCAGCCGCGGGCGGTGGAAGGGCAGCGCCGGCAGCGGGACGGCGTTCCCGCTGGCGAGGTAGGCGGGCAGGTAGGCGGGCGCGGCGAGGGCCGTGCCGAGCGCGAAGGCGACGGCGGCCCTCCGTACGAAGCGCAGGCGCTCTCCCCGGCTCCACGCGCGCGTGGCCAGGAGCACGATCCCGACGAGGGCCGTGCCGAGGGCGGCCATCATGGCGGTGTAGAAGTTCCCGGCCCAGGCGAGGCCCACCATGGGAGCCGCCCACAGCCACCCGCGGTCGCGGGTGCAGCGGTCCAGGGCCAGCAGCATCAGGGGGAGGGCGGTCAGGCCCCACAGCCACATCGGGTCGGGCGTGCCGTCGCTCAGCGTCCAGCCCGAAAGGCCGTACGCGGCGCCGAGGAGGCCCGTCTGCCACCAGGCCCCCGGCTTCAGCCGCCGCAGCCACAGCGCCATCACCGCCGCGCCCAGCCCGATGCTCAGCACCTCGCCCGTATAGACGCCCAGGTCCACGAGGCGGCGCGGGAAGAGCGCCACGAGCAGCGAGAACGGGTTGCCGAGGAAGCTGGTGAACTCGGCCCAGTACGGCACCCCGAAGGCGCTGTTCCAGTTGAAGAACAGATCGCCCGAGGAGGTGCCGTGCAGCAGGTCCCACAGGTGGGCGTGGAAAGGGACGAACTGGTTGCCCAGGTCGTTGACGGCCCGGGAGCGGCCGCCGAAGGGATACGTGCCGCGCACGGCGCCGGAGACCACGAACGCCGCCATGGCGACGGCCGCGCCCAGCGCGGCGCCGCGGAACCGGCGGACCCCGCGGATCCCACGGGCGGCCCTCACGCGGCGACCAGAATGCTGCGGGCGACCAGGAAGGTGACGGGGACCGCGCCGGCGGCGGCGATCAGCGGCGCGATGCGCGAGTCCACGCCGAGGACGGAGACCAGCAGGTAGATTCCGGCGGTGGTCAGGACGATGTTGGTGACGTTGGTCAGCGGGAAGAGCAGGAACTTCCGCCAGGTCGGGTCGGTCCGGTAGGTGAAGCGGACATTCAGGAAGAACGAGCCGACCATGCTCAGCAGGGTCGCGCCGAGGTGCGCCGCCAGATACGGCAGCCACAGGCACAGCAGCCGGTAGAGCGCATAGTAGGTACCGGTGTTGACCACGCCCACGAGCGCGAAGCGCACCAGCTGCCCCCTCACGAGGAGCGGGCCCGCAGCGTCGGCGGCCGGGCCACGTCCGAGGGCGTGCGCTCGCGCACCAGGTAGTGCGGCCGCTGCTTGCTCTCGTTGTAGACCCGGCCGACGTACTCGCCGATGAGGCCGAGCAGCACCATCTGCATCCCGCCGAAGCCGGTGATCGCGACGAGCAGGGTGACGTAGCCGGGCGCGGTGATGCCGCCGATCAGCACCGCGCCGATGGTCCAGGCGGCGTAGAGGAAGGCCAGGCAGGAGAGCAGCAGCCCGATGTGGATGGCCAGGCGCAGCGGCCTGCTGTTGAAGGAGACGAGACCGTCCACCGCGTAGTTGAGGAGCTTGCGGTAGCTCCACTTGCTGCTGCCGCCCGAGCGCGGCGTGTCCGCGTAGTCGAAGAAGGCCGTGGTGAAACCGATCCAGGAGAACAGGCCCTTGGAGAAGCGGTTGCGCTCCTCCAGGTCCAGCAGCGCGTCGACCGCGCGGCGCGACAGCAGCCGGAAGTCGCCCGCGCCGTCGACCAGCTCGACCTCGGCCCAGTGGTTGACGAGCCGGTAGTAGCCGCGGCTGAACAGGGTCCGGATCCGGCCGTCGTGGTCGCGGGAGCGGCGGGCGACCACCTGGTCGTAGCCCTCGCGCTGGAGCTCGAGCATCCGCCCCATGAAGGCGGGTGGGTGCTGGAGGTCGGCGTCCATGAGGACGACCTGGTCGCCGGTGCTCTCCCGCAGGCCGGCGAGCATGCTCGCCTCCTTGCCGAAGTTCCGGGACAGGGAGAGGTAGCGGATGTGGTGGTCGCAGGAGGCGAACCGGCGCAGCAGGGATAGCGTGGAGTCGGTCGAGCCGTCGTCGACGTAGACCACCTCGTACGGGATCCCGAGCTCGAGCAGCCGGACGTGCAGCTCCCGGTTGAACGCCTCGAGCACCTGCTCCTCGTCGAAGCAGGGCACCACCACCGACAACACCCCGCGCACCTCCGGTGCCACCGCCGTCACACCACGCACGTACTGTACGAGATGTCATGGTTTGGCGCGTTATGATCAGTCTTTGGTTCAGCCGATCGGAGGGGCGGATGGGCACCACGGAAACCACCGGAAACCCGGCGCCGGCACCTGAGGTGTCGGTGGTCGTGATCGTCTACAACGATGCCGCGCGGCTCCCCACCGCCGTGCGCTCGGCCCTCGGCCAGACCCTGCGCAGCGTCGAGGTCCTGATCGTGGACGACTGCAGCACGGACGGCTCGTACGAGGTGGCGCGGGAGCTCGCCGCCGACCATCCCGGCCGTGTGCGGGTCTTCCGGCTGGACCGGAACAGCGGCGGTTGTGGGGAGCCCCACACACGCGGGACCGGGGAGGCACGCGGGCG
>NZ_JBQQBY010000059.1:0-40570 GCF_052246385.1 Streptomyces sp. 8N616 | reverse complement strand
CGCGTCGACGCCGCCCGAGAATCCCGCGCCGCCATCGTCGCCGTCGACCTGCCCAGCGGCGTCGACGCGGACACCGGCCAGGTCGCGGCCGCCGCGGTGCACGCCGATGCGACCGTCACCTTCGGCACGTACAAGCCCGGCCTCCTCATCGACCCCGCCGCCGAGCGGACCGGCGCCCTCCGCCTCATCGACATCGGCCTCGCCCCGCTTCTGCCGGCCACGCCGGACGTCGAGGCGCTCCAGCACGCGGATGTCGCGGAACGGCTGCCCATGCCCGCGGCGGAGAGCGACAAGTACCGGCGGGGCGTGGTCGGCGTCGTGGCGGGCTCCGCCCGCTACCCCGGCGCGGCGGTGCTCGCCGTGTCGGGCGCGCTGCGCGGCGGCGCGGGCGCCGTACGGTACGTCGGCCCGGCCGCGGACGCCGTGATCGCCCGCTTCCCCGAGACGCTCGTCCACGCCGGGCCACCGTCGAAGGCGGGCCGCGTGCAGGCGTGGGTCGTCGGGCCGGGCCTCGGCGACGGCGCGGAAGCCCGGCAGTCGCTGGACGACGTCGTCGCGTCGGACGTCCCCGTGCTCGTCGACGCCGACGGGCTGCGGCTGCTCGATCGCGAACGGATCCGCACCCGCCGCGCGGCCACCGTCCTCACGCCGCACGCGGGCGAGGCGGCCGCGCTGCTGGGCGTACCGCGGGCGGAGGTCGAGGCGGCGCGGCTGACGTCGGTGCGCCGACTGGCGGCGGAGTACGGGGCCACGGCCCTGCTCAAGGGGTCGACGACGCTGGTCGCCGACGCGGCGGGCGGCCCCGTACGCGTCAATCCGACGGGGACGGGATGGCTGGCCACAGCGGGCAGCGGCGACGTGCTGTCGGGACTCGCGGGAGCGTTCCTCGCCTCCGGTCTCGAGGCGCGGGACGCGGCCTCGGTGGCCGCGTACGTGCACGGGCTCGCGGGCCGCCTCGCGGCGGGCCGCG
The DNA here is from genome assembly GCF_052246385.1 of Streptomyces sp. 8N616. Classification (NCBI taxonomy): domain Bacteria; kingdom Bacillati; phylum Actinomycetota; class Actinomycetes; order Kitasatosporales; family Streptomycetaceae; genus Streptomyces; species Streptomyces sp. 8N616. The sequence continues at coordinate 39,600 of NZ_JBQQBY010000059.1, read as the reverse complement.
ACGGCGGGCCGATCGGCGCGTCGGACGTCGCGGTGACTCTCGCCACAGCCTGGCGCGACATCGCCCCCACGGCCTGGCGCCCGTAACCTCCGATCCCCTGAATCCCGGCTCCGGCCAGGCGGCTGTCCACCCGCCCTGCCCAAGTACGTGGTTCCAGCGACTCGTTGCGGCCCCGCCGCACGCGTCGCGCACCGGCTCGTGAGGCCCCGAAGGACCGGCCGCCCCTCGGCCGCCCCACATCGGTACGGCTCCGACACCCCTGGTGAGAGACTGTCCCCGATGACTGCACACTCCGGCGGCGTCCACTCCAGGCCCCCCGCCAACCCGATACGCGCCCGCGCCGCGGTCGACCTGGCCGCCGTGCGCGCCAACGTCCGTGCGCTGCGCGCCCGCGCGCCCCGCGCGGAACTGATGGCCGTGGTGAAGTCGGATGCGTACGGCCACGGCGTCCTGCCCTGCGCCCGCGCCGCCCGCCAGGCCGGAGCGAGCTGGCTCGGCACCGCCACCCCGGAGGAGGCGCTCGCGCTGCGCGCGGCGGGCGACACGGGCCGGGTGCTGTGCTGGCTGTGGACGCCGGGCGGGCCATGGCGCGAGGCGATCGAGGCGGACATCGACATGTCGGTGAGTGGGATGTGGGCGCTGCGCGAGGTCGCCGCCGCGGCCCGCGAGGTCCGCGAAGCCCGTACGAGCGACGGTACGAGCGCTCGCACGAGCAACGCCCCTGCGAGCGGCCCCCGGCCCCGGACTCCCCAGCCTCAGAGCCCCCGGCCCCAGGCCCCAGGCCCCCGTACCCCCCGGGCCCGCGTCCAGCTCAAGATCGACTCCGGCCTCGGGCGCAACGGCTGCCAGCCGGACGACTGGCTGGAGCTGGTCGACGCCGCACGCGCCGCCGAGGCCGAGGGCCTGCTCGAGGTGACCGGCGTCTGGTCGCACTTCGCGTGCGCCGACGAGCCGGGCCACCCCTCGATCGCGGCCCAGCTGCGCGTCTTCCGCGACGCCCTCGTGGCGGCCGAGCGCGCCGGACTGCGGCCCGAGGTCCGCCACATCGCCAACTCGCCCGCCACGCTGACCATCCCCGAGGCCCACTTCGACCTCGTACGGACCGGGATCGCCCTCTACGGCATCTCCCCGAGCCCGGAGGTCGGCACCCCGTCCGACTTCGGTCTCCGCCCGGCGATGACGCTCTCCGCGGACATCGCCCTGATCAAGCGGGTCCCGGCCGGGCACGGCGTGAGCTACGGCCACCACTACGTCACCCCGGGCGAGACGACCCTGGCGCTCATCCCGGTCGGCTACGCGGACGGGATCCCCCGGCACGCGTCGGGCTCCGGCCCGGTGCTCGTCGGCGGGAAGTGGCGGACGGTCGCGGGCCGGGTCGCCATGGACCAGTTCGTGGTCGACCTCGGCGGCGACACGGCGGAAGTGGGCGACGAGGCGGTGCTGTTCGGCCCGGGCGACCGGGGGGAGCCGACCGCGGAGGACTGGGCACGCGCGGCGGGCACCATCGCGTACGAGATCGTGACCAGGATCGGAACACGGGTGCCGCGCGTCTACGTCAACGAGGACGCGGTCGAGGGCGTGGTCGAGGGCGAAGCCGACGAAGTCGCGGACGAGGGCGAGTGCGCGGGACACGAACCGGGCACGTGAGCAACGGCACGGCAACAACCCTCGGCCGGGAGGCCCCGGTTACGGCACGGTAGTTCTCGACACGGCGCGACACGAGGCCGTGGAGCCTGGCGCCATGCGCAGACGCCGCAGGGTACGGGGGGACGGGCACGGCATCCACGAGGAGCGGGCACGATCATGGGCGAGAGCACCGCTGGGAACCCGGCGGGCACGGGGGTGGGCGCGGCTGCGGCGGGCGCGGCTGCGGACGCCGTGGCAGCGGCGGCAGCCGGCGGCTGGCGCCGCGCAGGTGTGGTCGCGGGCGTCGCGGGCGCCGCGATCGGTGTGGTCGCGGCGGGCGCCGCCGCGGGGGTGGCGATGGAACGGCTGACCGTCGGCCGCAGCATGCGCGAGAAGGCACGGATCGCACTGGACACGGCGAGCCCGTACGGCCAGCTGCGCGGCGCCCCGGGCCGGGCGGTGTCCGACGACGGCACCGAGCTGTACTACGAGATCGACGAGGTCGAACCGGACCGGGAGGCTCCGCGCAGGCGCCGCCTCTTCGGCCGCCGCAGGCCCGCCCCCGTGACCGTGGTCTTCTGCCACGGCTACTGCCTCAACCAGGACTCCTGGCACTTCCAGCGGTCCGCGCTGCGCGGCGCGGTCCGCACCGTCCACTGGGACCAGCGCAGCCACGGCCAGTCCGCGCGCGGCCTGGCGCAGGCCGAAGGGACGCCCGTCAGCATCGACCAGCTCGGCCGCGACCTGAAGGCGGTCCTGGACGCGGCGGTGCCGGAGGGCCCCGTGGCGCTGGTGGGGCACTCCATGGGCGGCATGACGGTCATGGCGCTGGCCGCCCATTACCCGGGCTACATAAGGGAGCGGGTCGTCGGCGTGGCCCTCGTCGGCACGTCGTCGGGGAAGCTCGGCGAGGTGAACTACGGCCTGCCGGTGGCCGGGGTCAACGCGGTACGGCGCTTCCTGCCCGGCGTGCTGAAGGCGCTCGGCTCGCAGGTGGATCTGGTCGAGAAGGGGCGGCGGGCGACGGCGGATCTCTTCGCCGGGCTGATCAAGCGCTACTCGTTCAGCTCGCGCGACGTCGACCCGGCGGTCGCGCGGTTCGCGGAGCGGATGATCGAGTCGACGCCGATCGACGTGGTCGCGGAGTTCTACCCCGCCTTCCAGGAGCACGACAAGGCGGACGCGCTGGCGGCCTTCAGGGACCTGCCCGTCCTGGTGCTGGCCGGTACCGAGGACCTGGTGACCCCCAGCTCGCACAGCGAGGCCATCGCCGAGCTGCTGCCGGACGCGGAGCTGGCGCTCGTACCGGACGCGGGCCACCTGGTGATGCTGGAGCACCCGGAGACGGTGACGGACCGGCTGGCGGATCTGCTGGCGCGGGCGGGGGCGGCGGACACCGCGGGACGGGTCCCGCGGTGCGCCCGGGGCTGAGGCTGACGGCTCAGCCCAGTTCCGCTTTCGCCCGTACCATCGGCGCATGTGACTCCTCCCCTCCCGAGGAGGGGGCTTCTCACTCGGCCGCTGTGGCGCCCTCATGACGGCCAAGCCCTGACCGGCGCCTGACGGCGCGATACTGACTGTAGCGAACCGGTGGCGTTCCTCACGCTGGAGCCGGTGATTCCGTGATCCCCTACGAGAGAAAACGCATGGACGCCACATACGCCGCGCAGACCGCAGTCACCGCACAGCCCGCCTCCGATACCTCGGCTCAGCTCACCATCTCGGGACCCGAGCAGATGCAGGCGCTCGGGCGGCGGCTGGCGAAACTGCTGCGCCCCGGCGACCTCGTGCTGCTCACCGGGCCGCTGGGCGCCGGGAAGACGACTCTGGCCCGCGGGCTGGGGGAGGGCCTGGGCGTACGCGGTGCGGTCACGTCGCCGACCTTCGTCATCGCGCGCGTGCACCCGTCGCTGACCGGTGGCCCCGCGCTGGTGCACGTGGACGCCTACCGGCTGGGCGGCGGGCTCGACGAGATGGAGGACCTCGATCTGGATGTGTCGCTGCCGGAGTCGGTGGTGATCGTCGAGTGGGGCGAGGGGAAGGTCGAGGAGCTGTCGGAGGACCGGCTGCACGTCGTCATCGGGCGGGCCGAGGGCGACGAGACCGTGGAGAACGACGTGCGCGAGGTGACGGTCACCGGCGTCGGCCCGCGCTGGGCGGAGGCGGACCTGTCCCCGCTGGCGGGCTGAGCACGCCGCCTGCCCCGGCCGCTCGTGCACATTGCCTTCGTGTGTACGTTCCGACAAGACGTCGGCAAGATGTTGCGCGGTCGGTGCCGGGCGTGGTCACATGGGGGACAGTGACCTGGTTAGGTCTACCTAACCTCGTACGCCCCGAGCCCGCAGGGAGGCACCTATGCCGCGCCATGAGCCCGTTGCTGATGCGCTGACGCAGGGGCGCCCGAGCGATGATCAAGCGCTGGCGGAACCCGGGGCACGGCAGTCCGCCGCCGCGAGCCCGAGCCCGAGCCCGAGCAGGAGCCCGAGCCCGAGCCCGAAGCCTTCGATGAGCCAGCTGCTGGCGTCCTGCGCCGCGGCCACCGCCGTGTCCACGCCACCGGAGGCTCCCCCGGCCTCCGTCGGGTCCGGCGCGCCGGACCCCGGGGCGGCCCCGGAGGGTGAGGAGCGGCGCGACGCCGCGTAGCCCGTCCGGGTGATGTCCCCCGACTCCCTACGGCCTGGGGATCGAGCGAGGAACGACGGGCCTCAGGCCACCACAATGATCTTGGTGCCGATGGCGGCGAAGGTCCACAGCGCCTTTCCGTCCGTGCGCTTCGCCCGGATGCCGCCGGTCTTCTGCCCGGCGCCCGGGTCCGGCATGGAGCCGTCGACGGCGGCGCTGAAGCCGACCACCACGCCGTCGACGGCCGTGAACCGTACGACGTGCTCCACCGGCACCCCGTCCGAGCCGGCGATCCGGGCCGAGCGGGACGTGACCGCGTACTGCCCGGGGGCCGGGCTGACCGAGCTCGGCACGACCGCATAGGTCCTGATCACCTTGTCGTCCTCGCCCACCAGCCAGACTCGCCGCTCGCCCAGCGCGTAGACGATGCGTACGCCGCTGCCGGAGGCCGCGGGCACGGGGTGCGCCTGCTGCTTCTTGCCCTGCTGTCCCGCCGGCTTCCCCGACCGGTCGGCGGAGCCGGAGGATGCCGAGGAGTCGCGGCGGGCCGTCGAGAGGTCGTCGGGCGCGGTGGCGGACGCCTGGTAGGCGAGGAAGCCGACCACGGCGAGGGCCGCGGCCGTCATCCCCGCCACGATCGTCCCCGAGTTGCTCCGTGCCACGCCGTCCGCCTCTCGCCCCGCTCCCGCCCTGCGCCTTCGCGCCCGAAGGTAGCACCGCGCGAACGCGCTGTTGACGCGGAGCGCCCGTGTGCCCGGGCCCCTGTCCCACGTTTTCAGGCGCCCGGCCCGCGGCACCGTCGCCCCGCGACCCGAGTCACCTGCCGCGGCACCGGTCCGGCGGCCCCCGGCCACGCCCGACCCGCCTCGGTCCAGCGCTTCAGGCCCCACGCAGGGTCGGGACAGGGGACGGCGGACGCGCCGTAGTCTGTACGTGTGCTGCTGCTCGCTCTCGACACCGCCACCCCCGCCGTCACCGTCGCCCTCCATGACGGAGACGGTGTCGTCGCCGAATCCCACCAGGTGGACGCGCGGCGCCACGGCGAGTTGCTGCTGCCCGCCGTCGACCGGGTGCTCCGCGAGGGCGGGGCGAAGCTCGGCGCCGTCACCGGGTTCGTCGTCGGCGTCGGCCCCGGCCCGTACACCGGGCTGCGCGTAGGACTCGCGACCGCCGCCGCCTTCGGGGCCGCGACCGGCGCCCCCGTCCACGGCCTGTGCACCCTGGACGGCATCGCGTACGCCGCGGGACAGACCGGTCTCGAAGGGCCCTTCACCGTCGCCACGGACGCCCGGCGCAAAGAGGTCTACTGGGCGCGCTACGCCGACCCGCACACCCGCGTCTCCGGCCCCGCCGTCGACCGGCCCGCCGACATCGCCGCGGAGGTCGCCGGGCTCCCGTCGGTCGGCGCGGGCGCGCTGCTCTACCGCGAGGTCTTCAGGGATGTGCCCGACGGCATGCCCGAGCTCCAGTCCGCGGGCGCGCTCGCGGCGCTCGCGGCCGAGAAGCTCGCCACGGGCAGGGAGTTGCTGCCGCCCCTGCCGCTCTACCTGCGCCGCCCGGACGCGCAGGTTCCGGCGAACTACAAGGTGGTCACGCCGCGGTGACGAACGGGACTGTCACGCTGCGCGAGATGCGGTGGTGGGACATCGAGCCCGTGCTGGAGCTGGAGCGCGAGCTGTTCCCCGACGACGCGTGGTCGCGGGGCCTGTTCTGGTCCGAGCTCGCCCACGCGCGCGGACCCCACGCCACCCGCCGCTACATCGTCGCCGAGACCGGCGCGGGCGGGGGCCCCGCCGCGAGCGGCGAGATCGTCGGCTACGGCGGGCTCGCCGCCGTCGACCGCACCGGCGACATCCAGACCATCGCAGCCGCCCGCGCGTACTGGGGTACGGGCCTGGGCGCGCGCCTCCTCGGCGACCTCCTCGCGGGAGCCGGCGACTTCGACTGCCGCGAGGTGCTGCTCGAGGTGCGGATCGACAACACCCGCGCCCAGCGGCTCTACGAGCGCTTCGGCTTCGAGCCGATCGGCCTGCGCCCGAACTACTACCAGCCGGGGAACGTGGACGCCGTGGTGATGCGCCGCGCGGAACCCTTCGCGGACGAAGCCGCGGAAGACCGGACCGTCAACGATTCCGCCAACGGTTCCGCCAACCACTCGGCCAACGACTCGGCCAACAACTCCGCAGAACAGGGAATGACCAACGATGGCTGACGAGCCGCTTGTCCTCGGTATCGAGACCTCATGCGACGAGACCGGTGTCGGCATCGTCCGCGGCCACACCCTCCTCGCCGACGCCATCGCGTCGAGCGTGGACGAGCACGCCCGCTTCGGCGGCGTCGTCCCCGAAGTCGCCAGCCGCGCGCACCTGGAGGCGATGGTTCCGACGATCCAGCGCGCGCTCAAGGACGCCGGGGTGGCGGCGAGCGACCTCGACGGGATCGCGGTCACGGCCGGTCCCGGGCTCTCCGGCGCGCTGCTCGTCGGCGTCTCGGCGGCCAAGGCGTACGCGTACGCGCTCGGCAAGCCGCTCTACGGCGTCAACCACCTCGCCTCGCACATCTGCGTCGACCAGCTCGAACACGGCGCCCTGCCCGAGCCGACGATGGCGCTTCTGGTCTCCGGCGGCCACTCCTCCCTCCTCCTGTCCTCCGACATCACCGCGGACGTACGGCCGCTCGGCTCGACCATCGACGACGCGGCGGGCGAGGCGTTCGACAAGGTCGCCCGGGTACTGGGCCTCGGCTTCCCCGGCGGCCCGGTCATCGACCGCTACGCGCGCGAGGGCGACGCGGACGCCATCCCCTTCCCCCGCGGCCTCACCGGCCCCCGGGACCCGCTCTACGACTTCTCCTTCTCCGGCCTCAAGACCGCCGTCGCCCGCTGGATCGAGGCCAAGCGCAACGCGGGCGAGGACGTGCCGGTCGCGGACGTCTCGGCGTCCTTCCAGGAGGCCGTCGCGGACGTGCTGACCCGCAAGGCCGTACGGGCGTGCAAGGACAACGGCGTCGGGCACCTGATGATCGGCGGTGGCGTCGCCGCCAACTCGCGGCTGCGCGCGATGGCCGAGCGGCGCTGCGAGGACGCGGGTCTCGTGCTGCGCGTGCCGCGGCCGAAGCTGTGCACGGACAACGGCGCGATGGTCGCGTCCCTCGGCGCGGAGATGGTGACCCGCGGCCGGGCGGCTTCGGCCTGGGACCTCTCCGCGGACTCCTCGCTCCCGGTGACCCACCCCCACGTACCCGCCCCCGGCGACCACAGCCACGACCACGTGCACGAGTTGAGCAAGGGCAATCTCTCCTCGTGACCGTCGCGCTGATGTGGGAGGCGAGAGCGGCCGAGGGCCGGGGTCCCGAACTCCTGAAGTGGGCGCGGGAACAGGACCTCGTACCGTCGCCGCTGCGCCGCGAGACCTTCGCGGCCCCCGGCGACCGCGTCCTGGTCATCACCTGGTGGGACGCTCCGTACGAGGCCGAGCTGCCCGAACTCCCGGAGCCGGGGGGCGACTTGGCGCGCCGCCCAGTGCACCGCTGGCGCTTCGAGTCCGTCGACGTGGTCTAGGGCGGTTCGGCGGAAGGCTTCCGCCCGCAGCCGGGATGGGGCCCTCATCCACCGCTGGTTGGGGCGCCAGGGGAGAAGTCCTCCGCCGGGTGCCCCAGCAGCATGGAGGGCTCGCCGGCCACGCGCGTGAGGAAGACCGTCGCCGCGTTCGGGCCGTGCGGCTTGAGCCTCCTGCGGAGTTCCTCGGGCTCGACGGCCGAGCCGCGCTTCTTCACCGTCAGCGTCCCCACCTCGCGCTCGCGCAGCAGCGCCTTCAGCGCCTTGAGGTTGAAGCGCAGCACGTCCGTGATCTCGTACGCGGCCGCATACGGCGTCGGGTGCAGCTCGTCCGACGTCACGTACGCGATGGTCGGGTCGATCAGATGGCCGCCGAGCTGCGCGGCCACGTCCGCCACCAGGTGGGCGCGGATGACCGCGCCGTCCGGCTCGTAGAGGAAGCGGCCGACCGGGCCCGCGGCGGGGGCGGGCAGGCCGGAGCCGATGAGGGAGTGCGGGCCCGGCAGCAGCGTGGCGCGGCGCCCGCCCGCCACGCCGGTGCCGAACCAGAGGACGGCCTCCTTCACGTCGCCGCCGTCCGAGATCCACTCGGCCTCCGCGTCGTCCGGCACCGCCTCGTGCGGCACCCCGGGCGCGATCTTCAGCGCCGCGTACGGGGTCTTGCGCGCCGCCTCCACCGCCCACGACAGCGGCGGCGAATACGCCTCCGGATCGAAGATCCGCCCGCCCGCCGCCCGACCACCACCCCGGCTGGAGGCTCCCCCAGACTCCGTCCGGGGGAACCCCCGCCGCGCCGACCCTCTGGACGCGCCGCGCCTGGCGGGATCGGCGAACACCGCGTCGTACGCGGCCGCTTCGGTCTCCGTCACATTCGCGCAGCGCACCTCGACGAGGTCCGCGAGCCCGAGCGCCTCGGCGTTGGCCCGGGCGACCGCGCAGGTCAGCGGAGAGCGGTCGACGGCGACCACCGCCATGCCCGCCCGCGCGAGCGCGATCGCGTCGCCTCCGATCCCGCAGCACAGGTCCGCCACGCGCCGTACGCCCAGCGCGGCGAGGCGGCCCGCGCGGTACGAGGCGACGGACGTACGGGTCGCCTGCTCGACGCCGTCCGGGGTGAAGAACATGACGGCCGCGTCGTCGGCCCCGAACTTCGCCGCCGCCCGCTGCCGCAGCCGGGCCTGTCCGAGGGCGGCGGTGACCAGCTCGGCCGGGTGCTCGCGGCGCAGCCGGGTGGCGGTCGCGAGCTCCTGCGCGGGGTCGTAGTCGCGCAGGTCGGCGAGGAGCGCCCGGCCCTCGTCGGTCAGCAGGGCGGCGAAGGCGTCGAGGTCGTTCACCCGGTCAATTGTGCCGGTCGCTCCTCCTCCGGCGTGTGGGCCAAGCGGTGGAGCGGCGTGGCGCGACGGCGGTGTCGGGGCCGCGTACGCCGGCGGCCCTGGCAGGATGCGACGCCATGCAGCTTGTACGACAAAACGAAAAAACTGCCCAGATCTGGCGATGGGGCACGAGTGTCCGCGGCGCCGCCGTGCTGATCCTCATCGGCGTGGTCGGAGGTGCCTGCGGCCAGCCACCCGACCGTGCGCCGAGGGACAGATCGAGTCCGGGATCCGAGCAGCGGCACGCCGCCGCCCTGGGGACGGTGCGCGCCCCGGACGCGACGTACGCCCTGGAGGGCACGGCGAGCGGGGCCGGGCGCATCGGCGGGGTGCGTGCGCCGGCGCGGGACTCGGTGCCCGGCATGGCGGCGGGCGCGCCGCACAGGCCCGGAGAAGCGCCCGGCGCGGCGTCCGGTTCAGGGCCCGGCGCGTCGGCGGCCACGCCGGGCAAGCGGCCGTCCGGGCAGGCTGCGGACGCCCAGCGCGCCGGGGGCGGGTCCGCGGGCGCCCAGGGCACGCCCGGCAGCGGCGCGGCCGCCTCCCGGCTGCGGTCCGGGACCACCCGCGCCCTGGACATCTACTCGAGCGAGCTGGTGAGGGCCGAGGCCGTCAGAATCGCCCTGGCCCGGAAGTGGGGCCTGCACCGCCTGCCGCTCTTTCCGCCGCCCCCGCCCGCCGCGAAGCTGCACCTGACCACACCCCGCGGGCTCGCGCGCGGCTCCGGCCTGCCGCCCGTGATCGCCCGGGTCCCCACCCGCGACCGCGTCGTCTTCCTGACGATCGACGACGGCGCCCACAAGGACCGGCGGCTGATCCGCATGCTGAGCGAGCTCGGTGTGCCGGCCAGCGCCTTCCTCAGCGACTACGTCGTACGCGACGACTACGACTATTTCCGCGGACTGCAGGCTCTCGACGTGGCGATCAACAACCACACCATCAGCCACCGCGATCTGCGCTCGCTCTCGTACGCGGGCCAGCGCAAGGAGATCTGCCGTCAGCAGGAGACCATCCAGCGCGAGTTCGGCATCCGGCCGCGGATCTTCCGCCCGCCCTACGGGAGCTACGACCGCGACACGCTGCGCGCCGCCAGGTCCTGCGGCATCACCGTGGTCCCGCTGTGGAGCGAGGAGGCGTTCCCCGGCCGGATCGAGTTCGGCGACGGCGACCGCAGGTTCCGTCCGGGCGACATCATCCTCACCCACTTCCGCGGACGCGGTGAGTGGGGCGGCACCATGCCGGACGTCATCCGCCGCGTGGTCCGTACGGCCACCGCCCAGGGCTTCGCGCTGGCCCGCCTCGAGGACTACGTCTGACGGCGCGGAGAAGGGTGCTCTCCTGGCCCCAGCCCCAGGCCGCGACGGTAAAGGCCAGGCCCGTGCAGGAGGCTGCCGCGGGGCGCCCCCTCGCCGTGGTCTCCTCGCCGGGAGGCGGACGCGCGGCGCGCCGTCAGCTCGTTGGCACTCTAGTTGACTGAGTGCTAACGCCGTCATAGTCTCGGCTTGGCACTCTCCACCAGGGAGTGCCAGACACTCAGCGACGGGCAGATCCGGCACCCGCGACGACGGATCTACCAGGTCGCCACCTCAGACAGTCAACCCCGTGAGATCTCCGAAGGGGGAGGTCGGATCGTGACGACCGCCAGCACCAAGGTTGCCATCAAGCCGCTCGAGGACCGCATTGTGGTCCAGCCGCTCGACGCCGAGCAGACCACGGCCTCTGGCCTGGTTATCCCGGACACTGCCAAGGAGAAGCCCCAGGAGGGCGTCGTCCTGGCCGTGGGCCCGGGCCGCTTCGAGGAGGGCAACCGCATCCCGCTCGACGTCAAGGTCGGCGATGTCGTGCTCTACAGCAAGTACGGCGGCACCGAGGTGAAGTACAGCGGCGAGGAGTACCTCGTCCTCTCGGCTCGCGACGTCCTCGCGATCGTCGAGAAGTAATTCACCCACGTTTGTGATCTGCGCCCCGGCTCCCGTGTCTCAACAACCGGGCGTCCGGGGCGCAGTTCGTACGAGCGATGGCGGCCGCTCCAGGGGCGGCCGAGGATCGCAATGAGAGGACATACGCAACCATGGCGAAGATCCTGAAGTTCGACGAGGACGCCCGTCGCGCCCTCGAGCGTGGCGTCAACAAGCTTGCCGACACCGTGAAGGTGACGATCGGCCCCAAGGGCCGCAACGTCGTCATCGACAAGAAGTTCGGCGCCCCGACCATCACCAACGACGGCGTGACCATCGCCCGCGAGATCGAGGTCGAGGACCCGTACGAGAACCTCGGCGCCCAGCTCGTCAAGGAGGTGGCGACCAAGACCAACGACATCGCGGGTGACGGCACCACCACCGCGACCGTCCTGGCCCAGGCGCTGGTCCGCGAGGGGCTGCGCAACGTCGCCGCGGGCGCCTCTCCGGCCGCCCTCAAGAAGGGCATCGACGCCGCCGTCAAGGCCGTCTCCGACGACCTGCTCGCCACCGCCCGCCCGATCGACGAGAAGTCCGACATCGCCGCTGTGGCCGGGCTGTCCGCCCAGGACAAGCAGGTCGGCGAGCTGATCGCCGAGGCCATGGACAAGGTCGGCAAGGACGGTGTCATCACCGTCGAGGAGTCCAACACCTTCGGTCTCGAGCTCGACTTCACCGAGGGCATGGCCTTCGACAAGGGCTACCTGTCGCCGTACTTCGTGACGGACCAGGAGCGGATGGAAGCGGTCCTCGACGACCCGTACATCCTGATCCACCAGGGCAAGATCGCGGCGATCGCCGACCTGCTGCCGCTGCTGGAGAAGATCATCCAGGCTGGTGGTTCCAAGCCGCTGCTGATCATCGCCGAGGACGTCGAGGGCGAGGCGCTGTCCACGCTGGTCGTCAACAAGATCCGCGGCACCTTCAACGCCGTCGCCGTCAAGGCCCCCGGCTTCGGCGACCGCCGCAAGGCGATGCTCGGCGACATGGCCACCCTCACCGGAGGCACCGTCGTCGCCGAGGAGGTCGGCCTCAAGCTCGACCAGGTCGGCCTGGACGTGCTGGGCTCCGCCCGCCGCGTGACCGTCACCAAGGACGACACCACGATCGTCGACGGTGCCGGCAAGGCCGAGGACGTGCAGGGCCGGATCGCCCAGATCAAGGCCGAGATCGAGGCCACCGACTCCGACTGGGACCGCGAGAAGCTTCAGGAGCGCCTCGCGAAGCTGGCCGGCGGTGTCTGCGTGATCAAGGTCGGCGCCGCGACCGAGGTCGAGCTCAAGGAGAAGAAGCACCGCCTGGAGGACGCCATCTCCGCGACCCGCGCCGCGGTCGAGGAGGGCATCGTCTCCGGTGGCGGCTCCGCGCTCGTCCACGCCGCGAAGGTGCTCGAGGGCAGCCTCGGCAAGGAAGGCGACGAGGCGACCGGTGTCGCCGTCGTGCGCCGCGCCGTCGTCGAGCCGCTGCGCTGGATCGCGGAGAACGCGGGCCTCGAGGGCTACGTGATCACCTCCAAGGTCGCCGAGCTGGAGAAGGGCCACGGCTTCAACGCCGCGACCGGCGAGTACGGCGACCTGGTGAAGGCCGGCGTCATCGACCCGGTCAAGGTCACCCGCTCCGCGCTGGAGAACGCGGCCTCCATCGCCTCCCTGCTGCTCACCACCGAGACGCTGGTGGTGGAGAAGAAGGAAGAGGAGGAGCCGGCGGCCGGTCACGGTCACGGCCACGCGCACTGACCGCGTACCTGCGACGAGAGCCCGCCGCTCAGCGGCGGGCTCTCGTGCGTCTGTTGCGCGTGTGCCTTTGTTGCGCGTGTGCGTCTGTTCGCGTCCGCGCCTGTGCTTTCTGGCGCGTCAGGCTACGGCCGCGCCGAGCTGCCGCATCAGGCCCAGCATGTCGTAGTACCACCAGCCTTCCTGGATCTTGCCGTCACGGAACCGGAAGATCGTGGTCCCGGTCATCGTGCACTCCTTGCCGGTGGGCGCGATGCCCATGAAGTCGCCGCGTTGCCTGCCGGTCCAGGTCCACCGGGTCACGACCCTGTCGCCCTCGGCGACCTGGTCGTCGAGCGCGAAGCGGAAGTCGAAGGCGCCGCGCCAGCGCGTGACGTCCTGCCGGAGGACGTCGGAGCCGACCGTGGACTCCTCGGCCTTCCCGATGTCGTGGTCGCGGTAGTCGGGGGCGAAAAGCTCGCCGATCAGGTCGAGCTTGCCTTCGCCGGCGATCTCCTCGAAGAAGCGGCGGGCCGTCGCCGCGTTGAGCGGCTCGTCCCGCACCACGTCGAGATCGATGAAGGTGGGCATCTCGTCACAGAGCGCCACCATCTCCTGGAACGTCCGGTCCGTCTCCGGCAGGTTGGAGTTCTTCATCGCCTCCTCGTACGAGGGGAACTCGATGATCTCGACCAGGTGGTTGGCGTCCGTGTGGTCGCGGCCGACGATCGAGTGGGTGGCCGTCCTCTTGCCCTGCGTCTGCTCGACCCAGGTGTCCATGAGACGGTTCATGTCGTCGAGCTTGCTGGTCTTGCAGTCGATGATCTGCACGAATGTCATGGCGCCTCCCGCGGTGAGTCCGACTCGTCCATTTTAGTGACGAATGCCCGCCTGTGTCTGGGTCAGTTGGGGCCGTAGCGCCGCCCCGTACGGGACGAGATCCCGCCCAGTGCACCCCGTGGCGCCAGCTTCGCCAGCCCCATCAGCGCCTTGTAACGGGCGTCCGGGATGGACACCGTCCGGCCCCGCGCCAGATCCTGCATCGCCGCCGCGACGACCTTGTCCGCGTCGAGCCACATCCAGCCGGGAATGTTCTCCGTCCCCATCCCGGCCCGCTCGTGGAACTCGGTCCGTACGAATCCCGGGCACAGCGCCATCAGCCGCACCCCCGAGCCGGCCAGATCCCGTGCCGCACCCTGCGTGAACTGCACGACCCACGACTTGCTCGCGCCGTACGTCCCCCGCGGTACGAACGCCGCGACCGACGCGACGTTCACCACCCCGCCGCGCCCGCGCTCCCGCATGCCCTCCGCCGCGGCACTCGTCAGCCGCAGCACCGCCTCGCAGTGCACCTTGAGCATCCGCAGCTCCTCGGCCATCGGGACCTCGAGATAGCGGCCCTTGTTGCCGAAACCCGCGTTGTTGACCAGCAGATCCACCGGGTTCTTCGGGTCCGCGAGCCGCTCCTCGACCGCCGCGATGCCCTTGTCCTCCGCCAGGTCGGCGGGCAGCACCTCGGCCTCGATCCGGTGCCGGTCGTGCAGCTCGGTCGCCTGCTCCCGCAGCCGCGTGACGTCGCGGGCCACCAGCACGAGATCGTGCCCGTCGGCGGCCAGCCGCCGCGCGAACGCGGCCCCGATCCCTGCGGTGGCTCCCGTAATCAGTGCAGTCGTCATGGCGGAACGCTAGCGTCCGGCGGCTGCCGCTTCGACAGCCCCTCGGATCACGGCACGCTCTCGGTCTCCACGCGCGCGTCCACCTGCTTGTACGAGGCGGCCGCGCTGGTCAGCACCGGCAGTCCCGTCGACAGGCCCAGGTGCGCTGCGTGCGCCGTCGCCGTGTCGACCGCTCGCTCCGCCGCGATCTGGGCCACCGCCCAGCAGCCGAGTTCGTCCAGCGGGCGGAAGACGAAGCTGGGCGCCGCGAACGCGGCCTCTATCTGCTGCCGGACGTCGGCGAGCGCGGACTCGGCCAGCCCTTGTGTGAGACAGAGCACCGGTACGTACAGCGGCTGCGCGGTCTCGACCGAGCGGAACACCCGTGCCGCCATGTAGATGCTGCCGTGCGCGAGCGCGCGGACGGCAGTGTGGTCGAGGATGTAGCCGCCGCTCACGCGGCGTGCTCCGTGCTCGAGCCGTCCCCGCGACGCCTGTCCATCTCCCGAGCCCAGGCCAGGGCCTCTTCCCACTCGCCCGGCGCGGCCTCGGCCTTGGCGCGGCCCGCGATCCACTCAACGGCGCGGCGGGCGCGCTCGATCTCGCCGATCCGGCGCGCGGCGGCCTCGTCCAGCCACCCGGAGACGGAGTCCGCCTGCCCCCGGGCGACCAGCTCCTCGATCGCCGCGAACCGCTCCGGGTCGAGGCTGATCGTGATCTTCTTCTTCGCCATACCGCGACCATACTCCGGTATGGGCGACGTCGTCAGACCCGGGCGCACTACGGCCGCCCGCCTCAAAGACTCGCTTTATGGGTGAGCCATGATCGAGGCCCGTCACGTCGGAGATGCTGCGGGCCGGAGACCGCGAGATCGCGCTGGCCTTCGGCTCCGGGCGTCCGAGACACGGAGCAGGCATCGGTGGGGTCGCGGCCCATGCCCGAGGAGCTATGGGGGAGGGAGAGCCTGGTCGTACGGCCGTTGCTCACCGACCGGCTGGTCGGAGTCGTCCCCGAGGGGCACGCCTTCGCGGGCGCCGACCGGGTCGGCATCGGGGAACTGGCCGGGGAGTCCTGGATCGCGGGGTGCCCGCGGTGCCGTCGCCATCGGGTCGAGGTGTGCGAGAACGCGGGCTTCACGCCGCGTATCGACTTCGCGACGGACGACTATCCGGCGGTGATCGGTCTTGTCGGCGCAGGTCAGGGAGTGGCGTTGCTGCCCGCACCGGCCCTGGTGGGGCCCGTCCCAGCGTTCAGCTGGGGGACGGTGCGGGTCAAGGGCGCCGTGACGGTGGAAGGGGAGCCGGTGGGGCGGGGGGAGGTCGTAGCGCTCACGCTGCCGGACCTCGCGCGCGTGCCCGCACTCGAGGCCACAGGGGAGCACCTGGAACTCGCGGCGCGCTGAGGGTCGCGCGGTTGCGCGGCACCGAGGATGAAGAAACGTTTCGTCAGTTGCTGCTGGTGGCGATCAGCCGGTGCCGTGCCCGTCCCATCAGCTCCTCGCGCTCGTCCTCGGTGAGTCCGCCCCACACGCCGTAGGGCTCCCGTACCGTCAGCGCGTGCGCCGCGCACTCGGCACGGACCGGGCATCGCATGCAGACCTCTTTGGCGGAGGCCTCTCGCGCGCTCCGGGCCGCACCCCGTTCGCCTTCCGGATGGAAGAAGAGCGAGCTGTCGACCCCTCGACATGCGGCCAGGAGCTGCCAGTCCCACAGATCGGCGTTGGGGCCGGGAAGGCGGGAGAAGTCTGCCATTGCTCATCCCCTCGGAATGGGTTCCGGTGGATCAAGTGCCCACGACCGTACATCAACTGTGTAAGTAGATGTAAATATGACTCATTGCGAATCTAGCGACAGACACCAGCAGATGTGAAGAAAAGCGGCCAAATAGGGCATGGCTCATTCGAAGGGTCCCAGTCATGCGCCGCTGACCAGCGCTCACGCGGTGCAGCTGCCGGGTGACCGCTCCCTCACGTAGAGTATTGAAGGACGCCGCCGAACCCGTAACTCTTTCGGGTGACCGTCGTTGAGAGTGCGGAGGCGGTTGACGAGACAAGCACTCGGGCAGATGTCCGAGGCGGTCAATCGCTCAGGTGACGACTTAGTACCAGCCTGGAGGCTCAAGGTGACGCGCATCAGCTGCGGAGGGCGGCCATGACATCCGTCCTCGTCTGCGACGACTCCCCGCTTGCCCGAGAGGCGCTCCGCCGCGCGGTCGCGACCGTGCCCGGCGTCGAGCGCGTGACGACGGCCGCCAACGGCGAGGAAGTCCTCCGCCGCTGGGGAGCCGACCGCTCGGACCTGATTCTGATGGACGTACGGATGCCCGGGCTCGGCGGAGTCGAGACCGTGCGCCGGCTGCTCTCCGCCGACCCCGGCGCCCGGATCATCATGCTCACCGTCGCCGAGGACCTGGACGGCGTCGCGCTCGCGGTGGCCGCGGGTGCCCGTGGCTATCTGCACAAGGACGCCTCGCGCGCCGAGCTGCGGGCCACCGTCACGCAGGCGCTCGCCGACCCCACCTGGCGGCTCGCCCCGCGTCGGCTCCGGTCTGCCGAGATGGGCGCCGCGCCGACCCTCACCGCGCGCGAGATCCAGGTGCTCGAGGGCATGAGCCACGGCCGCTCCAACGCCGAGATCGGGCGCGAGCTCTTCCTCTCCGAGGACACCGTCAAGACCCACGCGCGTCGGCTCTTCAAGAAGCTGGGCGCCTCGGACCGGGCGCACGCCGTCGCGCTCGGTTTCCGCTGGGGCCTGGTCCGCTGAGGGCGGTGTGACGCGTCGCGCAGTGAGGTCGCGGTGCGTGCCATATGACCTGGTGGCGCGTACCGCGACCTCACTGCGTCGGCGTCTGGGGGCCGAAACCTCGCGGGATGCCGCATCCTTGGAGGTGTGACTCCTCCCCGGCAGGGGCCGGGGCTTCTCACTCGGCCCGAAGAACCTCAGGACGGACAAGCTCTGCCCGGCGCCCCGAGGCGCGGGTCGGAAGCTGTCCGCGGGTTGTCGGGGACGGCATGGGTAACACCCGAAAGGGGGAGGCGTGGGACGTGAGTGCTAGTGCGGCCGTGCATAACGCTTCGGTGCACAACGGGGGACGCGGTGCCGCGGACCGCAGAGCGCCAAGGCACCATGGACTGATGCGCGAGGAGGAGACCCGGGGTACCCCCATGGCCGGAGGCCCGGGGGAGATCGGCGCACTCGTGCAGCGCGCGGTCGACGGGGACGAGCGGGCCACTCACGATCTGCTGGCCCACGTACACCCGCTGGCGCTGCGCTACTGCCGCACCCGGCTGTCCCGGCTGCCCGGCGATGCCCGGCACTTCGTGGACGACCTGGCGCAGGAGGTCTGCCTGGCCGTGCTGTGCGCGCTGCCGCGCTACCGCGACACCGGCCGCCCCTTCGAGGCCTTCGTCGTCGCGATCGCCGCGCACAAGGTCGCGGATCTGCAGCGAGCGGCCATGCGCGGGCCGGGGAGTACGGCGGTGCCGTCCGACGAGATGCCCGAGCGGCCCGACACCTCGCTCGGGCCCGAGGAGCGCGCGCTGCTCAGCAGTGACGCGGAATGGGCGAGAAAGCTGCTGGCCAACCTGCCCGAGATCCAGCGGGAGCTGGTGCTGCTGCGGGTCGCGGTCGGGCTGACCGCGGAGGAGACGGGCCAGATGCTGGGGATGTCGCCGGGCGCGGTCCGGGTCGCCCAGCACCGGGCGCTCAGCAGGCTGCGGGCGCTGGCGGAGCAGTGACCCGTATCCGTACGTGATCCACACCTCTCCGGCCCTGGATCGGAGGCGGAATCGGGGGCACTCGGAGCCCGTTAGCATGGGAGTCCGCGCTGGGCAAGAGCACTGGGGAAGGTGTCATGACTGACAACGTCGACGGAACGCCCGAGAAATTCGCGATGCTCGGGCTGACATACGACGACGTGCTGCTGCTGCCGGGCGCGTCGGAGGTGCTGCCGAACGCGGTCGACACCTCGTCCCGCGTATCGCGCAACGTACGGGTCAACGTCCCCCTGCTCTCCGCGGCGATGGACAAGGTGACCGAGGCCCGGATGGCCATCGCGATGGCCCGTCAGGGCGGTGCCGGTGTGCTGCACCGCAATCTCTCCATCGAGGACCAGGCCAACCAGGTCGACCTCGTGAAGCGCTCCGAGGCCGGGATGGTGACCGACCCGATCACCGTCCGTCCGGACGCGACGCTGCGCGAGGCGGACGCGCTGTGCGCGAAGTTCCGGATCAGCGGCGTGCCGGTGACGGACGCCGCGGGCAAGCTGCTCGGCATCGTCACCAACCGCGACATGGCCTTCGAGCTGGACCGCAGCCGTCAGGTCCGCGAGGTCATGACCCCGATGCCGCTGGTCACCGGCAGGGTCGGCATCTCCGGCGAGGACGCGATGGAGCTGCTGCGCCGCCACAAGATCGAGAAGCTGCCGCTGGTCGACGAGAACGGCGTGCTCAAGGGTCTGATCACGGTCAAGGACTTCGTCAAGGCCGAGAAGTACCCGAACGCGGCGAAGGACGACGAGGGCCGGCTGGTCGTCGGGGCGGCGGTCGGCGTCGGGGACGAGGCGTACGACCGGGCGCAGGCGCTGGTCGAGGCCGGTGCGGACTTCCTGGTGGTGGACAGCGCGCACGGCCACAGCCGCGGCATCCTCGACATGATCGCGAAGCTCAAGTCCAACATCAGTGTGGACATCGTGGGCGGCAATGTCGCCACGCGCGACGGCGCACAGGCGCTGATCGACGCGGGCGTGGACGGCGTGAAGGTCGGCGTGGGGCCGGGCTCGATCTGTACGACGCGTGTCGTCGCGGGCATCGGGGTGCCGCAGGTGACGGCGATCCACGAGGCGGCGCGGGCCTGCGGCGCTGCGGGCGTGCCGCTGATCGGCGACGGCGGCCTGCAGTACAGCGGCGACATCGCGAAGGCGATCGCGGCCGGTGCGGACACGGTGATGCTGGGGAGCCTGCTCGCCGGGTGCGAGGAGTCGCCGGGCGAGATGGTCTTCATCAACGGCAAGCAGTTCAAGTCGTACCGGGGGATGGGCTCGCTGGGCGCGATGCAGTCGCGCGGGCAGGCGCGCTCGTTCTCGAAGGACCGTTACTTCCAGGACAACGTCCTGTCCGAGGACAAGCTGGTGCCCGAGGGGATCGAGGGTCAGGTCCCGTACCGTGGTCCGCTGTCCTCCGTGGCTCACCAGCTGGTCGGCGGCCTGCGCGCGTCGATGGGGTACGTCGGCTCGGCCGACATCCCGGAGCTGAAGGAGAAGGGCCGCTTCGTGCGGATCACCGCGGCGGGCCTCAAGGAGAGCCACCCGCACGACATCCAGTTGACGACGGAGGCGCCGAACTACACGCGACGCTAGTCGCCTCGACGGCGGGGCCGCTCCGCGCGGGCCGTACCGGGGCGCTGCGCGCCCGAGCTCTTCCCCCGCCCAGCCGCCGCTTTGGGACCTGCCCCTGGTTCCCCCTGCGATGCAGGGGGAACCAGGGGCAGGTCGCGTCGGGCCGGCGCCGAGGGGCGCGGAGCGCGAGCGCTACGAGCCGCGCCCGGCCCGGCTGCGCCTGCCTCGTTGGGCAGCGCCCGGCCCGGCCGGAGCCACCGCGCCGGGGCCCCGCGACCCGCTGGGTCGGGTTCCGCCTGGGTGGGGGTGATCTCCGGGGTTCGCCTGAGGTCGCCCGCTGCGGGCTGGGTGTGGCCGGCTGGGTCGGGCTGAAGCCGGTCGGCCGCGCTCTGCCCAATGGGGGCCATTTCCGCGGGTTCCCCGGAGGTTGCCGACTGTGGGCTGGGTGCGGTCGGCTGGGTCGGGTTCAGGTCCGGGCTCGCAGGCGCCCGGCGTGGGGGATCGGCGGCGGTGTCGGCGGGGCCGGGCTGGAGGTGGCGGGAGGGATGAGCGGCCTCCGAGGCCCGCGAGCGAGCGGGGGCGTTACGCGGGAGGCGCTGGCGTTGTGGGTGGGGGGCGTCGGGGATACTGGTAGCGCAGACGTTGAGGGAAAGGCCAGACACGTGACTGAGATCGAGATCGGGCGCGGCAAGCGCGGCCGCAGGGCGTACGCGTTCGACGACATCGCCGTCGTGCCGAGCCGGCGGACGCGCGACCCCAAGGAGGTCTCGATCGCGTGGCAGATCGATGCCTACCGCTTCGAGCTGCCGTTCCTCACGGCACCCATGGACTCGGTCGTCTCCCCGCAGACCGCGATCCGGATCGGCGAGCTCGGCGGGCTGGGTGTCCTGAATCTCGAGGGCCTGTGGACCCGGTACGACGACCCGGAGCCGCTGCTCGCGGAGATCGCCGAGCTGGACGAGCGTACGGCCACCCGGCGCATGCAGGAGATCTACTCCGCCCCGATCAAGGAGGAGCTGATCGGGCAGCGCCTCAAGGAGGTGCGCGACTCCGGCGTCGTCACCGCCGCCGCGCTGTCGCCGCAGCGCACCGCGCAGTTCTCCAAGGCCGTGGTGGACGCGGGCGTCGACATCTTCGTCATCCGCGGTACGACCGTCTCCGCCGAGCACGTCTCAGGCGCCGCCGAGCCGCTCAACCTCAAGCAGTTCATCTACGAGCTGGACGTCCCGGTGATCGTCGGCGGCTGCGCCACGTACACGGCGGCGCTGCACCTGATGCGCACCGGTGCCGCGGGCGTGCTCGTCGGCTTCGGCGGCGGCGCCGCGCACACGACCCGTAACGTCCTGGGCATCCAGGTGCCGATGGCGACCGCGGTCGCGGACGTGGCAGCGGCCCGGCGGGACTACATGGACGAGTCCGGCGGCCGGTACGTCCACGTGATCGCCGACGGTGGCGTCGGCTGGTCGGGCGACCTTCCGAAGGCGGTCGCCTGCGGCGCGGACGCGGTGATGATCGGCTCCCCGCTGGCCCGCGCGACGGACGCGCCGGGACGCGGGCACCACTGGGGCATGGAAGCCGTCCACGACGAGGTGCCGCGCGGCAAGCGCATGAACCTCGGCGCGGTCGGCACCACCGAGGAGATCCTGCTGGGCCCCTCCCACACCCCGGACGGCTCGATGAACTTCTTCGGCGCCCTCCGCCGCGCGATGGCCACGACGGGCTACAGCGACCTCAAGGAGTTCCAGCGCGTCGAGGTGACGGTGGCTCCCTCGGCCCAGCATGCGAAGCGCTGACGCCTGCGCCGCACCACGGAGAAGGGCCCCGGCCGCATCGAGCGGCCGGGGCCCTTCACATCACCTGTCTTGGTGCGGGCGTCAGTCCGACAGCCGCTTGGTGACGCTGAAGCCGGCGGCGGCCGCCAGGGCGAAGAAGAGGTAGCTGATGCCGTCCAGCTCCTCCTTCCAGCCGTCGTACAGGTCGCCGAAGTGCTGGAAGAAGATCTCGGTGGCGGCGGGCGCGCCCGGCGCGTACTCCGCCATGATCAGCGCGTAGCCGTAGAGCTCGCCGAGGACGACGGCGATGACGCCGAGCACCGCGCCGAGGACCTGCAGGCCCACGCCGCGGCCGCCGAGCTTGCCGAGGGCCAGGCCGATGAGGGCGCCCACGCCGATGGCGACGTAGCCGATCTGCGTGACCTCCATCTTCTCCTCGTCGAAGGTCGCGTAGAGGATGCCGGCGTAGATGCCCGCGCTGACCAGCGCCGCGACGACCGCCGCGACGATCGCGAGACCCACGTTGCCCTGGCGCGGGGCGGGTGCCGGTGGCGGAAAACCGCCCGGTGCCGCGGGCTGCTGGCCGTACGGGTTGCCGGGCTGCTGAGGCTGCTGCTGCCAGGACTGGCTCATGTGATTCCCCCGGGGATGAAGGTTGTGGTGGAAACCGCACTCCGGGGACGAGTCGGACTGGAGTGCGGTTGACTGAAATTCGGCCAGAAGGCTAGCAGTTCGCGCTGACAGTCCGGCAATGCGTTTCCACCGTCCGTGACATGGCTGGAACGCGGCCGGGACATCTGTCGCCGTGGAATGGTCAATTAGCCTGCAAGCAGCAGAAGTTGTGCGGATGTGGCTGCCCTAAGGATCTGCAAAGGGCGGCTTGGGCGTTACTCGGCCACCCGCTGGGCCACGAGATACCCCTCCAGGGCAGCCACCGTGTAGAAGGTGAAGTCGTTCTTGCCGAGGATCTCGCTCAGCCAGTAGTCCAGGGCCGGGCCCAGCCGCCATACGAGCAGGGTGTCCGTGTCGACCTGCATGGCCGCGGCGAGGAGTTGGGCGAGGGCGACCCCGGCCAGGGCCAGCGGGATACCCCACAGCGCGACCGCCCGGCTGCGGCCGCCCACCTTGCCGAGGGTGGCGCCGACGAGCAGCCCGATGCCCAGCGCCCAGTAGCCGAGTTCGTGCCCGCGTGGCCCGGCAGCGCCCTGCAGCGAACCCAGGAGCAGGGCGCCGAGGCAGGCCGCCGCGGCGCCCGCGGTGACGCCGAGCGCCAAGCGGCCCTGGGGGGTGCTCATGTCCCGTCCAACTCCCCCTGTCCGGTGGTCCGTCCGGAACGCTAGCACCGGGACGCCGGATTCACCGGCCGGCGGGCGGCCGCACGAGTGTCGTCAGAGGCGGTGGGCGGCGCCCGCCGGGGTCGCGCCGCGGGTGTCCAGCAGCAGCTGGGCCTTCACCGCGAGCCCCTGAAGGTCGTACGTCCTGTGGTGCTGCAGCAGCAGCGTCAGATCGGCGGCGGCGGCGGCCTCGTACAGCGAGTCGGCGCGCGGAATCGGCCGCCCCAGGACGCTCCACTGCGGGACGTACGGGTCGTGGTAGCTGAGCTGCGCGCCCATCTCCATCAGCCGGGAGGCGATCTCGCGGGCGGGTGAGCCCTCCTGGTCGCCGACATCGGGCTTGTACGTCACGCCCAGCAGCAGGACGCGGGCGCCGCGCGCGGACTTCCCGTGCTCGTTCAGCAGCGTCGCGCAGCGCTGGATGACATAGCGCGGCATCCGCCCGTTGACCTCCTGCGCCAGCTCCACCATCCGCAGCGGATAGCCGAGGCTGCGCCCTTTGTACGAGAGGTAGTTGGGGTCGATCGCCGGACCGTGGCCGCCGACACCCGGGCCCGGGCGGAAGGCCTGGAAGCCGAAGGGCTTGGTCTCGGCGCAGCGCACCACGTCCCACAGGTCGACGCCGATGTCGTGGCAGAACACCGCCATCTCGTTGACCAGCGCGATGTTGACGTGGCGGTAGTTGGTCTCCAGGACCTTCACCGCCTCGGCCTCGCGCACCCCGCGGGCCCGGACCACGCGGTCGCTGATCCGCCCGTAGAAGGCCGCGGCCGCCTCCGTACAGGCGGGGGTCAGCCCGCCGATCACCTTCGGCATCCCGGCGTAGCCGAAGCCGCGGTTGCCCGGGTCCAGGCGGCTGGGCGCATACGCGAGGTGGAAGTCGCGCCCGGCCCGCAGCCCCGAGCCCTCTTCGAGGATCGGGCGGAGGTATTCCTCGGTGGTGCCGGGGTACGCGGTGGACTCCAGCAGCACAGTGGTGTGCGGCCGCAGCCGCGCGGCCAGCACCCGGGCCGCCTCGCCGACCGCGGACAGGTCCAGCGCCCGGTCCTCGCCGAGCGGCGTCGGCGCGCAGATCACGGTCGTACGGACCCGGCCGAGCTCGGCCGGATCGGTCGTGGCGCGGAAGCCGCCGGACGCCATCCGGCGGATCTCGGCCGCGGTGAGGGAACCGTCCACCGGGGGTCGGCCTGCGCGCAACTCGGCGATGACGCGCTCGTCGGTGTCGTAGCCGATGGTGGGGATGCCGGCGGCGGTGGCGGCCTGCGCGAGGGGGAGGCCGAGGTGGCCGAGTCCGATGACGGCGAGGTCTGCGGGCATGGCTGGGGGCGGTCCTTCCCGAGACGATCTTTTAAGGCGCTATGTAAGGCTAAGCACACATATGACTGATATTGAGTATTGGCTGATGGTGGAGGCATCGGTGTTGCCGCGTCGGGTGCTCGGTGATTGCGGGGCCGTGACGCGGTGAGAATCCACCAACGGGGAATGAGCGACCCGGGACCACGACGGGAGGCAGCGGTGAGGACAGCGACACTGGGACCGGCCGGGCGGGGCGAGGCGCTCGCCCGCATGGCGGAACACGAGCTGGACATTCTGGTCGTGGGCGGCGGCGTGGTCGGCGCGGGCACGGCGCTGGACGCGGCGACCCGCGGCCTGGCGACCGGACTCGTCGAGGCGCGCGACTGGGCCTCCGGCACCTCCAGCCGCTCGAGCAAGCTGATCCACGGCGGGCTGCGCTATCTGGAGATGCTGGACTTCGCCCTCGTACGGGAGGCGCTGAAGGAGCGCGGGCTGCTGCTGTCGCGGATCGCCCCGCACCTGGTCAAGCCCGTGCCCTTCCTCTACCCGCTGCAGCACAAGGGCTGGGAGCGGTGGTACGCGGGCTCCGGCGTGGCCCTCTACGACACCATGTCCGTCTCCTCGGGCCACGGCCGCGGCCTGCCACTCCACCGGCACCTCTCGCGCAAGCACGCGCTGCGCGTCGCCCCCTGCCTGAAGCGGGACGCGCTGGTGGGCGCCCTGCAGTACTACGACGCCCAGATGGACGACGCCCGCTACGTCGCGACCCTCGTGCGCACGGCCGTGGCCTACGGCGCGGAGGCCGCCAACCGCGCCCGGGTCATCGGCTTCCTGCGCGAGGGCGAGCGCGTCGTCGGCGCCCGGGTGCAGGACGTGGAGGGGGGCGGCGAGTACGAGATCCGGGCCAAGCAGATCGTGAACGCGACCGGGGTCTGGACGGACGACACGCAGGCGCTGATCGGCGAGCGCGGCCAGTTCCACGTACGGGCCTCCAAGGGCATCCACCTGGTCGTGCCGAAGGACCGGATCCACTCCACGACCGGGCTGATCCTGCGGACCGAGAAGAGCGTGCTCTTCGTGATCCCGTGGGGGCGGCACTGGGTCATCGGCACCACGGACACCGACTGGGACCTGGACAAGGCGCACCCGGCCGCCTCCAGCGCGGACATCGACTATCTGCTGGAGCACGTGAACTCGGTGCTTGCGGTGCCCCTGACGAGGGACGACGTGGAGGGGGTGTACGCCGGGTTGCGGCCGCTGCTGGCGGGCGAGTCGGAGGCCACCAGCAAGCTGTCGCGCGAGCACACGGTCGCCCACCCCGTGCCGGGGCTCGTGGTGGTCGCGGGCGGCAAGTACACGACGTACCGCGTGATGGCGAAGGACGCCGTGGACGCGGCGGTGCACGGCCTCGACCAGCGGGTCGCGAACTGTGTCACGGAGGACGTGCCGCTGGTCGGCGCGGAGGGCTACCGGGCGCTGTGGAACGCGCGGGCGCGGATCGCGGCGAGCACGGGACTGCACGTGGCGCGGGTGGAGCACCTGCTGAACCGCTATGGCTCACTGACGGAGGAGCTGCTGGAGCTGGTCGCGCGCGACCCGTCGCTGGGCGAGCCGCTCGTCGCCGCGGACGACTATCTGCGCGCCGAGATCGTCTACGCGGCGTCGCACGAGGGCGCTCGGCATCTGGACGACGTCCTGACCCGCAGGACGCGCATTTCGATCGAGACCTTCGACCGGGGGACGCGCAGCGCGCGGGAGTGCGCGGAGCTGATCGCGCCGGTGCTGGGCTGGGACAAGGAGCAGATCGAGAAGGAGGTCGAGCACTACGAGAAGCGGGTGGAGGCGGAGCGCGAGTCGCAGCTCCAGCCGGACGACCAGACGGCCGACGCGGCCCGCCTGGGCGCGCCGGACATCGTCCCGCTCTGACGCCTCCGGCGCGGGCGTGCGGCGGCCGGACCCGGCGCGGGTCTCTCGCTGATCTCCGGGTTGCGGTCGTTCGGCTCCCCCAGCTACCGCTGGGAGGTGCCCCCTGCCGGTCTACGCCGTCGTGGTCGCGCGCCGTCGCGGCGGAATATTGTTCCCGCCGCGGAGATGGGGCGGCCGATGGCGAGGGTCGGCTGGGCACCTTCCAGTGGTGGCTGGGGGAGCCGTCGTGGGTGCGCGCCGTGGCGGCGGGACATGGTTTCCGCCGTGACGGTGGGACGGGCGATGGAGCGGATCGGCTGGGGGAGCCGGGTCCGGGTCGTTCCACGGACGTCGGCCGCAGGGCCTCAGCTTTCGCAGAACTCGGCCTCGAGAAGGCGGGTTTCTGCGGGCAGGCTCGGGGTGGTGTCCGTGTTGAGGCGGTAGGCGAGGACGTGGGCGCCGTCCGGCGTGCCCAGCACCCGGACGTAGGAGCCCTTGATCGTGCCGTTGTGCCCCCACAGCGCCACCCCGCACCGCAGCCGGACGGGAAACAGCCCGAGCCCGTACGCCCCGCCTGAGCCCGACGTGTCCCGCATCTCCCGCAGCTGCTCCGGCCGCAGCAGCCCGCCGTCCAGCAGGGCGCGGAGGAAGCGGTTCAGGTCGCCGAGCGTGGAGACCGCCTCGCCCGCGGCGCCCGCGCTCGACGGGTCGAGGCGGGTCACGTCGGCCGCACCGTCCGCACCGGCCGCACTGTCCGCACCGTCCGGGCCGTCGCTCGCGCTCCCGCCGCCCGCGTCGGGTGACGGCGTCGAGTACGCCCGCCCGTGCGGATCGGGCAGGCTCGTCCGCGTCCCGGGAAAGGACGTGCCGGTCAGGCCCAGCGGCCGGAGGATACGGCGCTCGGTCTCCTCCGCGTACGGGCGTCCCGTCACCTTCTCGACGACGAGCCCGAGCAGGATGTAGTCGGTGTTGGAGTAGCGGTAGGCCGCCCCGGGCGGGAAGTACGGGGCGTGCTGCAGCGCCGTGCGCACCAGCTGCCCCGGGGTGTACGTGTCCGGGCGCTCGCGCGAGCCGCTGACGAAGAGCCGCTTCGCGAGCGCCGGATCGTCGGTGTAGTTGAAGAGACCGCTGGTGTGGCCGAGGAGTTGGCGGACGGTGATCCGCCGGCCGTCGTTGCCGTTGCCGCGTACGAGGCCGGGCAGATGGTCCGCCACCGTGTCGGTCAGCCGGAGCCGCCCTTCTCCGGCCAGCTGCAGCACGACCGTCGCCACGAACGTCTTGGTGATGCTCCCGGCCCGGAAGCGGTCGCCCGCCAGCATCCGGCGCTCGCTCCGCAGGTCCGCGACCCCCGCCGTGCCGAACCACGAGCCACGTCCCTCGTCCTGGGAGAGGGCCGCCGCGCCCGGCGCCTCACCGGCCGTCACCAACCGTCGTACGGAGGCCCTTACGCCCGGCCGGGCGGTCGGCGTCCCGTGCGGCCCGACCGCCCGCGGGGGCGCCGGCGGGGCCGCAGGCCGGGTCGTCTCCGTGGCCGGGTCCGGAGCCGGACGCTGGGGCGTTTCCGCAGCCGCTGGCGGGCTCGCCTCCGCGGCCGCACCCGCAGCGGTGCCCGGGGCCGCGCTCGGCGCCGCGCAGCCGCCCGCCAGCAGCGCGAAGGCGAAGGCCGCCATCGCCGCCGGATGCGCGGTGCGCCTGCCCATCATCGTCGGCCCTTCGTCTCGTACGGGCCCCCCTCATGGCGGACCGTAGCGGATGGCCCTGTGCCCGCCGCCGCCGGGCTCCGCATCCTCGGACCCCTACCCAGGACCCGCACTCCGACCACCCCCGCGCATGAGAGAGAATGGAGGCTCTGCCGGGGGCGGTCGCCCGAGTTGGATCAGCAGCGCGCCATGATTCGCCATGTGCCGCCACGGAGCACAGCCAACTCGGCGCCATTGTGGATTGATTGCAGCGCTGAGGGGATTCATGTCGGAGGCGGAGCAGACGCAGGGCAGCACAGGACGCCTCCTCGCCGGACGCTACCGGCTGGGAGAGGTCCTCGGCCGCGGCGGCATGGGCACGGTCTGGCGGGCCGTCGACGAGACGCTCGGCCGGACGGTCGCGATCAAGGAGCTGCGCTTCTCGTCGAATGTCGACGAGGACGAGAAGCAGCGCCTCATCACCCGCACGCTGCGCGAGGCCAAGGCGATCGCGAGGGTCCGCAGCAGCGGCGCGGTCACGGTCTATGACGTGGTCGACGAGGACGACCGGCCCTGGATCGTCATGGAGTTGATCGAGGGCAAGTCCCTGGCGGAGGTCGTACGGGAGACCGGCGGGCTCACCCCGCACCGGGCCGCCGAGGTCGGGCTCGCGGTCCTCGACGTGCTGCGCGCCGCGCACCGCGAGGGCATCCTGCACCGCGACGTGAAGCCGTCCAATGTGCTGATCTCGGACGACGGCCGCGTCGTCCTCACCGACTTCGGCATCGCGCAGGTCGAGGGCGACCCGTCCGTCACCTCCACCGGCATGCTCGTCGGCGCGCCCTCGTACATCTCGCCCGAGCGCGCCCGCGGCCACAAGCCGGGCCCGCCCGCGGACCTGTGGTCGCTGGGCGGCCTGCTGTACGCGTGCGTGGAGGGCGTGCCGCCGTACGACAAGGGCTCGGCGCTCGCCACGCTGACCGCCGTCATGACCGAGCCGCTGGACCCGCCGAAGAGCGCGGGCCCGCTGGAGGAGGTCATCTACGGGCTGCTCGCGAAGGACCCGGCGCAGCGGCTGGACGACGCTGGGGCGCGGGCGCTGCTGACGGACGCGCTGAGCGCGCCGGAGGACCAGGGACCGGAGCCGCCGGCGGACCGGACGCGGATGATGGCGCTGCCGCCGACGCCGGTGGAGACGCCGAAGCCGGAGCGGAGGCCGAAGCCGAAGCCGAAGCCGAAACCTAAGCCGGAGCGGGCGCAGACGGCGGAGCGGAAGCCGAGGCCGGAGCGGGCGCAGAACCCTGAACGGGAGCCGGAGGAGGAGGCCGGTGGGAAGGCGGAGGAGAGCGCCGCGCCGAAGCCGTCGGCAGCGGCGCGTGCGGAGGTCGAGAAGCGGCTGCGGAGCGCGTTGGCGTCTGTGCGGAATGCCGCTGCCGGGTTGTCTTCCCCCTCGTCGGCCTCGTCCGCGCCCTCTGCGTCGTCGTCCTCCGCGTCGTCGCCTTCGCCCGCGCCCGCCGCCGGTGACGATCGGTCGAGACCAGCGGCGGCATTCTCCGTAACCGACCTGGTGCAGCGGCGGACGCTGGTCATCGTGGCCGTGGTGCTCGCGCTCGCGGTCCTCGGGACGGTGCTCGCCCTCGCGCTCGGCGACCGCGGCGGCAACGGTGACCAGGGCGGCAAGTCCCCGAACGACAAGGCCGCTTCCGACTCCCGTCAGGGCAAGGGCGGCGAGAAGACACAACCCAAGGACGAGGACCGGCAGTCGGATGCGCCGAAGCCGGGCTCGGGTGAGGACGCGGCGAAGCCGAAGGCGGGCTCCGGCTCGGACTCCGGCGACGACGCGGACGACAAGGAGCGGGGCGAGGACGAACTGCCGGACGGCTACGCGCGGAAGACGGACACCCGCTTCCACTTCACCATGGCCCTCCCCAAGGGCTGGAAGCGCACCGGCATCGCGGGCCAGAACTCCGGCGCCATCTACAGCAAGTCCGGCGGTTTCCCCCGCGTACAGGTCGACTTCAGCCCCAGTCCCAGCTCGGACGCCGTCGCCGCGTGGAAGAGCCTGGAGCGCGTGGTGCGCAACAACTCGTCCGGCTACCGCTCCCTCGGCATCGAGAAGGTCGACTACCGCGGCTACCCGACCGTCGCCGACTGGTCCTTCGAGCGGGACCAGAACGGGCAGCGGGTGCGGATCCTGAACCGCGGCTTCAAGGTGGACGCCAAGCACGGCTACTCGATCATGATCACGTGCCGGGCGGCCGCGTGGGACGAGGACGAGTGCTCCACGCTCCGCGAGACCGCGTTCGACACCTTCCAGCCCAAGGACTGACCGGGGGCGAGCGCGGGCACGTATCGTAAGTTCTCGCGAACCACCGTACGCAGCCGCAACCGGGCGGAACGTGACCGGTTTTGACGGTTCGGAGCGGCCGCGGGGTACGAGTCGTGAGAGGTGTGGAACGCGCGCTACGGGGAGGCGTCGTGGACGACTACGCGGGTCGGGTGCTCGCCGACCGCTACCGCCTGCCCCGGCCGCCCTCCGACGCGTACGAGCTGATGGAGACGCGCGCGTTCGACACGTACAGCGGGCAGGAGGTGCTCGTCCGGCAGATACCGCTGCCTGAGGTCGTCGAGGCGGAGGTCGTTGACGCGGGCGGGCGGTACGGGGGGAACGACCGGCGGTACGACGGGAGCGACGGGCGGTACGGGGCGGCGGGCGCGGGGGGCGGCGGCCCGGACCCGCGCCGACCCGCCGACCCGGCGGTCCGGCGTGCGATCGACGCCGCGGCGACGGCCGCGGGGCTGCCCGACCATCCGCGGCTGGACCAGGTCTTCGACGTGTTCGCCGAGGGCGGCAGCCTGTGGGTCGTGAGCGAGTGGGTGGCGGCGCGGCCGCTGGCGGCGCTGCTCGCGGAGAGGCCCATGTCGCCCCACCGCGCGGCCGAGGTGGCCGCGGACATCCTCACGGCCCTCCGCGC
Source organism: Streptomyces sp. 8N616 (assembly GCF_052246385.1). NCBI lineage: Bacteria > Bacillati > Actinomycetota > Actinomycetes > Kitasatosporales > Streptomycetaceae > Streptomyces > Streptomyces sp. 8N616. The sequence continues at coordinate 8,806 of NZ_JBQQBY010000059.1, read as the reverse complement.
CCTCCACGCGCACGGCTGGATCCACCGCAACATCACGGTCCGCACGGTTCTGGTGTGCGAGGACGGGCGCGCCATGCTGACGGGTCTCGCGGCGGGCGCGGCGGAAGAGGCCCTCTGCGGCTACGACCCGATTCCCGGGCCACCGGCCGGGGAACGGGGCCCGGCCGCGGACCCGGCGCCGACGGGCGGGGGCCCTGCCGCGGGCGGCCCGGTGGCCCCGGCCGCCCCGGCCGCCCAGGCCGTCGAACAGCGGACGCCCGGCGCCCGCCCGCACGCCGACCCCGCCTCCGGCGCGGAAGACAGCGCCGCGGCCCATCCCGGCCAGGCGGTGGACCCCAAGGTCCCTGGATCCGGGGATGGTTGGGGCGCGGTAATGGGGCCGGGTGCGGGAGGCAGCCAGCAGAGTGGCCGCAGTACGGAGGCCTGGCCGGGTTCCGTTGGGGCAGGTGGACCCGAGAGCGGTGGACCCGGGGGCGGTTGGGGCGCGGGCGCGGGGCCCGGTGCGGCAGGCGGCCAGGGCGCCGATACGGGTGGTGCAGGCGGGGCCGGGGAGCACGCGGATCACACGAACCCTCGCGCCGCGCGGGCGGGGGCCGTCGCCGCGTACCGGGCGGGCGCCCGCGCTGCCGCCCAGGCGAGCGCCCGCCTCGAACCGGACGCCCATGCCCACGGACTTCCGGTCCCCCGCGGCCATAACGTCGATGCCTCCCCCGTCAACCCCGGGGCGGAGGGCACCCCTTGGTCCGCGGATTCCGGGGGCGGCAACGCCGCGTCCGGCCCGCGGTCGGCCGCAGACGACGCGCCCGCAGCGCAGCCGCCGACCGGTCCCGGGACGTCCTCGGACGCCTCCTGGCCGCCCGAGCCCACCGCGGGCAACCCCAACGGCGTCAGCCGCGTAGCGAGCCCTTACGGTGACGTCCCCGGCGACACCTACGGCGGAGCCGCGGCGCATGGCTGGGCCGAAGGGGACGGCCGCTCGAAGGCGCGCGAGCCGCGTGCCACGCAGGATGCGTCGAGTGGCGGATTCCCGGGCGCGCTGGGGCATCCGGTGGGCTCCGGGGGCGAGGGTCCGGCGTTCGCCTCGGGCGAGGGGGGCCGCTCGAATTTGCCTGAGCCGCGTGGCGCGGAGGGGTCCCCGAGTAGCGGATTCTCCGGCGCGGGCGGGCAGGCCGGTGGTGCTGCGGGCCGCCTTGAGGGCTCGGTTCCACCCGGGCGGGAAGCGGGGCCTTCGGGTCTGCCCGCACCTCGGGGCGGGTACGGCGCGGGCGGGCATCCGGTGGGCTCCGGGGGCGAGGGTCCGGCGTTCGCCTCGGGCGAGGGGGGCCGCTCGAATTTGCCTGAGCCGCGTGGCGCGGAGGGGTCCCCGAGTGGTGGGTTCCCCGGTGCGGCAGGTGGTGCGGCAGGTGCGGCAAGTGGCGCAGGCGCGGCCGGGTGGGCCGCTCACGACGCCGCTCACCTCGGCCGTGGCGTCTGGGGTGAGGCCGGCGGTGACACGGGCCGCGGCGTAGCCGATGCCTATCGGGGGCCCATGACGCGGCTGGCCGCCGAGCGGGCGCGGCAGGCGCGGATGGTCGTTGTCGGGGCCGTCACCGAGCGGTGGGCGCCCGAGCAGGCCGGGCCCTTGCACGAGAACTGGCAGCTCGCGCCGCCCATCGGCCCCGCAACCGACCTCTGGGCCCTCGGCGCCCTGCTCTTCCGGGCCGTCCAGGGCCACGCCCCCTTCCCCGAGGAGAGCGCCGCCGAGCTCGTACAACTCGTCTGCTCCGAGCCCCCCGCCTTCGCCGAGGAGTGCGGCCCGCTGCGCCCCGTCGTCGAGTCGCTGCTCCGCCAGGACCCCACCGAGCGCCCGGACTTCGAGGAGCTGCGCGGCTGGCTGCGCTCGCTCGTGCGGTCCGCGCCCGAGCCGGACCTCGGCAGCCGTGCGGTCACCGTCCCCTCCCTCGGCAGCGGCGAGCCCGCGGACCCGCGCCGCCTGCCGGTCGTGCGGCGCCGCGGCGAGCTGGTCCGCAGGCGCCGCACGGCCGCGCCCGCGGTCGCGCGCGGCCGCCACAAGCGTGCCCGCGAGAGGCGGGTACGCGGTGGCGGCGTCCGTGGCCCGCGCAGCCTCGGCCGTACGCTCGTCGGCCTGATACTGCTCGCGCTGATCGCCGCCATCGCGTACGCCGTGCTGTTCATGCCCGGCGCGCAGGAGGACGGCGGCCGCGGCCCGAACCGCCAGGAGGACCGTACGGGCGCGGCGGGCGCGGCCAGTTCGGCACCGGCGCCCGGGCCGACCGCCGACGACGACGGGACTCCCCGGTCCCAGGAGCCGCAGTCCACCGAACCCGCCGACCTCCCCAAGGGCTTCGCCGTCCGCAAGGACCCCGCCGGCTTCGCCCTCGCCGTGCACGAGGACTGGGAGCGGCGCGGCGAGAACTCCCGCGGCCAGATCCGTTATCTGGGCGGCGACCACGAGCTCATCGTCGTCCCCGGCCGTGACTCCGTCGCCGACTTCGGTGCCGACCCGATGGCCTACCAGCAGGACAAGGAGCGGGAGCTCGAGCCGTTCCGCGACTCCCAGTGGTCGTCGGCGTCCGGGCTGCGCCGTATCGACGTCGGCAGCACCGCGATGGCCGAGGGAACGTTCAACTGGAAGGACAGCAGCGGCCGGGAGGTCTATGCCCGCAACCTGGCGATGATCGTCGACGGGCGCTACCACCTCATCCTCGTCATCGGCCCGGCCGACGAGCGGGAGGCCCTGAGCGAGTTCTACCAGCAGGCCGCCAACACGTACCGCACCACCGGCTGACGACCTGGCGCCGCAGTCTCTCTCGTGCCGGTCAATGCCCGGCGTACGAACCGCTGGGCGCCCGCCGGGCGGCGAGGCCGGGGCGTCGGTCACTCGCCCCGACGGGACCGGCGGTCACGCGCACACCATGTGCCGTCTTCGCGGACACGGGCGCGTTCGAACCGCTAGAATCGAACGCATGTACTACTGGGAGCGTCCGACACACGAGCCGTCGTGCGAAGCCACCGAAGCCCTGGACCGCTCCGGGCGGAGCGGCCAGGATGTCCGAACGGATCTGTACGCACCGGGATATGAGCCCGCCGCGTGGATCTGGGCGAGCGGGGGGTGGCGGTTCGGCGTCATCCGGGCCCGCCACCGGTACGCGGACGGTGCCACCGAGCTCCACGTCGATCTCGCCATCGGCATGGACCAGTTCCGGCGCGTGTACCGCTGGCCGCAGCCCGGAGTCCTCCCCGCCCACCCCGGCCGCCGGCTGACCCGTCAGCCCACCAGCTCGTCGATGCCCTTGCGGCATGGCTGACTTCGCGTTGACCGGCCGGCGCGGCGACTGACCTCGCTGCCCTCCGCGATCACCCACATGCCCGAGGCCCCATCCCGGTTGCGGAACCTGTGGGGCAGGATGGGCCCATGGGGAGCTTCCGGGGCGAGGGTGACCGCCTCATCGCCGGGCGGTATCGGCTGGGCACGCGCGTGGGGCGCGGCGGCATGGGCACCGTGTGGCGGGCCACGGACGAGGTTCTCGGGCGCGAGGTGGCGGTCAAGGAACTCCAGGTGGAGGAAGGGCTCCCGGACGAGGAGGCCCGGAGCCGGCGGGAGCGGACGTTCCGGGAGGCCCGTACGGTCGCGCGGATCCAGCACCCCGGCGTAATCGTCGTGCACGACGTGGCCGAGCAGGACGAGCGGCCGTGGATCGTCATGGAGCTGGTCGACGGGCAGTCCCTGTCCGACCAGTTGGCCGCCGAGGGGCCGGTCCCGCCGCGCGAGGCGGCCCGGATCGGCCTGGCCCTCCTCGGCGCGCTGCGGGCCGCGCACGCGCACGGCGTGCTGCACCGTGACCTCAAGCCCGCGAACGTACTGATGGAGTCGTCCACCGGCCGGGTCGTCCTGACGGACTTCGGGATCGCCCATGTCCCCGGTGGCTCGACCATCACCGAGACGGGGTCGTTCGTCGGCACGCCCGAATACACCGCTCCGGAGCGGATGTCGGGCGGCCGTACGGGGCCTGAGTCGGACCTGTGGTCGCTCGGAGCGCTGCTGTGCGCGGCGACCAGCGGCAAGTCCCCCTTTCACCGCGACTCGTTGGGCGGGGTGCTGCACGCCGTCGTGTCGGACGAGATCCGGCCCCCGGAGACCGTGCGCCCGTTGCTGCCGGTCGTACGGGGACTGCTGGAGCGGGACCCGGAGCGGCGGCTGGACGCGGCGGGGGCGGAGCGGCTGCTCGCGGAGTACCTGCGGACGGGCCACATGCCGGAGGCGCCGCACGCGTACACGCCCACTCAGCGGGTGCTCCACGGCGTGCCGTCCGTCGCCGCCCGGAGGCCGGGGCCCGGGGGCGGCCGGCCCCGGTCGCCCTCGGCACGCGCGCGTGCGGTCCTCGCTGCCGCGCTGCTGGTCGCGTCGGCGGCGGGCGCGGGGGTGGCGGCTGTGGCGATGCTGCTGGACGAGACGGGCGACGGGAAGGGCTCGGGCGGGGCCACGGCGACGGATGAGCCGACGACACGGCCCACGAGCGGGCGGCCCACGGCGTCGCCGACCGTGACCGTCACCTCGACGCGGACAGCGACGCGCGCGCCGACGCCGACGGGGAACCCGGCGCCGCCCGGCTACCGCACCGTCTCCGACCCCGCCGGCTTCCGGCTCGCCGTACCCGACGACTTCACCCGCTCCTTCGAGCCGCCGCGGATTTTCTACTACTCGCCGGGGAAGGTCTTCCGGCTCGGCGTCCACATCCAGGACACGGTGGCAGGCGGGCCGCCGGCCGCGATGCGGAGGGCGGACGCGGAGGGTCCTGACCGGTACGAGGGCTACCGGGACGGGGAGGTCACGGCGACGACGCACGACGGGAACCGGGCGGCGCTCTGGGAGTTCACGTGGGACGGCTTCGCCGGGGACGCCGGCCCGCGGCACACGTTGGATCTGAGCTGGGAGGAGGGCGGCAAGATGTACGACGTGTGGGTCTCGGCGCCGGTCGGCGAACGCGCCGCGGCGCGCCGCCACTTCGACACGGCGCTGGAGACCTTCGTCGTCACGAAGCCGAAGTCCTGACCGGCCCTCCGAGCAGGCCGTACGCCCGCGCCTGGCCTCGGCGCACGGCTGCGGCGCTTCGCGCACGGCTGCGGCGCTTCGCGCCCGGCTGCGGCGCTTCGCGCCCGGCTGCCCGCACCGGCCTGCCGGTGCACCGCCCTTCCCACCCACCCTCCCTCATAACCGACGGTGCTTGCCCGTTGCGAGGCGCTCGGCCTTGCGGGGGGCGGGGTGGGGGGAAGACCGCGCGGCAGGGCCGCTGGGACGGGGGAGTGTCACGGTGCTGCATCCGGTCGTCGGCTTCGCTGGATAACGCCGACCGGTAACCGGTAATGATGAGTCCATGACTAACCTCGGGGGACGGGCGAACGAGCCCACCAGCTACGGCCTCCAGCCGCCTGCCCAGCCGCAGCCGCACGAGCCCACGCAGGCCGCGCACCCGCCCGCCCGGAGCCCCGCCCCCGGCGTCCCCGCCCCCTCCGGCCCCGCGCACCCGCCGACCGCCCCCGGCTCCTCCTCCGCCGGCCCCGACACCGGCCGCCTCATCGGCGGCCGCTACCGGCTCGACTCCCGCCTCGGACACGGCGGCATGGGCACCGTCTGGAAGGCCCACGACGTGGTCGTCGACCGCGATGTGGCGGTCAAGGAGCCCCGCGTCCCCGACCACCTGCCCGAGCGCGAGCGCCAGACCGTCCACCAGCGGATGCAGCGCGAGGCCCGCGCCGCCGCCCGTATCGACCACCCCTCCGTGGTCACCGTCCACGACGTGGTCGTCGAGAATGGCCGCCCCTGGATCGTGATGGAGCTCGTACGGGGCCACTCGCTCGCCGACCGCCTTCAGGAGGGCACGCTCGACCCGCGCGAGGCGGCCCGTATCGGCCTCGCCGTCCTCGGCGCGCTGTCCGCCGCGCACGAGGCGGGCGTGCTGCACCGCGACATCAAGCCGGACAACGTCCTGCTGGGCCGTCACGACCGCGTGGTCCTCACGGACTTCGGCATCGCGCAGGTCGAGGGCGAGCAGGGCCTGACCGAAACCGGCGCGTTCGTCGGCTCGCCAGAATTCATCGCTCCGGAAAGGGTGTTGGGGCAGCGCCCCGGCCCCGAGTCCGACCTCTGGTCGCTGGGCGTGGTGCTGTACGCGGCGGTCGAGGGCATGTCGCCGTACCGCCGCTCCACCACCCCGGCCACCCTGCAGGCCGTGCTGTCGGCCGAACCGCAGATGCCCGCCCGCGGCGCGGGCGCGCTCGGCACGCTGATCATGCAGTTGCTGAGGAAGGACCCGGGGGCCCGCCCTTCGGCGTACGAGGTCCGGCAGACCCTGGAGTCCGTGGCGCGCCCGCCGCAGCCCTCCGAGGCCGCGACGCGCCTCTACGGCGCGGGCACCGGCGCCGGAGCCGCCGCCGGTGCCACCGGCGGCAGCGCCCTGCTCCCGCCGATCCTCCAGGGCAACCGCAAGGCCCAACTCGGCCTGGGCGGCGGGGCACTGGCGGTCGTCGTCGCCCTGGTCCTGCTCCTCGCGAACCCCTTCGCGGCGGACGAGATGCCCGCGAACTGGGTGGTGCGCGAGGAGGGCGAGGTGGTCGGCGCCTCGCTGGCCGTTCCCAAGGACTACAAGCGGACGGTCAACCCCGACGACCACTACGTCAAGTTCGCCGATCCCAGCGGCGTGTTCAGCGTCGAGACGGTCCTCTACACCGAGGACATCGGGACGGCCGCCGAAGAAGCCGACGGGTGGGTCGACTACTACGAGAAGGGCGGCTACAACGAGACCGAAATGGCGGCGGTCCGGAGCACGACGAAGAAGGCGGCCCAGCAGGGCAGGCCCGCCGCTCAGGTCGAGACGGTATACAAGCCGTACAACTACGACGAGGACGACATCTCGTATCGCAAGCGGGACCACATCTACGTGGACCAGGACAAGAAGAAGTCCCTGGTGCTCACCGTCACCATGCCCGCCGAGGGCGAGGCCCGCAAGGACGGCCAGCGCCTCTTCGAGGAGGTCGTGAAGTACCTGGAAGTCCAGGACCTCTGAGCCTTCTGCCAGCAAACACTGGCGCGATTGTGGACGACCAGTGAAAACGAGTTACTGCTGGGTACCCAAAGCGTCCGCCCCGGAATACCCTCAGCCGCATGACGGACACGCAGGACACCGCGGCAGAGACCCCGCGCAACCCGGTCTTCAGCGCCCCCGAGGGCACCCGCACCGCGGCCGACGTCGTCACCCCCGAGCTGGTCGTCCAGCTCACCCGCGGAGTCGTCGGCTCGGGCAGTACCGCCAACCACACCCCCTTCACCGGGGAGAAGCTGGCCGACCTGCCGGAGTCCACCCCGGAGGACGTGGCCACCGCCTTCGAGCGGGCCCGCGAGGCCCAGAAGGCGTGGGCCGCCACGCCCGTACGGCAGCGCGCCGCCGTCCTGCTGCGCTTCCACGACCTGGTGCTGGAGCGCCAGGCCGAGGTGCTCGACCTCATACAGCTGGAGACCGGCAAGGCGCGGCTGCACGCGCACGAGGAGGTGCAGGCGGTCGCCATGGCCGCCCGGCACTATGGGCGCAAGGCTCCGGGGTACCTGCGGCCCAAGCGCCACTCCGGCGCCGTGCCGGCCCTCACCAAGGTCACGGAGCTGCGCCAGCCGCGCGGTGTCATCGGCCAGATCGCGCCGTGGAACTACCCGTTCGAGCTGTCCGTCGGAGACGCGCTGCCCGCCTTCGCCGCGGGCAACGCGGTCGTCATGAAGCCCGACACCGAGACCGCCCTGACCGCCCTGTGGGCCCGTGATCTGCTGATCGAGGCAGGGCTTCCCGCGGGCGTGTGGCAGGTCGTCGTCGGCGAGGGCCCGGTGGTCGGCCCGGCCGTCGTCGAGCGCGCCGATTACGTCTCCTTCACCGGCTCGACCCGCACCGGCCGCGAGGTCGCCCGGAGCGCGGCCGCCCGGCTGGTCGGCTGCTCGCTCGAACTCGGCGGCAAGAACGCGATGCTGGTGCTCCACGACGCGGACATCGAGAAGGCGGCGGCGGGCGCGGTCCGCGGCTGCTTCTCCTCCGCGGGACAGCTGTGCATCTCCATCGAGCGGCTGTACGTCCACGAGTCGGTCGCCGACGCCTTCGTCGAGCGCTTCGCCGCCCGCACGCGCGCGATGCGGCTCGGCTCGGCGCTCGCCTACGGCGCCGACATGGGCTCGCTGGTCTCCGAGCGCCAGCTCGAGACCGTCACCCGGCACGTCCAGGAGGCCGTCGAGAAGGGCGCGAAGCTCGTCGCGGGCGGCCGCCACAGGCCCGACATCGGCCCGCTCTTCTACGAGCCGACGATCCTCGACGGCGTGGAGGCGCCGATGGCCGTGTGCGCGGAGGAGACCTTCGGGCCCGTCGTGTCCATCTACCGGTTCAGCGACGAGGACGACGCCGTCGCGCTCGCCAACGCCACGCCGTACGGCCTGAACGCCAGTGTCTGGACCAAGGACGGGCGGCGCGGGCGCGCGGTCGCGGCGCGGCTGCGCACCGGGACGGTCAATGTCAACGAGTCGTACGCCGCCGGATACGGGAGTGTGCAGGCGCCGATGGGTGGCATGGGGGACTCGGGTCTCGGGCGCCGCCACGGCTCCGAGGGCATCCTCAAGTACACCGAGGCCCAGACCGTCGCCCACCAGCGACTGATGCCGCTGGCGCCGTCCTTCGGCATGGACGACGCCCAGTACGCCCAGTTCATGACCCGCAGCCTGCGCGCCATGAAGATCTTCCGCCTGCGCTGACCCCGACCATCCCCCCACCCACCCTTT
>NZ_JBQQBY010000058.1:0-40725 GCF_052246385.1 Streptomyces sp. 8N616 | reverse complement strand
GCAGGCCCCGCGCGCCCCATGTCACCGATGCCGTGGGAACTCCACGACCTGCTGGAAGGTCGGACGGTTCTGCCAGTGGATGGTGTCGTGGGTGAGCCCGCCGACCGGCCGGTGGATGATCGCGTCGGCGCACCACTGGTCGCCCGCCGTGCAGGAGGCGTCGCCCGGATAGACCTCCGTGGCGGGCTTGGCGGCGGCCTGCCCGAGGCTCGCGAGAAGGGCTTCGCGGCAGGCGGACAGGTCTCCGTTGCCGCAGTACGCCTTCGCGAGCCGCCCCTTCACCGGCTCTCCGAGCAGCCGGCGGAGGTCCTTGTCGACATAGCTCCACCACCCGGACAGGAAGGACGAGCCGGCGTGCGACCCGGTGGGCCCGTGGCCCGCCGACGGGGATTCGTCGACCGGGATGTTGGCGCGCAGCGCGTCGTAGAGCTCCGTGCCGAGACCCGGCTTGAACGCGGCCTCGACGAGCAGCGGCCACCAGGCGTCCATGATGCGTACGGCATCGGGGTGGGTGTAGGTGTGCGACCCGGGGGCGGTTTCGCGGCGCTCCGCGCCCGCGTCGAGCCAGGACTCCAACTTCCCGGCGGCCGCTGCGAGTCGCGGATCGGTCATGGGCTTGCTGCGGAGCACCTTCAGCAGCTCGGGCAGCACCGCCTCACCGCGCAGGTCGGCGAGCCCGGCGTCGGCCATGGCCCGGGTGAGCGAGGCCCGGGTCACCCCGCCACGGCCCACGAGCGCCGCCACCCGGTCGTCCAGCAGGTCCCCGCGGTGCACCGAGCCGTTGCCGAAGCCGGACGAGGAGTAGTCGAGCGCCTGCTTGTTGTTCCAGGAGACGAAGTAGTCCTGGCCGATGGACTGCGGGTGCTGGGCGGGCGGGGTGTAGGCGGCGGTGTTGGCGACCGGGTCGAAGTCCCGCCACTCGTAAGCCTTTCCGGCCTTCACCGGGAGGGACGCGTCGACGCCGGGAGCGCGTACGGGGTTCAGGCCGCTGTTGTAGTAAGCGGCTTCCCGCGAGTCGGCGTAGAACCAGTTGAAGGCGTAGTCGATGTGCTGCGCCGCGCGCTGGAAGGATCGCGCGCCGCGCACATGGCCCGGGTCGTTGAGCATCTGGAAGCCGATGATCGAGTCGGCCTCGTGGCGGTAGGTGGCGCGCAGCAGCGCGTACGCGACGGGCTTGCCGCCGACGGTGGCGCGGTGCGTCACGGTGCCGTACTCGGTGCGGTACACCTGCATCCGGTACGAGCCGGCCGGGGTGGAGTCGGCCAGCGACGGCTTCCACGCGTTGCGCTGCTCGAGCTTCTCCATCGGCTTGCAGCTGCCGCGGTAGCGGTAGTGCGTGGAGTCCTTGGCGGGCGGGGAGCCGTCCGGTTCGCACAGTTCGAGGGCGTAGGTGTCGGTGATGTCCTGGGACGCCGAGGTCGCGCTCCAGGAGTAGTCCTGGCCGCGGCCCAGTTGGACGTACATCCCGATGCCCGCGAAGGACGCGCCGCGTGCGCTGATGCCGGGGCCCTGGAGCTCCTGGAGCATCAGCAGCTGGGGGGCGATGTAGCCGGTCTGCGGACCGAAGACGGCGACCGGGTTGCCGCTCGCGGTGTGCTCGCCCGAGACGAGCAGGGCGTTGGACATACCCCGCGGCCTGCTGAACAGATCGGCGGGCAGCACCCCGTCGTCGAAGATGCCCTGCAACGGCTTCAGCTTCTTCGGGGCCTTGACCGGATCCTTTGCCCGGGGCTTGCCGGAATCGGCCGCCGCGCCCGTGCGGTCGAACACCAGCGGCTCAGGGGTGACCGAGCCGCGGTCCGGAAGGGCGGAGCCGCGCGCCCTGTCCGGCTTGCCCGCGTACGGGAAGCGCTGCCCGTCGTGCACGGTGAGCACGGACTCAGGGTCGTTGCGCATCCGGAAGGACTCCCACACCTTCGTGCCTTCGGCGACGCCGTACTTCTGCTGCGCGGCGAGCAGCGAGAGCGCCGACTGCACTTCTCCGCCACCGCCGTTGCCGAAGAGCCCGCCGACGACGGAGGCGAGCGCGATCAGGTCGGTGAGCTTGAACGGCTCGATCTCACCGGCGTTGGTGATGGCGTCGATATGGCCGGTGAGGACGTATTCGCCGGGGAAGTAGCGCCCGTTCTTCGACTGCTCCCGGTATGCGTTGAGGCCGTCGATGTACGCCTGCGCGTCCGCCATGGCCTGCTTCCCGCGCTCGCCGCCCGTCTCGGTGATCCGGTCGATCTGGGCTTGGAGGTCCTTCTCGGTGTACGGCGCCAGCGGCCAGAACTGCTGCTCCAGGCCCTGGTTGGCGGGTGCGCCGCCCGCGAAGGGAGTGAGCTGCCCGCGGCCGATATGCCGGAAGAGGTCGATGAGCCAGAGCCGGTCCTGGCCGGCCGCGTATCCGGCGCCGAATTCGGTTCCTTCGCGCGTGGTGCCCTGGATGTGCGGCACGCCGGTCTTCTTGTCGCGGGTGATCGTCACGTCGGGGCGCGGCCTGGTGACGGAGGCGACCTGGTCCTCGGGCACACCGAAGGAGGAGTCGTTGAAGAACTCGGTCAACGTGTCGTCGGTGAGGGAGGTATGGCCTGCCACGAGGTCGTTGTACGGGCCCAGTTGGTCGGAGCTGTGGGCTGGGCGGGTGCCGAAGAGGCGGTGGGCCAGGATCTCGGCGAGCGTGGCGTTGCCGTTCTCGCCCGGCGGCAGGATGTCTGCGCACTGGCCCTGGCAGTAGTCGGCGACGGGTGGGCTGCTCGGCTCTGCGGCGGCGGCCTGCGGCAACGGCGAGACCAGTCCGGCGATCAGCGCGAGCAGGGCGGCGGTGAGGCGTGGGGTGCGCGGTCGCATTCCTGCTCCTCCCGAGTACGGGACCCAAAACGGTGGCCGGGAGGTTACCGCCGGTACTGCGCCACCGGAAGATGAACAGACGTCAGCTTCTTCCGGATCTGCAGGAATCACGCGGGGAGTTGAGCGCCCCGGCGAGAGCACCAACGCCCGTCCCGTCCACGGCTCCGGCCGCGAATCGCCAGGCCGTTCGATGGATCCGAATCGCTTCGGGATCCGTCCATTCCTCATCGCCGGAGTACCAGCCGAAGTTCGAGCCACGGAGGTGGCAAGGAAGATGGCCGGATTCAGAGCCCTCGCCGAGCACGTACGCGACCCACGGATCCCGACCCGGCAGCGGCGCACCGCCCTGCGCAAGTGCCTGGAGAAATTCGCCCCTTACGGACACCGGGCGACCTGGCACCACCTGTGCACCCGGGTCGGCATCGGAACGGGAGACCGCCAGCCGGAGCCCGCGCGGCTCGTCGCGGCACTCGCGGAGCTGGAGGAGGCGCGGACCGTCTGGCTCGCGTACGACGTGGAGTTCGCGGCCCGGCGCAAGCGCGAGAAGCACGCGGGCATCCGGCAGCCCGGCGCTCTGGACGACTGGCATCGCCGCACGTGGGGCGGGTGCGGCGTGGCTTGGTGCGACGATCCGCAGCACCACCCGACGGCGCCCCTCCCCCACGTCCTCCGACGTCTCATCTCGGCGCTGGAGTCGGAGCCGCGCGAGGTGTGCCCGGTGTGCGCGGACGACCGGATCGTCTGGCGCCACGGCCTGGAGCGCCATCCGGGTTCGGGACCGGTCTGCACGGGCTGCGGCATCGTCGTGCCCGAAGCCGTGCTGACGGACGAGGCGCTGATGACGGCCAAGAGATGCCGAAGAGCGGCGCTGGCCTCGTAGCGCACCACGTCACCCCGCGCCGTGTCCGGCAGCCCTTCCCCCCGCCGGATGCCACTCGGCGACACCCGGTCGCCGGCTCCATCGCACCCTGCAGTCCCGGAAACGGGGCGGGCCACCGCCGACCGGGCCACGCAGCGCCGCCTTGGCGGCGTCGGAGTCCCGCGCAGCGAGGCTTCCGCCGGGCGCCGCGACGCCGGAGGCCGCGACGAGACATGGGACGGCGACCCACCTCGGACACGGCGAGGTCTGGCCCGTTACCAGACGGTAGTGCGACGATTCTGCCCCAGTCGCCGAGAGAACGGACGGGCATGGCCGAGCTGCACGATCTGACAGCGCTGGAGCAGGCGGAGGGAATCCGGGAGGGGACGCTCTCGCCGCTCGAGCTGACCGAGCACTACCTGCGACGGATCGACCAACTGGACCAGACTCTGGGCGCGTTCATCACCCTTACGCCCGAGATCGCCCGGAAGGAGGCCACCGCAGCGGAGGACGAGGCGACGGCCGCGCGCCGCGAGGGCAGGGAACTGCCACCGCTGCACGGCGTGCCGGTGCCGGTCAAGGATCTCAACCTCGTGGCGGGCGTGCGCTGCACCTTCGGCTCCGAGGCCTTCAGCGACCACATCCCCGACGTCGACGACCATGTGGTCACCAAGCTGCGCGCCGCGGGCACGGTGATGCTCGGCAAGACCAACACCCCCGAGTTCGGCCTGCCCTGCTACACGGAGAACAAGGTCGCGCCCCCGGCCCGTACGCCCTGGGACCTCGACCGGTCCGCGGGCGGGTCGAGCGGCGGGGCGGCGGCCGCCGTCGCGGGCGGCCTCGCGCCCGTCGCCCACGGCAGCGACGGCGGCGGATCGATCCGCATCCCGTCCTCGGTCTGCGGTCTGTTCGGCATCAAGCCAAGCCGCGGCCGGGTCAGCGGCGGCCCGGTCCTCTACGACATCAGCGGGCTCAGCACGTCCGGGCCCATCGGCCGTACGGTCGCTGACGCGGCGGTGCTGCTCGACGTGCTCGCCGGGCCGATGCCAGGCGACCCGTACGGCGCTCCGTCCCTGCCGCCGTGCGAGACCTTCCTCGCGGCCGCCCGGCGGCGCCCGGCCGGCCGGCTGCGGATCGTCTCGCTGCTCACGCCGCCCGTTCCCGGCGTGGAGCTGCACCCCGACTGCCGCGCCGCCGCCGACGGCGCGACCGCGCTGCTGCGCGAACTCGGCCACCACGTGGACGAGCTGGAGCTGCCGGTGGACGACACGGTGCGGCGCGCCTTCACGGCGGTCTGGGACGTGATGGCCCTGGCGCGCCCGGTGCCGCCCGGCGCCGAAGGGCTGCTGCAGCCCCTCAGCCGCCATCTGCGCGAGCGCGGCGGCAAGGTGACGGGCCAGGAGTTCGCGGACTCGATGTACGCGTTCCGGGCCCTGGGGCAGATGATCGCGGACGCGCTGCTGACCCCGGGGACGGGCTACGACGCGATCCTCACCCCGACCCTGGCCCAGCCCCCGGCCCTGGTGGGCGGGTTGCGCAACGATGCGGACCCGGACGCCGAGTTCGCGGCGATGGCCGCCTTCACTCCGTTCACCCCGATCTACAACGCCACCGGCCAGCCCGCCGTCAGCGTGCCACTGCACTGGACGGACGAGGACCTGCCGATCGGCGTCATGTTCGGCGGCCGCTACGGCGAGGAGACGACCCTGATCTCGCTCTCCGCCGAACTGGAGGAGGCCCGGCCGTGGGCGGGGCGGCGGCCGGCCGTCTGGTGACCGGGCCGGGTCCGCCCGGGGGTGGCTCGGGCGGCTTGCGCAGCCGGGACAGCTCGGGTGGCTCGCGTGGCTGGGCGGTTCAGCGTTTGCGCTGCACCAGCAGCCGCGAGCCGTCCCCGTGCTCGCCGAAGCGGTCGTCCGGGTTGGAGAGCACGCACGTGTCGAGCGAGAGGCACCCGCAGCCGATGCAGTCGGTGAGGTGGTCGCGCAGCCGGTTGAGCTGCTGGATGCGCTGATCGAGTTCGGAGCGCCAGGTCTCGGAGAGCCTGGCCCAGTCCTCGCGGGTCGGGGTGCGCTCGTCGGGCAGCTCGGCGAGCGCGTCCCGGATGGTGGCGAGCGGGATGCCGACGCGCTGCGCGGCGCGTACGAACGCGACGCGGCGCAGCGTGTCACGGTTGTAGCGGCGCTGGTTGCCCGACGTCCGGCGGCTGCTGATCAGGCCCTTGGACTCGTAGAAGTGCAATGCCGACACGGCTGCGCCGCTGCGCGCGGACAGCTGGCCGACGGTGAGCTCGTGAACAGTTGTGGGTATCTGCGGCACAGGTCCCAACCCTACGTCGGCGACGCGTTGACAGAAGACCGCCTTCGAACCATGCTGGCAGGTGCTGAGCAACTGCTTAGTACGTAACGTTGCGCACGGTGCGTGCGCAAAGCCGGTGGAGGTATCGGAGATGGCGGAACCCCGGGTCTTCTCATCGCTCGACGAGCTGCGGTCCGCGGTCGGCGACCAGCTGGGCTTCAGTGACTGGCTGGAGGTCGACCAGAAGCGGATCGACCTGTTCGCGGACGCGACCGGCGACCACCAGTGGATCCACGTGGACCCGGAGAAGGCCGCGGCCGGGCCGTTCGGCACGACCATCGCCCACGGTTATCTCACGCTGTCGCTGCTGCCCGCGCTCGTGCCGCAGCTGCTCCGGGTCGAGGGCGTGCGGATGGGGATCAACTACGGCTCGAACAAGGTGCGCTTTCCTTCGCCGGTGCCGGTCGGCTCGCGCCTGCGGGCGACCGGAAAGATCGCCGAGGTGACCGAGGTCGAGGGCGGCGTGCAGCTGACCACGAGCGTGACGGTCGAGCGGGAGGGCGGCGCGAAGCCGGCGTGCGTGGCGGAGACGGTGAGCCGCTTCTATCTCTAGCCGGTTCGCTCCAGCCGGTTCTGTCGTCAGCCCCGGGGGGCGGCGCCCACCATCCGCAGGACGAGGTCGGCATACAGCCGCCCGACGTCGTCGGGGGTGCGCCGGCCCTCCGGGTTGAACCAGCGGGCCACGTCGATGCAGAGGGACAGCACGGCGAGCGTCGTGCCGGCGACGTCGGGTACGTCGAAGTCGCCCGCGTCGACCCCCTCCTGGATGATCGACCGCATCGTGGCGTCGACCTCGCGGCGCAGCCCGACGATCTCCGCGTAGTGCTCCTCGCCCAGCGCCCCCAGCTCGTACTGGACCACGCGGGCGGTGGTGTGGCGCTCGGCGTGCCAGCGGACGAAGGAGCGTACGGCGGCACCGAGGCGGTCGGCGGGGGTGCCGTCGCCGGCTGCCGCATCCTGGAGGATCCCCACCGAGAGGCGGTGGCCGACGCTGCTGATCTGGAAGAGCAGCTCTTCCTTCGTCTTGTAGTGGATGTAGAGGGCGGCCGGGCTCATGCCGGCGCGGCCGGCGATATCGCGGGTGGTGGTCGCGTGGTAGCCGCGCTCGGCGAAGGCCTGGACCGCGGCGATCACCAGTCGCCTGGCCGCGTCGGGTGCGACGTCGTCCCACTGCTCGGCCATACGCTCGGGTGCCTTCCCGCCCGTACGGTCAGCCGTCCGCTCCGCCTCGGTGCCCATTGCACGCACGTCCCGTCCTCCGGCCCCGCGGACCCTCCGCCGGCCGGACGAACACCATACCTCTGAAGCTGAGCAAGCGCTTAGGGGGCCTGTCCGCGCGGGCCGCGTCAGAACGCCGATTCGCCCGTCAGCGCACGGCCGATCAGAAGCTTGTGGATCTGGCTGGTGCCCTCGTAGAGCGTCATCACGCGGGCGTCGCGAAGCAGCTTGCCCGCGGGGTATTCATCGATATAGCCATACCCGCCGAACACCTGCAGGGCGTTGTTGGCGCAGCGCACCGCGGCCTCGCTCGCGTACAGCTTGGCGACGGAGGACTCGGTCGCGAACGGCAGCCCGCGCTCGATGTGGTCGGCCACCCGCCACGTCAGCAGCCGGGCCGCCTCGACGTCCACCGCGATGTCGGATATCAGCTCCTGGACGAGCTGGTGCCGGGCGATCGGCCGGCCGAACTGCTCGCGCTCGCCCGCGTACCGCACTGCCGCATCCAGGCAGGCCTGCGCGATGCCGACGCAGCCCGCCGCGACCGACATCCGGCCCTTGGCCAGCGCCGACATGGCGACCGAGAAGCCCTTGCCCTCCGGGGCGACCATGGCGGAGGCCGGGACGCGGACGCCCTCGAGGATCAGCTCGGCGGTGGCCTGGCCGCGCAGGCCGAGCTTTCCGTGGATCTCGCGGCGCGTGAGGCCCGGTGTGCCGGTGGGGACGAGGAAGGCGCTGATGCCCTTGTGGCCGGGCTCCTGGCCGGTGCGGGCGAAGAGCAGGACGACGTCCGCCCAGGTGCCGTTGGTGATGAACATCTTGGTGCCGTCGATGACGTAGTGGTCACCGTCGCGCACCGCGCGCGTGGTGAGGTTCGCAGCGTCGGAGCCGGTGCCGGGCTCGGTGAGGCCGAAGCAGCCGACCGCCTCGCCCGAGCAGAGCCGGGGCAGCCACGCCCGCTTCTGCTCCTCGCTCCCCCACGCGGCGATCGTCTTGGCGACCAGGCCGAGCGACACGGACAGGATCCCGCGCACCGCGGAGTCGCCACGCCCCAGCTCCTCGGTGACCAGGACGTACGCGAGGTGGTCGCCGCCGGATCCGCCGTACTCCTCGGGGATGGTGAGGCCCAGGAAGCCGAGGTCGCCGAGGGTCTTCACGATGCCGCGGTCGACGCTTTCCGCCCGGTCCCACGCGACGGCGTTCGGGACGATCTCGCGGTCGGTGAAGTCCTTGGCGAGTCGGCGGACGGCCTCCTGCTCCTCGGAGAGCTCCAGGTTCACGGCGCACCTTTCGTGGGCTGTCGCGGATGGCGTGGATGGCGTGGATCTCGCGGCTTTCATGGCTTCCGCCGGAGCCCCGCATAAATTAGCGGTGCTAGTTTATGCGGGGCGGCCTCTACTATGTGCGGCATGGCCCGCCCACGCAAGCCCCTGCTCAGCCGCGACCGAATCGTCGAGACAGCCCTGGCGCTGATCGACGAGGAGGGTCTCGAGGCCGTCTCGACACGGCGGCTGGCGGCGGAGCTCGGGGTGAGCGGCCCGTCGCTCTACAACCACTTCAAGGTCAAGGACGAGATCCTGGACGCGGCGGCGGACACGGTCGTGGGCCAGGTCGACCTGTCGATGTTCGAGGCCGCGCCCGGGGGCCGTACGGACTGGCGTACGGCACTGCTGGAGTGGGCGCGCTCGTACCGCGCCGCGCTCGCCGCCCACCCCAACATCGTGCCGTTCCTCGCCCGCGGCCCCGGCCGCCGCCCGGCAGGTCTGCGGATGGCGGACGCCGTCTTCGGCGCCATGGTCGACGCGGGCTGGCCGCCGGCCCAGGCGACCAGGATCGGCGCCCTGATGCGCTACTTCGTCGCGGGCTCGGCGCTCGGCTCCTTCGCGCGCGGCTTCGTCGACGACGCGACCGCGTACGACCCGGCTGCCTACCCCCACCTGGGCCAGGCCCACCTGCTGGCCGACCGTCAGCAGCAGGTCGACGAGGGCGCCTTCGAGACGGGTCTCACGGCTCTGGTGGACGGGCTGGCGATGCAGTACGAGGCAGCCCTGCGGCAACTCCCCGATGACAGGAGTCCGGCGCGCGCCGGGGACGAGGGACGGGTCAAGCGAGCGCGCTGAGCAGGCGCTAGAAGACGACGAGGGTCCGCCCGCCGCGGCCCGCGAGCATCGCCTCGAAGGCGGCCGGGATGCCGTCGAGGGCGATTCGCTCGGTGACCATGCCCGCCAGGTCCAGGCGGCCCGCGCGGATGTGGTCGGCGAGCAGCGGGAGGTCCTTCGCCGGGTCGCAGTTGCCGTAGACGCAGCCGGAGAGCGTGCGGCCGAAGTGGAAGAGCTCCAGGGCGGAGAAGGAGACCTGCTGTTCCTTGCCGCCGATGCCAACGACCGTGGTGCGGCCGCCGCGGCGGGTGGAGTCCCAGGCGGTGCGGATGGTCTCGGCGCGGCCCACGCACTCGACGGCGACGTCCGCGCCGTGTCCGCCCGTGAGTGTGCGGATCTGCTTCGCGGTGTCCGGGGCGGAGATCAGGAAGTCCGTCGCGCCGGCTTTGCGCGCCAGCTCCTCCTTGCCCGCGGAGACGTCGACGGCCACGATCGGCCCCGCTCCCGCGATCCGGGCCGCCTGGATCACCGCGAGCCCGACCCCGCCCACGCCGAACACCGCGACGGACTCGCCCTCCCGTACCTTCGCGGCGTGGTGGATCGCGCCGTATCCGGTGAGGACCGCGCAGCCGAGCAGGGCCGCGTCCGTGAGCGGCACCCCGTCCGGCAGCGGCAGCGCGGCGTGCGCCGAGACGACGGTCTCCTCGGCGAAGACCGCGCTGCCCAGGCCGGGGTAGAGCTCCCGCCCGTCGGCGGTACGGGCGTACGGCGCGCCGGCGCCCGCCATGGCGTTGGCGCACAGCCAGGGCTCGCCGAGGCCACAGAAGTGGCAGCTGCCGCAGGACGGTGCCCAGTTGAGGACGACCGGATCGCCCGGGGCGAGGGAGGTGACGCCGTCGCAGACCGCGGTGACCGTGCCCGCGCCCTCGTGGCCGAGGACTGCGGGTACGGGCTGGCGCAGCGTGCCGTTGGACAGGGACAGGTCGGAGTGGCACACCCCGGCGGCGGCGAGCCGCACCCGCACCTGGCCCGGGCCGGGCTGCGGCAGGTCGATCTCGATGAGCTCGAGAGGTGCGTTGACGGCGGGCAGAACGGCGGCGCGGACCACGGGATTCTCCTCGGTACGGGCGGATTCGGGGTCGAGTCCGGCAGCCGCAGTCATGGCGGCCGCCGGGCTCGGGCGTCCTCAGGAACTCAGAACTGCAGCGACTTCGTCTGGAGGTACTCGGTCAGGCCATGGGCGCCCAGTTCGCGGCCCACGCCCGACTGCTTGTAGCCCCCGAAGGGGGCCAGGGGGTTGAACCGGCCGCCGTTGATGTCGACCTGGCCGGTCTCCAGGCGGCGGGCGAAGGCCACCGCCTCGTCCTCGTCAGCCGCCCAGACCGCGCCCGCGAGCCCGTACACCGTGCCGTTGGCGATGCGTACGGCGTCGTCCTCGTCCTCGTACTTCAGGATCGTGACGACCGGGCCGAAGATCTCCTCCTGGGCGATCGTCATCTCCGGGGTCACGTCGGCGAAGACCGTCGGGCTGACGTAGTAGCCGGTCTCGCGGCCCTCGGGGGCGTCCGGGCCGCCCGCGACGATACGAGCGCCCTCGGCCGCTCCCTGCTCGATGTAGCCGCGGACGCGGTCGCGCTGCCTGGCGCTGACGACCGGGCCGAGGCGGCTGGCCGCGTCGCGCGGGTCGCCGGGGACGTACTTGGCCGCGGCCTGGCGCGCGAGCTCGACCGCCTCGTCGTACCGCGCGGCGTCCACCAGGATCCGGGTCCAGGCGCTGCACGTCTGGCCGGAGTTGGCGAAGACGTTGGCGACGCCGACGCCGACCGCCCGGGCCAGGTCGGCGCTCGGGAGGATGACGTTGGCGGACTTGCCGCCGAGTTCGAGGGCGACCCGCTTGACCGCGCCGCCGGCCACCGCCCCGATCCGCCTGCCGACGGCGGTGGAGCCGGTGAAGGACACCAGATCCACGCCGTCGTGCTCGGCGAGCGCCTGCCCGGCGACCGGGCCGAGCCCGGTGACGAGGTTGAACACGCCGGCCGGCACGCCCGCCTCGTGCACCGCCTCCGCGAAGAGCTGGGCGACCAGCGGGGTGTCCTCGGCGGGCTTCAGCACGACCGTGCAGCCCGCGGCGAGCGCGGCCGCGACCTTGGCGACGATCTGGTGCAGCGGGTAGTTCCAGGGCGTGATCGCACCGACGACGCCGACCGGCTCGTGCAGGACGGTGGAGTTGCCGACCTTCTCCTCGAACGCGTAGGTGGCGGCCAGCTCGGCGTAGCCGCCCGCGACCGCGATCGGCAGGTCGGCGTGCACCTTCTGCGCGAAGCCGAGCGGTGAGCCGAGTTCCGCGGTGACGGTCTCGGCGATCTCGTCGCGGCGCGCGGCGAGCGCGTCGCGCAGCGCGGCGATACGGGCCGCGCGCCCGGCGGGCGGGGTGGCGGCCCAGCCGGGGAACGCGGCGCGGGCGGCGGCCACGGCGGCGTCGACGTCCTCCGCGACGCCGGCCGGTACGAGCCCGATGACCTGCTCGTCTGCCGGGTTCACGACCTCGATCGTGCCGGCGCCGACGGGCGGCCGCCAGTCCCCGTCGATGTACATCCCGTCATGGGCCTTCATCGTGCGTCCTCCCGGACCGTCGGGCGTTCTCCGTACGGAACCCAAACTAGCGGCGGTAGTTTTGGTACCGCCAGGGTGGGTCATGTCACGCCCATCACCTGGGCGCGGATGTGGTGGCCGTGTCATGAACGCACGGCGAAGCGGTCGGTGGCCACGCGGACGGCTTCGGTCATGTCCGGGTATCCGGAGCCGTGTCCCGCGTCGTCCACCAGCACGAGCTCGCTGCCGCGCCACGCCTGAGAGAGCTCCCACGCGACGTCCGGCGGGCTGCTCAGGTCGAGGCGGCCGTGGATGAGGACGCCCGGGGTCCCGGCGAGGGCTTCCACGCCCCGCAGGAGCGCGCCGTCGTCGAGCCATGCGGCGTGCCGCCAGTAGTGCGTGACCAGCCGGGCGAAGGCCATCCGGAACGCCGGGTCGTCGTAGCGCGGATCAGGCTCGTGGTCCGCCCGCACGGCGACGTGGGAGTCCTCCCAGGCGCACCAGTCCCGGGCGGCCTTCTCCCGAACGGCCGGATCGGGGTCGTGCAGCAGCCTGCCGTACGCCGCCGCGAGGCTGCCGCTCCGGTCGGCGGCCGGCACGCCGTCACGGAAGCGCGCCCATTCTCCGGGGAAGAACCGGCCGACGCCGCGCGTGACCCACTCCACCTCGCGCCGCGTGGTGGTGGCGACGCTGAACAGCACGGTCTCGCAGACGCGCTCGGGATGCCTCTGGGCGTACGCGAGCCCGAGCGTGGAGCCCCATGACGCGCCGAGTACCAGCCAGCGGTCGATGCCCAGATGCCGCCGCAGGCTCTCGATGTCGGCGAGCAGGTGGCGGGTCGTGTTGGCGGCCAGGCCGACCGCCGGGTCGCTCGCGTGCGGGGTGCTCCTGCCGCAGCCGCGCTGGTCGAACAGCACGATCCGGTACGCGTCGGGGTCGAAGAACCGCCGCCACCCGGGCGTACACCCCGACCCCGGTCCGCCGTGCAGCACGACCGCCGGCTTGCCCGCGGGATTGCCGCAGGTCTCCCAGTAGAGGCTGTTGCCGTCGCCCACCTCGAGCATCCCGCTCTCGTACGGTTCGGCCTCCGGGTACGGACCGGCCATCTGACGCCCCTCCCCGCGCAGCTCGGTACGGACGGCCACCGTCTCACGCGGGGCGCGGCCGCCACGACCGGATCGCTCTCCGACGTCAGCTCCGACGTCAGGGGCGGTCAACCGGCCCCGTGCGGCGGTGCGGTAGCGGTGGTGGTGGCGGCGGTGGTGGCGGCGGTTCGGATGAGACAGCCGAGGGTGAGCCCGGCCAGGCCGATGGCATCGCGGCAGAGGGAGAAGGCGGCACTGGCGGCGATCGTGATCCGGGCCGAGCGCCTGAACGCCGGCAGGACCGGGGCGCGGGCGCGCGGCAGGCGGATTCCGCCAGGCATGCGGGTCACCCCCTCACCTTCCGCCAGGCAAGCGGGTCACCCCCTCACCCACCCGGACACGGATCCAGCGGCCGGGAACGGATCCAGCAGCCGAGCGCAGACCCAGGACCCAGCGCCGGGCACAGCTTCGGATTCGCACGCCGTACGGGGCCCGCGCGGCGCCGTCTGCCCGGTCAGGCCCCCGCCGGACCCCGTAGCGCGCAGCGGGCACGCGCCGCGGCGGCGTGCGACGCTGAGATGGCCATGACTGCTCGCGGGACGAATCGGCGCACCCGGCCCGGCGGGCCCGCCGCCCTGAGCGCGGCCGGGTTCGGCGCGCTGTTCGCGGACCTTCAGGAGCGGGCCCGGCGGGACGCGGAAGGGCGGCGCGGCGCGCTGGCGTACAGCGCGTCCGCCCAGGTGCTGGCCGCGGCCGCCGAGGTACGGACCGGGCGCACCGTGACCCTCGCCGCCCCGGTGGAGACCCGCCCCGGCCCCGACAACCCCGATCCGTGCCGCCACGAGATGACTGCGTGGGCCGAGCAGGACTCCGGCCCCGGGCTCCACTTCGCGCGGGACCGCTTCGCCATGAACGTGCACGGCGACGCGGACAGCCACCTCGACGCCCTCTGCCACGTCACCTACGACGCCTCACTCCACGGCGGCGTCCCCGCCTCCACCGTGACGGAGGGCGGCGCCGAGGAGCTCACCGTCGAGGCGGCGCGGGACGGTATCGCGGGCCGTGGGGTCCTGCTGGACATCCCCGGGCTGCGGGGCGTCCCGTGGCTGGAGCCCGGCGACCATGTGACGGCCGCTGAACTCGCCGCGGCGGAGGAGGCCCAGGGCGTACGCGTCCGGGAGGGCGACATCCTGCTCGTACGGGTCGGCCACCGCAGGCGCAGAGACGAACTCGGGCCGTGGGCCGCATCGGAGGCCCGCGCCGGACTGCACCCGGACGCGGCGGAGTTCGTGGCCGAACGCCGGGTCGCGGTCCTGGGCAGCGACGGCAACAGCGATGTCGCCCCGAGCCTCGCGGAGGGCGTGGCCTACCCCGTCCATGTGCTCGCCGTGCACGCCCTGGGCGTGCATCTGCTGGACTACCTGCAGTTCGAGGACCTTTTGCCGGTCTGCGAACGGGAGGGCCGCTGGTCGTTCCTGTGCGTGATCGCACCGCTCCGGCTGCCGCGGGCCACCGGCTCTCCGGTCAATCCGATCGCGATTCTTTGACCGCCTCACCAACGGGACATGCTGCAGGCCGCCAGGACATGAAGACATCCGTCATGACTTCGAAGCCGAGACCTGCATACACGCGCTGCCCCTCGGCCGACGCCCGCAACTGAACCTGCGAGCAGTCCTGGCCCGCGAGCCAGTGCAGGAGCGCAGCCACACATGCTCGCGCGCAGCCCTTGCGGCGGTGGGCAGGGTCGGTGACCACGGAGCGGACGTGTCCGACGTGCGCAGCGCTGCTCCGGGGACCGGGCAGGCGGGGTTCGTACTCCCCCACGGCGCAGGACAGCAGGCGCCCGGTTCCGTCGTCGATGACATAGGCGGCCATAGTGGGGTCGTCGGTCAGGCAGTGCGCGAAGATGTCTGTGCAATGCTCAACCCACGGACCTTCGGAGACGGGCCCCAGGGCAGCGAACATAACCCGGCGTAGCCGCACGAGTTCGGGAGCGTCGTCGGCTGTGGCGCGTCGGAGATTCACGCCGGGGCCTTCTCGAGCTGGGCGACCAGATCGCTCGCGGTGGGCCTGTCGGTCGGGTCGGGGGCAAGGCACGCCGTGATGAGATCTTCGAAAACCGGGAAGGACCAGGGCCGGACTGTGTCCAGTGCGACCGTGTGCCCAGCTGCGATGGCCTGCAACTTCTCGGCACGGTCGACTTCGTCGAGGTATCGCACGGGGCGATATCCGGTCCAGCACCAGTAGAGAGACGCACCAAGACCCCAGATATCGGCGGCTGGGGCCGCCGGGATATGGGTGCCTGCGCTCGTGGCGAGGATGGCACTGGCGATTTCCGGAGCGGTGGTGTGAGTCAGCGCTCCCCGGTACGGGCGCCGCTCGCGTGCGCCTTCAGGACCGCAGGCAAGGGCATAGTCGATCACGTGAGCGACCCCATGGTGATCAACGAAGGTGTTCGTGGGCTGTACGTCGGCATGGGTCCATCCCGCCGTGTGCAGCGCAGCAAGCCGGGCCGCCAATGTACGCGTCGTGGTGAGCAGCCTTTCCCGTACGAGGTCGCGATCTCCTTCGGGATCGCGCGCCGGCGCCCAGGAACGCCACAAGGGGTGCCCATCGATCCAACGGACCGCAATCCACCGGCCTTCCGCCCATGTGCCGGACGCCTGCAAATAGTCCGGGTCGATGGCTCCCAGCCTCGCCAGCTCGACCAAAGTCTGTGTTTCCTGCGCCAGTTCGGCCGCCTTGTCCCGACCGTCCGCGGCGTCGCCGGGAGCGTTGGCCTTGAGCGCCAGGTGCACCCCCCTTCGGCGGTGACTTTCCAGGCGCGTGATCCACGGCGGTCGGAGATGAGTTCGGCGGACTGGGGCCGGTCAATTCCGGCGGCGAGCGCGGCGACCGGAGTTTCGTTCGTCATGACGCGTCTCGTTTCTCGTCGGCCCAGGCCCGGACGATCGGCCAGGCATCGGCAGTGATCTGGGCAACGTTCCGCAGGCGTGGCACTGTGGCGAGCACGTCGTGCCCGTCTTCGACGGCATGGGCGATGGTGCGAGCGACACCCGGCGTGGATGGCAACAGGTCGGGTCGATGGAAGGGACGGCGGAGCGCCCCGATGCGAAGATCCGGCCGGACGCTCCAAAGCCTCAGTTTCAGCCGCTCGCGGGCATCCTCCGGGCGCGCATTGAGCGGGGTGACTGGAAGCCGCGGTATCCGATCCCATCCGAAGCCCGTCTTGTGGAGGAATACGGACTGTCCCGGCCGACTGTGCGCCGGTCGATCTCCGCACTCGTGGATGCCGGGTATCTGTGCGTCGTGCCTCAGCGGGGCACATACGTGGCGGAACGCACCGCGGCGCCGAGGCATAGAAGAACCCCGTCCGTCTGTCACGGGGGAACGGCAGACGGATGGGGCTGCTTGGGGTCAGCACCGAAGGCTCAGTTCCACGAGAGGCGCTGATCGTCTGGGCCGACGTGCAGCTGTAGGCGTTCGACAGGGGGTTCGCCTGCCGAACGCCATGCGGTGATCTCGCGCGTGATCTTGTCCCAGAGGTGTTCGCGCCCGCCCTGCCGCACCATCCATCGCCCGTCGTCCTGGAAGACGCAGGCCCACGTTCCGGCCTCCACGTCAATGATGATGTGGTCTGTCCGGTCGTTCCGGGGAAGCGTGAGGCGCTGGGCCCGTGGCGCGGCGAACTGCGCGATGAACCGGGGTGTCCAGTTCTCCAACGCATCCGCGCCCAGGGACGCGGGCTCCGCCTCCGCCTCGTCGAAGTTGGGCAGGATGCCGAGCGGGGGCGGCATGTGGGGCCGGGCCAGCATGAAGGAGACTTGTCCTCCGAGTACGGGCCCCCTGGCCGTGCCGTCGTCGGCCACCGTGAGGCAGACCAGTTCGGAGGCGTGCATCCAGCCGCCGACCGTGACCAGGATCTTCCCGCCGGGCCGAGTCTGCTCGATCCAGGCGGACGGGACCGTGTGTACGCCACAGGTGACGATCACGCGGTCATACGGGCCCTCGTCCGGATGCCCCGCCAGGCCGTCCCCAACGACGCGCAGGGGGTAGCACCCGATGCCCGCGAGCGCCATCCCGGCGCGTGCAGAGAGCTCCGGGTCCACCTCCACCGTGGTCACGTTGTCCTCGCTGACGACGTGGGCGAGTAGGGCGGTGGAGTAGCCGGTCCCGGTGCCGATCTCCAGGACGCGGGAGCCCTCCGTGGCGTGCAGCTCTTCCAACATCCGCACGACGAGGCTCGGAAGGGTGGAGGAGGAGGACGGGGCGGCGGCGATGCGGCCCTCCACCTGATCGGGGAAGACCGCTCCCGCTACTTGGGTCACAAGGGTGTCGTCCTCGTAGACCCGCGAGAGGCTGGCACTGGAGTCGGCCGGGAAAACGGGCCGGTACCAACCTCCTCCGTCGTGCTCGAACCAGCCACGCGAGAGGAACGCCTCGCGGGGCACGGAGGTCACAGCCTCTTCCGACGCTGGGGTGCGCAGGGCTCCGGCCTTAGTGAGGTGCTGAGCGAGTTCGGCGCGTAGCTGCTCGGCGGATGCGGTGTCAGTCACGTGGGGACTCTCCGTTCTCCAGGAGGTCAGCGATAGCCGCTGCGATGGGTAGGTCCGCCGCCGCTTCCAGCCATGCCCACTGGCCGTTGGGGTTGCACTCCAGGAACCACCATGTGCCGTCAGCGGTCACGGCGAAGTCGAAGGCCCCGAAACGGAGGCCGAAGGCCGCGAGAAACTGCAAGAGTGCACTCTTGATCTCCTCGGGGCACGCCACGGCTTCGTAGCTCAGGTTCCGGTACTCCGCGCGCCAGTCCACCACGCCCGGCGGTGCTGTGATCCGTGCACAGAACACCTCAGTGCCCACCACGACGGCGCGCACATCCGCCACCTTGGGCACCTGCGCTTGGAACAAGTGGGCGCAGCGGCTCACGGTCTCGTCGATCTCCCCCGGGGCGACCGGGGCGGCCCAGATGCCTGCGGGCTCTCCGTCGACCTCGTAGGCAGCGGCGTGTAACGGCTTGTAGATCGTGGGCTGTTCCGCGGTGAAGGTCTTCGCCTCGGCCGGATCGCTGGTGATCAGGGTTGCGGGCAGGATGAACCCGGCCCGGCATGCGGTCGCCAGCTGCGCAGGCTTGTACTCGGTGCGTGCGATGGCCTGGGGATGGCTGAGATACAGGCAGCCGGGCAGAGAGGCCAGGACTCCGCCCAGGCCCCGCCGATTCTCTTGCGCGGCGAACTTGGCGCCCTGGCTGTCGTCGTCCGCGGCGTAGATGTTGGGGCGTCGGTGATAGAGAGCGCGCACGCTGCCGAGGTCAGCGTATGTTCCCCGATCGTCAGAGTGCCGCCCCATCCGGCAGAACCCAGGCGGGCCGCCAAGACCGCCGGAGCGGGAAAGTCCCGCCCGGGGTCGAATCGGAGGACGGGCACCCGGCGCCGGTTCAGCTCCGTAATGACCAGGTCCGCGGTCGCGTCTTCGTACTCGGTGGAGACCAACACCGGGCGTCCGTCCACGGCCCTACCTCCTAGTCCTGTTGTGCATCGTGGCCGGTGTCGGGGTCTACCTTGCCGTCCTTCCCGACCTTCGTGGGCGGGTACGTGTTGACGGATGTCCCGTGTTTGCCGAGTTCGGCCGGGGTTATCTGGCCGTCACTGCCGATCCAGCGGCCGGTCTGGGTCTGCGGGTCAATGCCCGCGTACTGCCACGGCGAGGGCTCGCCATTGCGTAGTGGAGCCATGCGGCGCATGCCCCACGGCGCCAACGCCGGCTGAGTGGTGGTCCCTTGCAAGGTGCCTCCTCGGTCAGGGTGGACACTGCACTTGCATGCCCGCTCCGGCTGGCGCTCGACCTGTCCAAGGGTTGCGGGCGGATGATCCAGCCGGAGCGGGGATCGGCGGGGCCCTACTTCTTACGAGCCTCCTTTTCGGCGGCGCGCCGCTCCGCACGGTTGCCCGTCGGGTTGGGTACCGGCCTCTTGGCAGGCACACGCCCCGGAAAAACGGTCGGGCCTCCGGTGCTCTTTTCCTTCTTACCGCCCACGGGCCTCTCTTCCTTGGATTGCTCTTCTTTGGGGCCCGCCCCTGGTGACGGACGGGGGTCATTTGCCAGACGAACTCGGGTGATGTAGTCCGCCAGCCAGCATCACCAGGGACGGGGCTTTAAGGGCCGGGATCACCGACGATCACTAGACCGATCACGAGGCCGGTAACGAGGCTCAGGGCGACGATGAACAGGAGACCGGCGTACCGGCCGACGGCACGCATTACTTGCCCCGCCTCTGTCCGGCGTTCAGCCACGCGAGCTTGACGCTCAACTCTTCCCGGGCTGTGAGGCGTCGGACCTTGCTCGGATCGGCATCCCACTGCTCACCGTTACCGACAGGCCGCAGATGTACGTACCGCCGCGAAGCAGTTAGCACGATGCCCGCACGTCCACGCTGGGTGTCCTTCACTATGTCGCCGGGCTCCCATACCTCCTCCTGCTGCCCCTGGGCATTCATGCGGTCGCTCCCTCGCCGTCCGTCGGCCGAAGGCGACCGCCCCGACTCTCGGCAACCCTCAGCGCGTCCGACAACGCCTCGCCCATCCGCATCACCAGGAAGCGCAGTTCCTCCCTGGAAGCGCTGCGGTCGGCCAGCATCTCGCCAGCATGCGCGAGGAGTTCGGCTCCCATGGAGAGCTGGATCGCTTCTAGACCGTCTGCGAGAGACGAGAGGTACCCCCCGCCGTCAGGCCAGAGGTAGCACGGCCGGCCGTCGGGCGTGGACCACGGAAGGAGTCGGGGGTTCGCACTGTCCACGGTCATCACGCGCCCTCCGGAACCCGCCGGAGGTTTTCGTGAAGCGCGTCCCACTCCTGGCCCCCGCCCTGTGGGCGAAGTTGCACAAGACCGCCGACGTGCCCCATGACCACCCCGACCCGACCGGTCCGGGCGTCTATCCGCACGCTGCCGATGGGCGGCGCGGGCAGGATCGAGAGTCCCGCCGCAGCGTCGGCAAGGTTCCTGCGCCGCTCCTTCTCCGCGTCCGATCGCCTCTCGCCCACGGTGACGCCTGCCTTTCGTTCCGTGACTGGACGGTATTGACCGTAGGGAGCGCGACGAAAGGGGACCAGAAACGCAGCGATGCACTTTCAACGACGGATCGTCAAAAGTGCATCGTGGCTGTGTAGTTATGCGAAGACGCCCAGGTGAGCGCCCACCTCCCGCATCTCTGTCGACAGTGTCCGGCGCTTCTCCGTGACCTCATTGAAGGTCACGACAGCTGACGCCTGGTGCCGGAACCATTCTGGAGCGATCTTGTCCAGCCGCGTCAGCTCTTCCATGGCCGCCGAGGGATCCCCCGTACGGACACGCGCCCTGGCTAGGTCCAGGTGGTAGCGATTCCCGTCGTTGGTGCTGGGGTGGCCAAGTCGCTTCCATGCCTTGGGCTGTAGGGCTTCTTCCTCGCCGGACTTCCTGACGACCATTCGAGCATCACCCACCACCATGGCGTCTTCCAGCTCTTTCATGGCGGCTGTGACTGGGCCGAAAAGTGACCAGTGACGGAAGAGGTTCCGATGAGCGGTCCCGACCGCCTTAGCCGCAGTGCCCGCCATCTTCCTGAGCGCCCTGGCCTCGTCAGGCCGGTTGTTCCGAGCGGCAGCGGCAGCCGCTTCCATGGCCAGTCCGCCCCAGGTCGCGTACTCGTCGGGCGACGCGCCCTTGATCTTTGGTTCCACAAGATCCATGGCGGTGACCGCGATGTCCTCCGCCTCGTCCAGACGGTCCGTACGCATCAGGAGCCAGCACATGCCCCCGACCGCGGAGGCGGCGGTCAGGTTGCTGCCAGCGGCTCGCGCGTCGGCAAGTGCTGACTTGATCGCGGAGTGCGCAAGGTCGTATTGCCGGATCTGTGTCAGATAACGGCCGGCCAGCTGCACGGCCTCAGAACGGGCCATGAGCGCGTGGACGCGCTCCTCCCCGTCGTCGTAGTACGCCACGGCGTCATCAGCGGCGCGGATGAGCGCCGGGAGGTCCGCCGCGATGCTGCGGTAACTGTCCTCGAAGTAGAGGACCGCGTTGTCATGGGTCATCCGCCGGAGACGTTTCAGGTCCGGCTCATCCCCCGACGGGGCAGGGGTGGAGATCAGGCTCACGGCCGGAGACAGCGCGATTCGCAGGTCTCGGAGGTTCAGGGTGTTGGGGTCATCGTGCTTCACCGGTTCCGGAGAGCCGGCAGCCAAGAGCGCCGATGTCTTCACGCCCAGGGCGCGAGCGATGGCGTGCAGCGTCTCCATACGGACATTGCCGCCCTGTTCGATGGTGCGGATGGGGCCGACGGACAGCCCTGCTCGGTGGGCTAGCTGCTCTTGGCTCAGCCCTGCACCACGCCTGAATTTGCGCAGATTGTCTGCCAGTTCCTCCGACATGGGTCACCGCCTCTCACAGATCAGCGTACGCCGCAAGAGGCAAGGCGCGGAGGGCTGCGCAGAGGTGCAGCTCCCCTCGCGCCCGACCGGAAGACTTTACGCGTCCATTACCTGCGGTCTGGCTGGGCTGCGATGGGAGAGCTACGTTCAGTGCCATGGGAGTCAATGACGCTCTCAAGAAACGAATGACCGAATGCGGCCTGATCCAGGAAGACTTAGCTCGTGAGATAAACGATGCGAGGCTCACTCGTGAATGGAATGAGCGCGCCCGCATCGCCTGACGAGGGAGACGACACCATGCCCGCCGCGATCGAGCTGAACCACTACGCGTTGGACCAACTGCCGGATATTCGCAGCGCCTTGGTCGACGTGTACGCCGAGGTCTACGCCGACCAGCTGGAAGACCCGTTCTTCTCGGTTGAGCGATTCGAGGAGCGCTTGAACGGCCACGCATCTCGACCTGGCTGGGAAGCCGTTGTCGGGTACGCCGACGGTCAGGTGATCGGCTACGCGTACGCTTCTCCGCTTCCCGCGGAATCGCGGTGGTGGGCAGGGATGCTGGAACCACTCCCCGAAGAGGACACTGCCGAGGACGGTGCGCGAACGCTGGCCCTCTTCGAGCTCATGGTTCGCAAGCCCTGGCGGGGAACCGGCAACGCGCAGCTGATCCACGAGGACCTGCTTTCCGGTCGATCGGAAGAACGGGTGACCCTCCTGGTGGAGCCGACGCATCCGAGGGTAAAGGCGCTCTACGAGCGCTGGGGTTACAAGCACGTTGGCGACCAGCAGCCGTTCCCCGATGCCCCGGTCTACGCGACCATGCTGCGCCATCTGCGCTGATCCAGGCTGGGTGCGTTCGTGTACTCGCCGCTGCGTGCAGATGCCGCCCGACGATCATCATAAGGACCACGGCGACGCCTGTCTGTGGTTTTCCTCCCGGGTGCGGAGCCCCGGTCCACCGTGGTCACATCCCGGCAGAGGCATCGGATGTGCGGTCCCGGTCGCCTGGTGCGCTGTGCCCATCCTGAGCGCCCTGAACCGCCGACGGTCCCGGGCGGAGCGGCCTGGCCGCCGCGGCCGATGCGATCAGGAGCAGGACGCCCAGCATCGCGAACGGGGCGGCCGTGCCCGCGAGGCCCGCGGCGAGGCCGGCGGTGGCCGGGGCGGCGACCTGGCCGAGGCGGTTGCCGGTCAGGCGCAGGGCGAGGGCCGTGCTGCGGGCCTCGTCCGGGGCGGCCTGCACCACGGTGGTCATGGACAGCGGCTGTCCCACCCCGAGGCAGAAGCCCAGGGCCGCGAGGAGGATGCCGAGTGCCCAGGCCGGAAGCGGTACGGCGATGCCCGCGCAGAGCAGTGCGGCGGCGAGGCAGCTGAGGCCCAGCAGGGCCGTACGCCCCAGGAGGCGGATCATCGGGGTCATGACGAGGCGGCAGGCGATGGTGGCCGCGGCCCGCAGGCTCAGCAGCAGGCCGATCGTGGTGGGCGCGATGCCGCGGTGCTCGCCGACGACCGGGAGGTAGGCGGTGAGGATGTCGGTGGCGGAGAGCACGGCGAGGCTGGTGAACATCCCGGCGGGCACGCCCCGGGTGCGCAGGATGCGGTGGACCGGCACCTTCGCGGCGGTCCCGGGCCCCGTCCCAGTCCCGGTCCCGGTCCCGGACCCCGTCCCGGCCCTCGTCCCGGTCCCGGGCTCCTCGCGTACGGGCAGGGTGTCGCGGCGCTCGATCCGCCACAGCGAGGTGAAGGAGAAGGCGGCGACGGCGGCCGAGACCAGCAGGGCTGCTGCGCTGGTGCGGGACAGCGCCCCGTCGTGCCCGGACACCAGCAGGCCCGCGGCGATCGGACCGACCAGCTGGCCGAGCGAGGCGCCGATGGTGAAGTGGCCGAAGTTGCGGTCCTGTTCGGCCGGGGCGCTCTGGCGGGCCACGATGCTCTGCGCGCCGATGACGAACGCCAGATGGCCGAGGCCCATCACACCGCTCCACGCGGCCATCGCGGGGAGCGAGCCGGCCGTGCCGCTCAGCGCGCAGCCCACCGCGATGAGTGCCACGCCGACGGGCAGCAGGGGCGCGCACCGCCCGTGGTCCGTACGCCGCCCCAGGGGCACCGCCGCGAACAGCGGCAGCAGTGCGTAGACGGCGGCGATGACGCCGACGGCGCGGGCGTCGGCGCCCAGAGCGAGGGCCCGGTAGGAGACGGCGGGCCGCGCCATGGACACCGCACCCTGCGCGAAAGCGAAGGCGATGACCAGGCGGACCAGCCAGCCCCTGCCGGGCCCTGCATACGTCACGGTCGGATGACTCCGGTCAGATCTCCGGTCGGATTCTTCAGTCGCATCCCCGGTCGGATGCCCGTCAGATGATTCCGAAGAGCAGTCCTGCTCCGAGCACCACCAGCGAGGTGAGCGCCGCCCACTTCACCGTAAACCTGGTGTGGTCCCCGAATTCCACCTTCGCCATGCCCACGAGCACGTACACGGCGGGCACGAGCGGGCTGGACATGTGCAGCGCCTGGCCGATGAGCGAGGCGCGGGCGATCTCGACAGGGGCCACGCCGTGCGCGGCTCCGGCCTCGGCGAGGATCGGCACGATGCCGAAGTAGAAGCCGTCGTTCGACATGAAGTACGTGAACGGGATGCTCAGCAGGCCCGTGACCAGGCCCATGTGCGGGCCCATGCCGTCGGGTATGGCATCGACCACGGCTCGGGCCATGTGCTCGACCATTCCGGTGCCCGTGAGGACTCCGGTGAAGACGGCGGCCGCGAAGACCATGCCGGAGACGTTGAGGACGTTCTCGGCGTGTGCGGCGATACGGGCCTTCTGGTCGGGCATGTGCGGGAAGTTGACGGTCAGCGCGATTGCGGCACCCAGCAGGAACAGCACCGGGATCGGCAGGACCTCCATGATCAGGAGGGTGAGCAGGGCGACCGTCAGCGCGGCGTTGAACCAGTAGAGCTTGGGCCGCAGCGTGGGGCGATTCGGGTCCAGTACGGCGGCGCGCTCGTCCTCCGGCTCACCGTCCGCGTCCGTGCCGGAGCCGCCGAGGCTCTTCTTCGTACGGGCCGCGGAGCCGCCGTCCGCACCGGCACCGGTCCCGGCACCGGCACCGGCACCGGCCCCCACGAGGACCTGCTCGGACTCGGACTCGGACTCGGACTCGGACTCGGCCTCCGGCTCGAGGACCTCGTCGAGGGTGAGCAAGCCGAGGCGCCTGCGCTCGCGGAGTCCCAGGAAATAGGCGAGGGCGAAGACGAAGACCAGGCCGACGGCGAGCGCCGGGATCATCGGGACGAAGATCTCGCCCGTGTCCAGCTTGAGCGCGGTGGCGGCGCGGGCGGTCGGGCCGCCCCAGGGCAGGGTGTTCATGACGCCGTTCGCGGTGGCGGCGACACCCGTCATCACGACGAGGCTCATCTTCAGGCGCTTGTAGAGCGGGAGCAGCGCCGAGACGGTGATCATGAAGGTGGTGGAGCCGTCGCCGTCGAGCGAGACGATGGCGGCGAGCACCGCGGTGCCGATCACGACGCGCAGCGGATCCGCCTTGCAGAACCGCAGGATGACCCGGACGATCGGGTCGAAGAGACCCACGTCGATCATCACGCCGAAGTACACGATGGCGAACATCAGCATGGCGGCCGTGGGCGCCAGATCGCCGATGCCCTTGAGCACGTAGTCCCCGAGGTCGGCGCCCTGTCCGACGAGGACGCAGAACAGCGCAGGGATCAGGACCAGCGCCGCGATCGGGGACATCTTCTTGGCCATGATCAGCACCAGGAAGGTGGCAATCATGACGAATCCGAGGATTGTCAGCATGTGGACACCTATCGTTCGCCCTTGAACTCCACCGTGGGGTTCGGCGGTCCGGACGACCGTAGGTGGCGAAACTCGGCGTCAACAAGGCCTTGAGGTGTGAGCAATAAGCGCAAAAGCCCAGGTCAACGCGGTGTGGTCCGCGCCGGAGGCGGCCGCGCAGCTACGGCTGCCCGGCTACGCCTCCAGCGTCACCGTGAACGAGAAGCGGTCGCCGCGGTAGTGGATGCGAGCGACGTCGACGACGCGGCCCGTGTCGTCGTACGTCACGCCCGTGTAGTGCAGGATCGGGCTCAGCAGCGGGACGTCCAGCAGACGGGCCGTCTCCGGGTCCGCGAGCCGCGCCTCGACCGTGTCCGTGATCCGGCTGATCCGCACCCCCACCACGTCGCGCAGCACCTTCGTCATCGGCCAGCGCGTCAGGTCCTCGATCTCGATGCGCTCGGCGAGTTCGGGACGCACCGCGTTCTCGGCCCAGTTGGTCGGCTCGCCGTTGCTGCCGTCGCAGCGCAGCCGCCGGTACTGCACCACTTCCTCCAGGTCCGGGAAGTGCTCGGCCAGCTCCGCCGGTACGGGCGCGGGGCCGTGGGCCAGCACCGTGGCGGCCTCACCCGACTGCTGGGCCACGATGGCGTCCACCGAGCCCAGCAGCCGTACCGGCGCCCCGCGCTGAGCCGCCGCCTCGATGAAGGTGCCGCGCCGCCGGTGGCGGCTGATCAGTCCTTCCGTCTCCAGCTCCTTCAGCGCCTGGCGCATGGTGAGCACGCTGACGCCGTAGTGCTCCGCGAGCTGGCCCTCGGTCGGCAGCCGCAGCGGCGCGTCGGGACGGCGCCCCAGTATCGAGGCGCGGAGCGACTGCGAGACCTGGTACCACAGCGGCAGCTTGCGGTTCAGGACGAGCGAGTCGGGGGCGAAGGCGGTCACGGCGAAAGCTCCGAAAGCTCCGGTCAGGGGCGGAAATTCCGCTGCAGACCCTGCCACACGTCGTCGTAGCCTCGCTGCAGATGGTCGGCGGACAGTGCCTGCTGGGTGGCGGTCACCGGCCAGCGGGTCTCGAACATGATGGCCAGTCCGCTCTCGATTTTCTGCGGCTTCAGCTCCGCCGCGCTCGCCCTGTCGAAGGTCTCACGGTCGGGTCCGTGCGCGGACATCATGTTGTGCAGCGAGCCGCCGCCCGGCACGAAACCTTCCGCCTTCGCGTCGTACGCGCCCTCGATCAGGCCCATGTACTCGCTCATCACATTGCGGTGGAAGTACGGCGGCCGGAAGGTGTCCTCGCCGACCAGCCAGCGCGGCGCGAAGACCACGAAGTCGACGCCCGCGAGGCCCGGGGTGTCGGACGGGGAGGTCAGCACGGTGAAGATCGACGGGTCCGGGTGGTCGTAGCTGATGCTGCCCAGCACATTGAAGCGGCGCAGGTCGTAGACGTAAGGAACGTGGTTGCCGTGCCAGGCGACGACGTCCAGCGGCGAGTGGTCGTAGGTGGCCGCCCAGAGGTTGCCGCAGAACTTGTTGATCACCTCGACCGGCCCTTCGCGGTCCTCGTACGCAGCGCTGGGCGCGAGGAAGTCCCGGGCGTTGGCGAGTCCGTTGGCGCCGATCGGGCCGAGGTCGGGGAGCGCGAAGGGCTGCCCGTAGTTCTCGCAGACGTAACCGCGCGCAGTCGGGCTCTGCCCGCCGATCGGCGCGGCATCGAGCAGCTCGACGCGGAAGCGGACCCCGCGCGGGATCAGCGCGACATGGCCCGGCTCCGCCCGCAGCAGGCCGAACTCGGTGCGCAGCAGCAGACCGCCCCGCTCGGGGACGATCAGCAGCTCGCCGTCGGCGTCGGAGAACACCCGGTCGGTCATGGAGCGGTTGGCGGCGTAGAGGTGGATGGCCATGCCCGTGCGCTGCCGGACGTCGCCGTTGCCGCCGAGGGTCCACAGTCCCTCGACGAAGTCGGCGGGTCCGTCCGGCTCCGGCAGCGGGTTCCAGCGCAGCCGGTTGGGGTCGGGGACCGCCTCGTCGAACGGCGCCGCGCGGAGGGCTCCGTTGCCGGTCCGCCGGAACGCCGGGTGGGCGGCCGAGGGGCGGATCCGGTAGAGCCAGGAGCGGCGGTTGTGGTGGCGCGGCTCGGTGAACGCGGTGCCGCTGAGCTGCTCCGCGTACAGCCCGAGCGGCGCGCGCTGCGGCGAGTTGCGGCCGGTGGGCAAGGCCCCGGGGATCGCCTCGGAGCTGTGCTCGTTGCCGAACCCCGAGAGGTGGACCAGCCCCTCGGCCGACTTCCTCGCCTGCTCGCTGTCCGTACTTCCCGTACTGCCCGTGCCGCTTGTACCGCCCGTACCGCTCATCGCGCGCTCCCGCCGGTCGACCCGCCGCTCAACGATTCCTATGTCAGACCATAGGAATCACGGGGAGGGCGCGTCAACGAGGCCTCGCGGCATGATGGGGCCGTGCAGACGCCCACAGAGCAGCAGCCACGCCCGCCCCTGCGGCGCATGCCCGTGCAGCGGCGCAGCGCCGACCGCCTCGCCCGCATCCTCGACGCCTGTGCCGAAGTTCTGGACGAGACCGGCTACGAGGACCTCAGTACCCGGGCCGTCGCCGCCCGCGCGGGCGTGCCGATCGGCTCCGTCTACCGCTTCTTCAGCAACAAGCGCGACATGGCCGACGCACTCGCGCACCGCAACCTCGACGTCTACATCGCGCGCGTGGCGGACGGGCTGGACGCCGCGCAGCCCGTCGGCTGGCGGCGCGCGATGGATGTCGTGCTGGACGTCTATATCGACATGAAACGGGATATGCCGGGCTTCGCGCTGCTCGACTTCAGCGTGCCCGCACCCGGCGGCCGGCGGGGCGGCGGCGCCAACCACCTGGTCGCCGAGCGGCTCTGCGGGCTGCTCGCGGAGCCGCTCGGCCGCGCCGCCGACGCGGATCTGCAGCGCACGTTCCTGGTCGGGGTCGAGGCGGCAGACGCGCTGCTCCAACTGGCGTTCCGCACCGTGCCGTCCGGCGATCCGCTGATCATCGCCGAGACCAAGGAGCTGCTGCGCGCCTACCTCGCGCGCATCCTCGACTGACGGGTCGGACGAGCGCTCGGCCGGCTGGCCGGAAGGGCCTCGACCGGCATCCCCACTGACAGGATGCGTACCGGTCGGTATGGTCGGGGGCAATGCCGCGCGCCACCGCCGCCGCCGTCCCACCGGGAGGGACCATGCCCCGCACTGCTGCCGCCGCCGACCGCACGACTCGTACCGCCCTGCGTATCTGCCCGCTCTGCGAGGCCACCTGCGGCCTCACCCTGACGATCGACGGTGCGGACCGGGTCACCGGCGCCCGCGGTGACCGGGACGACGTTTTCAGCGCGGGGTTCATCTGTCCCAAGGGCGCCGCGTTCGGCGAGCTCGACGGCGACCCCGACCGGCTCACCCGGCCCCTCGTACGCCGCGGCGGGCA
Source organism: Streptomyces sp. 8N616 (assembly GCF_052246385.1). Classification (NCBI taxonomy): domain Bacteria; kingdom Bacillati; phylum Actinomycetota; class Actinomycetes; order Kitasatosporales; family Streptomycetaceae; genus Streptomyces; species Streptomyces sp. 8N616. The sequence continues at coordinate 12,036 of NZ_JBQQBY010000058.1, read as the reverse complement.
GCTCGAGGAGGCGAGCTGGGCGGAGGCGTTCGACGCGGTGGCCGCCGGGCTGCGGCCGCTGATCGAGGAGCACGGTTCCGACGCGGTGGCCGTCGTCCTGGGCAACCCGAACGTGCACACCATGGCCGGGGCGCTCTACCCGCCGCTGCTGCTCGGCGCCCTGCGCACCCGCAACATCTACTCAGCCAGCACGGTCGACCAGATGCCCAAGCACGTCTCCAGCGGCCTGCTGTTCGGAGACGCCTTCGCCATCCCCGTACCGGACCTCGACCGCACCGACCACCTGCTGCTCATCGGCGCCAACCCACTCGAGTCCAACGGCAGCCTGTGCACCGCTCCCGACTTCCCCGGGCGGCTCAAGGCGCTGCGCCGCCGCGGCGGCACGCTCACCGTCATCGACCCGCGCCGCACCCGTACGGCCAGGCTCGCCGACCGGCACGTGGCCGTACGCCCCGGCACGGACGCCCTGCTGCTCGCCGCCCTCGTGCAGGTCCTCTTCGCCGAGGACCTGGTGGACCTCGGCGGGCTCGACGGCCATGTGGAGGGGGTGGCCGACGTGCGCGCCCAGACCGCCGACTTCACGCCCGAGGCCGTGGCCGAGGCGTGCGACGTGCCGGCGGAGGAGATCCGTACGATCGCCCGCGAGCTGGCGGCCGCTCCGACGGCCGCGGTCTACGGCCGGGTCGGCAGCTCGACCGTCGAGTTCGGCACGCTCGCCAACTGGCTGGTCGACGTGCTCAACACGCTCACCGGCAACCTCGACCGGCCCGGTGGGGCGATGTTCCCGCTCGCCGCCACCGCCCGGGCGCCCCGCTCTGCCGCGCCCGGCAAGGGTTTCGCGCTCGGCCGCTGGCGCAGCCGGGTCAGTGGCCACCCGGAGGCCAAGGGCGAGTTCCCGGTGGCCGCGCTCGCCGAGGAGATCGACACGCCGGGCGATGGACGGGTGCGGGCCGTGATCGCACTCGCGGCCAACCCGGTCCTCTCCGCACCCGACGGCGACCGGCTCGACCGGGCCCTGGAGGGCGTCGACTTCATGGTCAGCGTCGACCCGTACCTCAACGAGACCTCGCGCCACGCGCACGTGGTGCTGCCCCCGCCCCGACCCTCGCAGGTGCCGCACCACGACTTCGCGTTCAACGGTTTCGCCATCCGTAACCAGGCCCGCTTCACGCGCGAGGTCGTGCCGCTGCCGGAGGACCGGCCCGACGAGTGCGAGATCCTCGCCCGGCTCGTGCTGTGCGTGAACGGCATGCACGGCGTCGCGGGGCCGGCCGACGTCGATGCGATGGCGATCGACATGACACTCGCGAAGGCGGTGGCCGATCCGCACTCGCCCGTGCACGGCCGCAGCGCGCAGGAGCTGGCCGGACAGCTCACCGGCCGCACCGGCGCCGAGCGGCGGCTCGACCTCATGCTGCGCCTCGGGCCGTACGGGGACGGGTTCGGCGCCGACCGCGAAGGGCTGAGCCTGGAGAAGCTGCTCGCCCACCCGCACGGCATCGACCTCGGCCCCCTGGCATCACGGATCCCGCAGATCCTCAAGACCCCCAGCGGCAAGGTCGAACTGTGCCCCGCGCCCATCGCGGACGACATGCCCAGGCTGCGCGGCGCGCTGGACGGGCGTCCCGAGGAGCTCGTGCTCGTCGGCCGCCGCCATCTGCGGTCCAACAACAGCTGGATGCACAACGTGCCCGCCCTCAGGGGCGGCAGCAACCGCTGCACCCTCCAGGTGCACCCGGAGGACGCGGCCCGGCTGGGGGTCGTGGACGGCGGGAAGGCCCGGGTGAAGGGGGACGGCGGGGAGCTGCTGGTGCCGGTGGAGGTGACCGATGCCGTACGGGCCGGGGTCGTCAGCCTGCCGCACGGCTGGGGCCACGACCGGCCGGGGACCCGCCTTTCGGTCGCGTCGGAGGACGCTGGGGCGAACGTGAACCAGTTGCTCGACGGAACCCGTCTCGACCCTCTGTCCGGCACGGCGGTCCTCAACGGCTTCCCGGTGCAGGTGGCCCCCGCGGGATAGCGCTCGCACCGAGCGCTACCCCGCGCCTGCGGCCCAGGCCCGGCGCGGAGCGCCGGGTCCGGACGGCGGGCGGCTCGTGTCGGAGGGCATAGGTACGATGCCGGGCGATGCGACTGGTGAGGCGGTGGCGGGGTTGCCGGCCGCCGGCGGGGAGGGCTGCCGCGTGATGGCGGAACGGGACGGTGGGCGTCACGGCGCACCGCTGCTCGCGGATCTCATGCCCTGGTCCGTCGCGCCACTGCGGATCGGGCGGACCTGGCCGCTCGCGCCGGACGCCGCCTCGCTCAGAGCCCGTTGGGACGCCCTGGTGCGGGCGGAAGGCGCGGCCGCGCGTGAGGCGCTGTTCCAGCCCTCCCGCGCCCGTAGGCCGCACATCGCCGTGCCCCAACTTCCCGGCCACGCCTCCCCCACCGCCCCGCTCACCGCGGAGAGCGGCGGCGGCCCCTGCCCGGAACCGGTGCGGGTCCTGCACGGCCCGTTCGACCGGCAGTGGCTGATCCCCGATCAGCGGCTGATCGACGCGGCGCGGCCGGAGCTGTGGCGGGTCGCGGACCCGTACCAGATCTTCGCCGTCGAGCAGGGACACGTGTCTCAGGACACGATTCCCGGTCCTGGTCCCGGTCCTGGTCCCGGTCCCGCGCTGGTGTTCTCCGCGCTGCTGCCCGACGGCCGGTCACCCGCCGGACGTCCCGGCCGGATCCGCCCGTTGTACCGGCGACCCGGCGGCCGCGAGCCCAACCTGGCCCCGGGGCTGCTCCCCCACCTCGCCGACCGGCTCGGCCTCCCCGTCGCCGCTGAGGACGTCCTCGCCTGGGTGGCCGCCACCGCCGGGCACCGCCCTGAAGGCGTCGCCGTGCCGCTGACCGCCTCCCCCGACGCGTGGCGGACCGGCATCGCCCTCGGCCGCCGGATGCTGTGGCTGCACACGCACGGCGCGCGCTGCGCCGCCTCGCCGGACGACCGTCCCAAACTCCCCGGCGGCCGGCGTCCGTACGTCCGGGCGGCCATCCCGGCCGACCTCCGCGCCCTCACCGGACAGCTGCACTACGACCCGGAGGAGGAGACCCTCCACCTCGCCGCGGGCCGCATCTCCCCTGTGCCCGCGGCGGCTTGGGACTTCCACACCGGCGGGGTGCGGGTCGTCGACCGCTGGTTCGAGCGGCGTACGGCCCCGGCCACGCCCGGGACGCTGGACGCCGTACGAACCGCCACCTGGCCCCAGGAGTGGACCTCGGAGCTGCTGGAACTGATCACGGTGCTCGCGCTGCTGGCCGAACTGGGGCCGGAGCGGCAGGAGTTGTCTGCGCGCGCGGCGGAGGGACCGTGCCTGACGGCGTACGACCTGCGCCGCGCCGGCGTACTCCCCGCACCGGCCGCGGCCCGCCGCCCCGCGTCCGTACTGGACCACCACGAAGAGGGCCCCAACGGCCAGTTCGCCCTGCTCTGACAGTCACCGTCCGATCCGGGGCCCACCGCCTGCCCTTGAGGACCGAAGGTGACCGCAACCCTCCTTAGCTTCGGTCGTGAACAGGCATTCACCGGACTTGATGACTTGATGGAGGAGCCCCCATGACGTATCTCGTGACTGGTGCGACCGGAAACGTCGGTCGGCAGGTGGTCGAACAGCTGCGCCGGGACGGCCACTCGGTGCGGGCCCTGACGCGCGATCCGGCCTCGGCACGGCTGCCGGAGGACGTGGAGGTCGTGCGGGGAGACCTCACCCGCCCGGAGACCCTCACCGACGCCCTGGACGGGGTGAGCGGCGTGCACCTGATCGGCTTCTCCGGTGACGACTACGCTCCGCTGGAGACCGCGGCCGAGGTGGTGGAGAGGGTCGCGCGGGCGGGCGTCCGGCGGGCCACGGTCCTCAAGGGCGTCCAGGGTGAGCCCGTGGAGGAGGCCCTGCAGGCGACCGACCTGGAGTGGACCTTCGTACAACCGGTGGAGTTCATGTCCAATGCGCTGGACTGGGCCGGGGCCATCCGCAGCGGAGGCGAGGTGCGCGAGCCGTTCCCGGAGGCGCTGAGCGCCATGGTGCACGAGGGCGACATCGGCGCCGTGATCGCGGCCGCGCTGACTCAGGACGGTCACCACGGCCGGACGTACCTGCTCACCGGCCCCGAGGCGCTGACCAAACCGGACAAGGTGCGGATCCTCGGTGAGGCGATCGGCCGCGACTTGCGGTACGTGGAACTCACCGAGCAGCAGGCGCGCGAGAGGTGGGCCGCCGAAGGGTACGCGCCGGAGACCATCGACTTCTTCGTCTGGGTGCACGGCGACCCGCCTGAGGAGGGCTACACCGTGGTGCCGACGGTGGAGAAGGTGCTGGGCCGGCCGGCCCGGACGTTCGCGGAGTGGGCGGCCGAACACGCGGCGGACTTCCGCTGAGCCGACGCAGCCGAACAGCCGGAACAGCCGGCGAAGCCGACGCCGCGAGGGGCCCCTGCCCCGGACCGGTCCCGGGCAGGGGCCTCTCGCATGCGTACGGCCGCTGAGCGGAGGTCAGGCCGGAAGCCAACCCGGCCACCACGGGGGGACGCGTTCTCCCCATGCCCCCTTCCACGCGGGCCCGTTGAGCACGGTTCGGTCGTCCACCGCTGGACCCTAGTCCCGCTCGCTCTCGTACTCGAAGGCGTCCAGCACCCGCCCCAGCATGCGCTCGAAGGCCGCGTCCATGTCGAGGGGTCCCGGGTCCCGCGCGAACGCCGCGGCCACCCGCGGATACTCGCCGCCGCTCAGCACCCGCGCCAAGTAGGCGTGTCGGGCGGCCTGTTCCTCGCCGGGCCGATAGGGGGACGTCCGGTCCCGCTCGGCCATCGACAGCTCGCTGGCCACGTACTGCGTGGTGACGCCGTTGATCATCGCCACCAGCTCCAACTTCGTGCCCGCGTCCGTGTCCAGGCCTTCCAGCGCGGTCAGGCAGTACTCCAGGTACCGCAGCACGTTGGGCGTGATCCCGTAGACCGGTGACATCAGCCGGGGCAGCCACGGGTGGCGGTGCATGATCGCGCGTGTCTGGCGGGCGAGTGCGAGCATTGCGGCGCGCCAGTCGCCGGGCGGCCGCTCGGGCAGCTCGTACTCCCCGCTCACCGCGTCGACCATCAGCTCGTAGAGGTCCTCCTTGCGCGGCACGTAGTTGTAGAGCGACATCGTCCCGCAGCCGACCTCGGCCGCCACGCGCCGCATGGACACCGCGTCGATGCCCTCCGCGTCGGCGATCCGCACCGCGGCCGCGGCGACTTCCGCGCGGCTGTGCGCGGGGCGGGGGCCGCGGCCCGTGCGTTCCGGGCGCGCCCAGATCACCTCGGGTCCGGCCGAGCGGCCGCTGGCTGCCATTGATCATCACCTCGCCTTCCATCCTAGTTACGTACAGCGTACGGAGTGCGGTAGCCTCGGACTCGCAACTACGTACGCTGTACCTAGTGAAGGGGGATGCCCGATGCCCACGCCTGCCGTCCTCACGGAAGGGCTGCACAAACGCTTCGGCCCGGTCCACGCCCTGCGCGGCCTCGACTTGGACGTGCCCGAGGGCACGGTCTGCGGTCTGCTCGGGCCGAACGGTGCGGGCAAGACCACCGCCGTACGGATCCTGGCCACCCTCACCGCCCCCGACTCCGGCACGGCGCGCGTCGCAGGCCATGACGTCGCACGGAACCCCGCTGCCGTCCGCCGCAGCATCGGCGTCACCGGTCAGTACGCGTCCGTGGACGCCGACTTGACCGGGGCCGAGAACCTCCGGCTGTTCGCGCGGCTGAACGGGATGCGGAGCGCGGCCGCACGCTCGCGGACCTCCGAGCTCCTCGGCCGGTTCGGCCTCGAGGAGGCCGCGGACCGCCCGGTCCGCACCTACTCCGGGGGCATGCGCCGCCGCCTCGACCTCGCCGCGAGCCTGCTCACCCGCCCCGCCGTGCTCTTCCTCGACGAGCCCACCACCGGACTCGACCCGCAGAGCCGCGGCCGGATCTGGGACACGGTCAGGGAGCTCGCCCGCGCGGGCACGACCGTGCTCCTGACCACGCAGTACCTGGAGGAGGCCGACCAACTGGCCGACCGGATCGTGCTGGTGGACCACGGCACGACCAGCGTCCGCGGCACCCCGGCCGAGCTGAAGGCGCGGATCGGCTCGTACGCGGAGGTGGTCGTCGCCGGGGAGGCTGCCGGGGAAGCGGCGGAGGCGGGTGTCCTCGCGGCCGCCGCCGTACTGGACCGGCTCACCGGATCCGTGCCCGTCCTCGACCACGAGCGCCGGACGGTCGCCGCGGTCACCACCGACCCCGCGCTCACGCTCCCCCGCCTCGTGCGCGAACTCGACGCCGAGGGCGTGCCGGTCGTGGACGCGAGCCTGCGCCCGCCGAGCCTCGACGAGGTGTTCCTGCGCCTGACCGGCGCCCAGCCGCAGCAGTCCCGGCAGTCCCCGCGGACCGAGGGAACCGAGGAGATCGCCGCATGACCACGATCGCGCATGTCACGTACGACGGGTGGGCGATGCTCGTCCGCCATCTGCAGCGGCTGCGGCGCGCGCCCGGCCTGTTCGTGCTGACCCAGACCATGCCGGTCACCATGCTGCTCTTCTTCGGCTACGTCTTCGGCAGCGCGGTGTCGCTGCCCGGCGGCGCCGACTACCGGGCGTATCTCGTCCCCGGCCTGTTCGTCGCCACAGCGGCGAACGGCATCATGACCGGCATGATCCAGGCCGCGCAGGACGCCCAGCGCGGCGTGATGGACCGCTTCCGTACGCTGCCCATGAGCCGCTCGGCCGTGCCCGCGGGCCAGGCCGCGTCGGAAGTACTGCTGGCCGCGACCGGCCTGGTGCCGCTGGCGCTCGTCGGCTACGCGGTGGGCTGGCGCGTCGAGGGCGGACTCGGCCCGGCGCTCGGCGCGTTCGGGCTCCTGCTCCTCTTCCGCTGCGCGACCGCCTGGATCGGGATCTACCTCGGACTGCTCTTGCGGAACGAGGAGGCGGCGGGCCAGCTCGGCAGCGCGACCTTCATGCTGTCACTGATCTCCAGCGCGTACATCCCGACCGCCGGGATGACCGACTGGCTGCGCACGGTCGCCGAGTGGAACCCGCTCAGCGCGGTCGTCGCCGCCTGCCGCGAGTTGTTCGGCAACGCGGTCGCGGGTGTGGACGACGCGCCGGGCGCGGCCTGGCCGGTGACGCACCCGGTGGCCGCCTCCCTCGGCTGGTCGCTTCTGCTGCTCGCGGTCTTCGTACCGCTCGCCGTACGGCGGTACGCGCGCAGTTGATCTCCTCTGGCGGGTCGGGGGGCCGAGGAGGTAGGACGGTGGACCATGAGCACCGATCCGCCGCCGCAGCCCCTCCCCCGCCCCCTGCCTCCGCCCATGCCCCTGCCTCTCGACGGGATCACCGTGGTCGCCGTCGAGCAGGCCGTCTCCGCGCCCTTCGCCACCCGGCAGCTCGCCGACCTGGGAGCCCGGGTGGTCAAGGTGGAGCGGCCGGAGGGCGGTGACTTCGCGCGGGCCTACGACACCTCGGTGCACGGTCTCGCCTCGCACTTCGTGTGGGCGAATCGCGGCAAGGAGTCGATCGCGCTCGACCTCAAGGACGAGCGCGGCCGGGAGATCCTCGAACAGCTCGTCGCCGGCGCCGATGTCTTCGTACAGAACCTCGCTCAGGGGGCGGCGGCCCGGCTCGGCCTGGACGCAGCCGCGCTGTGCGCCCGCCACCCGCGGCTGGTCGCCGTCGACGTCTCCGGCTACGGCCCCGAAGGCCCGTACGCGCACAAGCGGGCGTACGACATGCTGGTGCAGTGCGAGGCCGGGCTCGTCTCGGTGACCGGCACCCCGGAGCAGCCGGTCAAGGCGGGCGTCCCCGCCGCCGACATCGCCGCCGCGATGTACGCCTTCTCCGGGGTGCTCGCGGCGCTGCTGCGACGCGGGATCACGGGCCGCGGCGGCCCGGTCGAGGTCTCGATGTTCGACGCGCTCGCCGAGTGGATGGGGCATCCGCTGTACTTCGGGATGTACGGGGGCGAGCCCCCGGCACGTACGGCGCTCGCCCACGCCGTCATCGCACCGTACGACGCCTATCCGACCGCCGACGGGCCGCTGGTGCTGCTGTCGGTGCAGAACGACCGGGAGTGGCGGCGGCTCGCGGAGCAGGTGCTGGAGCGGCCGGAGCTGGGCCGGGACCCGGATTTCGCCACCAACGTGGCGCGCACCGGGAATCGCGCGAAGACGGACGCGGCCGTCGCTGAGGCGCTGGCCGGGCTGACGGCGGACGAGGCGATCGGGCGGCTGGAGCGGGCGGGGATCGCGTGTGCGCGGCTCAACGGGGTCGCCGAGCTGGCCGCGCACCCGCAGCTCTCGGCCCGGGACCGGTGGCGGGAGGTCACGTCACCGGCCGGACCGCTGCGTACGCTGCTGCCGCCCATCACCCTGCCCGGGAGCGAGGCGTCGATGGGCGGGGTGCCCGGGCTCGGCGAGCACACCGACGCGCTGCTGCGCGCCCTGGGGATGACGGACGCGCAGATCACCGCGTTGCGCCGGGACGGTGTGGTCGCCTGAGCCGAAGGCGTCGGCCGGAAGACGCCAGCCGGGCGGGCCGGACGAGCCCGGGCCGGACCGGACGGGCAGACGGCCGGACGGGCGGACGGCCGGGGCGGACGGGCTCGGCGCTCGGCCGGAACCGGAAGGCGTCAGCCGCGGTTGCCGAACAGCGAGCGGCGCAGCCGGCGCAGCGGCGCGAAGAGGGAGACCCGCGCGCCCTTGCTCGACCGGGACCGCTGCGCATCGTGCGAAGCGATCTCGCGCATCAGCAGCGTGGCCTCCTCCGCCTCGCGCTGCGGCACGGCAGGGCCTGCCAGCACGGCGAGATGGCGGTCGAGGCGCGTACTGGACGCGCTGCTCCCGCAGTTGACGGCAGGCACGCGAGCCCTGCTGTGCGTTGCTATCTGTTCCATGAGTCTCCCCACCCATACGAGGGCACCCGGCCCGGGCAGGTTAACCCTACCGCCCCGCCGAGTCACCCGCGCATCCACGGCGCACGGATTCACCTTCCCGGCAAGGGGGTTGACGCCTGGGAAACGAACCGGGTTGCGCCGTACACGAGTTGCCCGCACGCCCTGACCCCCGGCGGAACTCCCATGAAGACCACTCGCGGGCAGGCCTGGTTCGTGCCCTCGACCCGGCTGTGGATTGGTGTCCAGGGGGGCGGCAGGGACGCTCGGTTGAGGTACTTTTCTTACGAATCGCCTGATGCAGTGGACGCCGGCACCTCGAAGACGGTGGAGCAGCGGTCGAGATGCGCCGCCCGCACCCCGCCGAGTCGGGCCGGGTGTCGTTCTCGGTGACATGCGAGGAGGCCCCGGGGGACGGGGCCTCCTCCTACGCAGCGGCCGCTGCGGCCCTGCGGCAGGACCGCGAGGTCGGGCCACCGCAGTCAGGACGCCGCAGTCAGGACGCCGCAGTCAGGACGCTGAGCCAGGACTGAGCCGGGACGCTGAGTCAGGCCGCTGACGCGAAGACGGGGAGGTAACCGCCGGACTGTCCGGCGGCCTTCGGGTGGTAGGAGTTCTCGACCGGCCAGGTGACGCTGTGGATCCACGAGTCGTTCGAGCAGATTTCGTGGCCGGCGAAGGTGGTGGTGACGTCGCCGAAGGTGAAGCCGTGGTCGGCGGCGCGCTTGGCGATCGTGGTGTTGAGGTCGTCGGAGGCGGCGTTCAGGGCGGCCCGCTCTCTCTCGCTCAGCCCGGCGATGCAGCTGCCGTTGAGCTTGTAGAGGCGGGGGTAGCCGAGGACGACGACGTGGGCGGCGGGGGCTTTGCTCGCGATGGCCGAGTAGACCTCGTCGAGCTTGCCGGGCAGGGTCGTGGCGACGTAGGCGCGCGCCTGCTCGACGCGCTGCAGGCACGTGCTCTCGGAGTGGAACACGCAAGTGGTCATGACGTCGGCGAAGCCGGCGTCGTTGCCGCCGATGCTGATGCTGACCAGGCTTGTCGCGGAGTTGAGGGGACTGAGCTGGCCTGCGACGACGTCACCCGTACGGGCGCCCGAGCAGGCGGTGAAGCTGAATGACGCGGGTGCGTGGGCGGCTGCCCAGAGTGCGGGGTAGGACTTGGTGCTGCGCTTGCAGGCACCGCTCCCGCTGTCGTAACTCCCGGCTCCCACGCCGGAGGAGTACGAGTCGCCGAGGGCTACGTAGTTGGGTGCGGCGGCCAGTTCTGCCGAGTGTGCGGCGCCCGTCCCGGTGAAGGCGAGCGCCGCGGTGAGGAGGGTTGCGGACATCACTGCCGCAAATCGGGACAGTTTCATGGAACCTCCCTTAGCAGGATCTCTGCCATATCTGTCGTAGCAGCGCACATACGACACGGGAAGTGTTCATGCCAAACATTGCCCCTTCCATCCATAAGTGTGATTGCCGCACCATGACGCGCATATGACATCACGTCAGAACTCTTGTTCCCCGCACGTCACCCGGTGGACTCTCGTTCGCAGGGCGCGAGCGGACACCACCGCTCCGGCCCCGCGTACGAACCCTGTGCGCCCCCCCACATGCGCGCAGCACCACCGCGCGCCACCGATGAGGAGGACTCCCTCGCGATGGCAGTGATGCGTACCACCAGGAGCAGGATCACCACGGCGGTCACGGCTGCGACCGCCGCCGCGCTGCTCGGCGCGGTCACCGCGCTCCCCGCCGACGCCGCCCCCGCCGAAGGCACGGTCGTCGGCGCCGGGGCTCCCGACGCGGTCAAGGGCAGCTACATCGTCACCCTGGAGCAGGGCCGCGGCCTCACGTCCGCGTCCACGGAGGGCAAGGAGCTCATAGCCGGGTACGGCGGCACCGTGCAGCGCACCTACCGGGCCGCGCTCAACGGCTACGCGGCGAAGCTCGACGCGGCCGAGGCGCGGCGGCTCGCCGCCGACCCGGCGGTCGACGAGGTCTACCAGGACAGGAGAGTGAGCGTCGAGGCGACCCAGACCAACCCGCCGTCCTGGGGCCTCGACCGGATCGACCAGGCGCAACTGCCGCTCGACCAGAAGTACACGTACCCCGACAGCGCGGGCAGCGGCACGACCGTCTACATCATCGACACCGGCGTCCGCATCAGCCACTCGGACTTCGGGGGCCGGGCGGCCGACGGCTACGACGCGGTGGACGGCGACAACACCGCCCAGGACGGCCACGGGCACGGGACGCACGTCGCCTCCACGGCGGCGGGCACCGCCCACGGCGTGGCCAAGAACGCGAAGATCGTGGCGGTCCGGGTGCTGAACGACCAGGGCTCCGGCACCACCGCGGGCGTCGTCGCGGGCATCGACTGGGTGACGCAGAACCACAGCGGCCCTTCGGTGGCGAACATGTCGCTCGGCGGCGGCGCGGACGCGGTCCTGGACGCGGCCGTGCAGCGCTCCATTGCCGGCGGTGTCACCTACGCGGTGGCGGCGGGCAATTCGAACGCCGACGCCGGGGGCTTCTCCCCGGCCCGGGTGCCCGAGGCGATCACGGTCGGCTCGACCACGAACACCGACGCCCGGTCCAGCTTCTCCAACTACGGCTCGCGGCTGGACCTCTTCGCGCCCGGCTCCGGCATCACGGGGGCATGGAACACCTCGGACACCGCGACCAACACCATCTCGGGTACGTCGATGGCGACTCCGCACGTCACGGGTGCGGCGGCGGTGTATCTCGCGGGGCACGCCGACGCCACTCCGGCGCAGACCGCGCAGGCGCTGACGGACGGCGCGACCTCCGGGGCCGTGGGCAGCCCCGGCACCGGGTCGCCGAACAAGCTGCTGAAGATCGTGGAGTGAGACCTTCTTCTGCACCAGCGGCCACATCCCGTAGCACCCCCGTAGCGACCCCGTAGAACCGGTCGGCGTCGCACCCGCCAAGGCGGTCAAGCCCCGCCGCGGACCTGAAGCCGAGGCTTGGATTCAAGGGATCGTCGCAACACGTGATCACTGACGTGTGGTGGTGAGCAGTTTAGACAGGCGCTCGGCTGGGGTTTCCCAGCCGAGCGTCTTGCGTGGGCGGCCGTTGAGTTCGGTAGCGA
>NZ_JBQQBY010000057.1:0-41312 GCF_052246385.1 Streptomyces sp. 8N616 | reverse complement strand
CCTGCGCCTTCTCCAACTCCGGCCAGTACGCCGCCAAAGCGTCCCCGGCCAAGTCATAGGACTTCTTCAGCTTCCGCAGGTTCTTCGGAACGTCCTCGAACTCGGACGTGAAGGCATCGGCCGACTTGCCCGCCCACTTCAGCAGCGCGTCATCCTCGGCCATGCCCTTGATCTGCCGCAGCGCATCCCCGACATCGTCGGCGAACGCGTGCAGCCTCCGCGCCAGCCCCTTGACCCGCTCCGGATCCCCCGGAACCGGATCGGACTCCAGGTCAAGGACATGCCAATCCGTCGGCCGATACCCCACCCCGAACAACCCCCGTCATGCCAACAGCCAGTCACGGTGCACGAGCAACGCACGTACATACGAATCTAGCCGGTGTGTCTGACGAGGTGGAAGGGCGTAACGCACCGAGGCCATCAGGCAGCTGACGGTACGGCAGCAAGAAAGGGGGCCGATGCTTGTGGCGCCGACGCCGTCGGCAAGGTCGTCCAGCTCAGGTCCTAAGGGTTCAGCTCGCTACTCGGGCCGTCACCGGCACGGCCCGAGTCCCCGTCGAGTCCACCATCACCGGACGATGGTCTGTACTTCCTGGACCTGTACGTCCTGTTCGGAGATCGAGTAGCCGTCGGGTAGAGCATCAGGCTCCGTGGGACCGTCCGGGCCGCCGGTTGCTGTCCAGGTGACCTTCCAGGTGATCTGAGCCTTGAGGGGGTAGGACCCGTCGTTCGTGGCCTTGCGGTATGTGACGTTGCAGTCGGCTTCGGACGAGTCGACCTGAAAGGAGTCGCCGGGCTTGGCGAAGTCGTAGGTACACGACTGAGGTTCGGCGTACTGCGTGCCGGCCTCGACGCGCAGGGAAACGGGGACAGCGACCACTGTCGCGGCAAGGTTCGCGTTCGGCAGCTCGGCTGTCACCCACACACGGTCAATGCCGTTGTCGAATTTGACGTACGTGGCCAGGTTGACCTTCTGTTTGTCCGCAGCGGGGCTCAGCGTTACTTTGCGTGAGGGCAACTTGGTCGCACCATAAGCAATGTCAGACAGCATCTTGGGCGTAATGGCGAGGCCATCCGGGGCGGGGTCTGCCGGGCCGACCCACCGCCAGGATTCCGTAGCAGGGCACTGGACCATCGCCTGGCCGGGCGGAAGGTGATCGTTCTGAACGAGCATCCACCACTTGCCGTCGTCACCCTTGTGGTAGTCGATCTCGTTCATCTCCGACATGACCTGGTTGTAGTAGTCATAGACCGTGTCGGCACCCCCCTTTCCGGCCTCCTCGTACTTGGCTTTGATGTAGGCCTTGAACTCGTCCGGGCTGAAGAACGGTTCGTACCAGCAAGGAGGCGCAGTCCAGTTGGTGTCGGACGAAACGAGCGGCTTGGCGTCGCCGCCGTCACTGCTGCCCGTCACCTGAACGCGCGTCGTTATCTCGGTGCCGTCGCTGCCGGCATCCGCTTCCGGCTCCGTGGTCGGAGGCTTCACCCCCGTCCCGGCGACAGCCGGGGAAGACGCAATACCGAGGAGAGCCAGGCAGATTCCCCCGACAGCAAGTCCGCGACTGAATCGGGACCTCAGCTGATCTGGCACGACTTCGCCCTCTCCGTGTACGCGTAGCGGATGACCTGCCAGTCCCCCGACGTGTTCTTCGCGAGGCCCAGCGACCACTGGCTGAAGTCATCGAGAGACGGAGTTGTCTTCTCGACCTTGCCTGTCTTGCGGTTCTTGGCGTATCCCTTTCGCTGATCCTCGCAGTACGTGACACCTGCGGTGGCCTTACCCGTGAGCTTTACGGTCGGCCGGTAGTAGTGGAACGACCCGGTGATCGTCTTCCCGGACTTCCCGAAGTCGTTGATCGTGTCCGCGAACTTGGCACCCTGGAGGCCGGTCCAGTACCGCTTGTAATTCGCTGCACCCCCGTCCCCCTTGACCTGAGCCTCGAGGACGGCCTTGATCGCGTACGTAGTGTCGAGGAGCGCTTCGTTCTGTGTGGCGTTCTCGCCGGTGAACCCGTCGATGTTCACCTTGACGTCCGACGGCAGGTCGAAGGTCGGAGCGTCCGCTGCCGACTCCGACGCGGTCGGGGCCGCGGAGGTCGGGTCGCTTGAATTGGCGCCCTCGATCTTGTCTGGTCCCTCTTCGCTGCCGCCTCCGCCACAGGCGGCCAGCAGCAGTGCCGCCGTCGCGGACAACGCGACGGCGATGGGCGCAGAGGTGCGGGTCACGGTCAACTCCCCCGTGTGGAACGGATCGTGGGCGTCGCTCTGTGGTGGTACCACGCAGCTAGGTGCCTGTGCTTCCCCCACAGATTCACGTGGCGCTTCCGTGACTGCGAGTCACGGGGTGTCACGAGTATGCCGCTTAAGCTTAGCGTTCACAGGACCAGCCCGTGTGGTCGGTCTGGCATGGCCATGCCGTCTCCCTCCCGGACTGTCGTTTCAGAAGCGACACTTCCGCACCAGAACCAACGCCGTGGGCCATCTGACGGGTGGGCCAGGGCGTCGGCGGCGGCAGAAGGCCGGCTAGATGATCAAGGACAGGAGGAGGACCCCCGCTGGCGGCTGGCGGGCGCCGACCGGCCGCGCCAGCTGCGCTCACTGACCGTGCTGCGCTCGGCCGTCGAGCCGGCCACCGCCGAGGAGTGCCGAGCTCACCCAGCACGCGCTGGGCATGGTGGCCACCTCGCGCGGCCAGCAGCTGGAGGCCTATCTGGTGCACGACGTGGCGTTCCACCGGGTGGTCCTGCGGGTCTCGCGCAACGAGATGTTCGCCCGGCTCGGCGATGCGGTCGCCGAGGTGCTGGCCGGGCGCACCGAGCACCACGTCATGTTCACCGACCCGGACCCGGCGGCCGTCACCCTCCACGTACAGGTCACCGAAGCCGTACGGGCCCGGGACACGGCCCGCGCCGAACAGCTGACCCGCGAGATCACGATCGGCGCGAATGGCCGAACTCGACGTGCTCGCGCCGAAGTAGACCGACGACGCCTCTGACCGCGCCTCTGACTCGCGCCTCTGACCTGGGCCTCTAACCCGCGCTGCTGAGCGACAGCTTCGCCGCGAAGCCCAGGAACAGCGCGCCCGCAGCCGAGGTCACCGTCGCCGTCAGCCGCCTGCGGCGCCGGAACTGGGCGGCCAGCGCGCTGCCGCCGCATATCAGCGCGGTCAGGTAGAGGAAGCTGCACAGCGTGGCCAGCGAGCCGAGCAGCAGGAACGACAGCGCCGGGTGGGCGTACCCGGGGTCCACGAACTGCACGAAGAAGGACACGAAGAAGAGGATCGCCTTCGGGTTGAGCAGACTGATCACCAGGGCGCGGCGGTACGGACGCTCCGCCCCGTCGGAGCCCTCCACGGCCTCCGCTCCCGAGGTGACGGCCGCCTCCATGGCGGCCCGCTGCTCGTGGCGCGACCGCCACAGGGCCCACGCGGAGCGCAGCATCCCTATCGCCATCCACGTGAGATAGCCGGCGCCCGCGTACTTCACGATGCCGTACAGCAGGGCGTTGGCCTGCAGCAGCGAGGCGACGCCCGCCGCCGACAGCACCATCAGCACGGCGTCGCCGCAGAAGACCCCGCACGCGGCCAGGTATCCCGTACGCACCCCGCGCCGGGCCGCGACCGATATCACGTACAGCGAGTTCGGCCCCGGCAGCAGGATGATCAGTACGAGTCCGGCCAGATACGTCGGAAGGTCAGTCACGCCCAGCATGAGCCGGAGTCTGGCACAGGGCTCCGACAATTCGCACAACCGTCCACATGCCAGAAGAACGGCCCGCCGGCGCCTCCCGAAAGCCGGAAAGGCCGGAAGGCCGGAAGGCCGGAAGCGAGAAGACCGGAAGCCGGAAGGCCCTCAGACGCGTGAAGCCCTCAGAACACGTCGCTCGGCACGTACGTGCCCCAGACCTCCCTCAGCGCGTTGCACACCTCGCCGAGCGTGGCCCGGGCCGCCAGCGCGTCCTTCATCGGGTAGAGGACGTTGTCACTGCCCTCAGCCGCCTTCTTCAGCGCCCCCAGCGCCGCGTCCGCCGCCGCCTGGTCGCGCCCGGCCCGCAGCCTCGCCAGCCGTTCCGCCTGCCGCACCTCGATCGCCGCGTCGACCCGCAGCGGCTGATACGGCTCCTCCTCGTCCAGCTGGAAGCGGTTGACGCCGACCACGACCCGCTCCCCCGCGTCCGTCTCCTGCGCGATCCGGTACGCGCTGCGCTCGATCTCGCCCTTCTGGAAGCCCTGCTCGATAGCACTGACCGCGCCGCCCAGCTCCTCGACCCGCTCCATCAGCTCCACGGCCGCGGCCTCCACCTCGTCCGTCAGCCGCTCCATCGCGTAGGAGCCGGCGAACGGGTCCACGGTGGCGGTGACATCGGTCTCGTACGCCAGGACCTGCTGCGTGCGCAGCGCCAGCCGGGCGGACTTGTCCGTCGGGAGGGCGATGGCCTCGTCGAAGGCGTTGGTGTGCAGCGACTGCGTGCCGCCGAGGACCGCCGCGAGCCCCTGCACCGCCACCCGCACCAGGTTCACCTCCGGCTGCTGGGCGGTCAGTTGCACCCCGGCCGTCTGCGTGTGGAAGCGCAGCATCATCGACTTGGGGTCCCTGGCGCCGAACTCCTCCCGCATCACTCGCGCCCAGATGCGCCTGGCCGCCCGGAACTTGGCGATCTCCTCGAGGATCGTCGTCCGTGAGACGAAGAAGAACGACAGCCGCGGCGCGAAGTCGTCCACGTCCATCCCGGCCGCCACAGCCGTACGGACGTACTCGATGCCGTCGGCGAGCGTGAACGCGATCTCCTGCGCGGGCGTGGCCCCGGCCTCCGCCATGTGATAGCCGGAGATCGAGATCGTGTTCCACTTCGGGACCTCGGCCCTGCAGTACTTGAAGATGTCCGCGATCAGCCGCAGCGAGGGCTTCGGCGGGAAGATGTACGTGCCGCGCGCGATGTACTCCTTGAGCACGTCGTTCTGAATGGTCCCGGTCAGCTGCGCGGCCGGGACGCCCTGCTCCTCGGCCACCAGCTGGTAGAGGAGCAGCAGCAGCGCGGCGGGCGCGTTGATCGTCATCGACGTCGAGACCTTGTCCAGCGGAATGCCGTCGAAGAGCACCCGCATGTCCTCGACCGAGTCGATGGCGACGCCGACCTTGCCGACCTCGCCGTGCGCGATGGGCGCGTCCGAGTCGTGGCCCATCTGCGTCGGCAGGTCGAAGGCGACGGACAGGCCCATGGTGCCGTGGGCGATCAGGTCCCGGTACCGGGCGTTGGACTCGGCGGCCGTGCCGAAGCCCGCGTACTGGCGCATGGTCCAGGGGCGGCCGCTGTACATGGTCGGGTACACGCCGCGTGTGAAGGGGTACGCGCCGGGCTCGCCCAGCTGCCCGGCCGCGTCCCAGCCGGCCAGCGCGTCCGGGCCGTACACCGGCTCGATGGGAAATCCGGACTGCGACTCGCGCGCCATCTGCTGTGCCTCCCATAGAGCGGCCGGGGCTTTCTCCACAGCATGTACCCGTGGTTCAGCCACAGGCAGCACCGGGAACAGATGAAAGGGGAAAGATCGGGAGAACGGGGGAGGACGGGGGACGAATATGCGCAAGAAAACCACCATGGGCCGAGCGGTCGCGGCCTCCGCCGTCCTGGCGCTGTCCGCGGGATCGGCCGCGGGCTGCAAGGCCGTGGCGACGCAGCCGGGCGCGGGGAACGGCTCGGCGCGTACGGCTCAGGCGTCCGCCCCCGAGCCCGCCCCTCGAACGGACGCGGCCGAGCACGCCGACGCCAAGCCGGCGAAGCCGCAGGGTCCCGCCCAGACGCTGATCATGGTCTCCGGCGCGAGGGGCATGATGGTCAGGGAGCTGCAGGCGCGGCTGCGCGAGCTGGCCCTCTTCGACCGCAACCCGACCGGCTACTACGGCTCGATCACCACGGCCGCCGTGACGTCCTTCCAGGCCCGGCACGGCCTCGCCCGCACCGGATCGGTCGACACCGGCACCTGGGCCAGGCTGCGGGCCCTGACCGGGCAGCCGTCCCAGTGGGCGCTCCACCCGCCCACGAGCAAGCCCCTCGGCCGGCCCGACCCGCGCTGCCTCACCGGCCGCGCCCTGTGCATCAACAAGAGCAGCAGCACGCTCGCGTGGATGATCGACGGCAGGGTCGTCTCGGCGATGGACGTCCGGTTCGGCTCGCAGTACACGCCGACCCGTGAGGGCACCTTCAGCGTCTACTACAAGAGCCGGAGCCACTTCTCGACGATCTACAAGACGCCGATGCCGTACGCGCTGTTCTTCAGCGGCGGGCAGGCGGTGCACTATTCGGCCGACTTCGCGGCCCGCGGCTACAGCGGTGCTTCGCACGGCTGCGTCAACGTACGCGACAAAGCGAAGATCGCCTCGCTCTTCGCCCAGACCCGGATCGGCGACAAGGTCGTCATCTACCGCTAGGTAGCCGGGGGAAGGGCGGATGGGGCGGAATTCACCGACAGAGCTCAGCCATCGGGAGGCGAGCAGAAAGGCGGAAAAGAGAGGGCGCGGGCGGGGCCGGGGGAACGTGCCCCGCCCGCGCCATATGCGTGGAGCCGCAGGTACGGGGGGAACCCCGGCTCACACACCGCCGATGACCAGTCGGCTCACTACCTACTGCGCCAGGGGGCCGAAAAGTGTCACAGCGCTGGTTGAACCGTGGACGGACCAGCGGAAGAGGACTCCGGGGAGGCGGAGGACGACGGGGCGGGGGACGTGCTGGAGGACGGCGCGGGAGCGGGCGCGAACCCGGGCGACTGCGTGTCCGCGCGGGGCTCCGCGGGCGCTACGGCCCGGTCGCCGTCGTCCTCGCCGCCGCCGTCCTTGTCGCCCTTCTCGCTGCCGCTGTCGCCGTCGTCGCCGCCATCGTGGCCCTTGCCGCCGCCGTTGCGGCCGGAGTCGCCGTCGCGGTTCTCGTCGAGGACGCGGTCGCAGTAGCGGTCCAGGGCCTTGGAGCCGCCAGCGGCCTTCTCGAGACGGCGCTCCGTACGCCGGTCGAGCGTGCCCGCCTCATGCTTGCGGCACACGTCGACGGCCGCCTTCTGCCGGTCGCCCCCCTTGCCGTCGGGCACCAGCCACATGTCGCCCTCCGGCGTGCTGCCGCCGCCCTCCGACGCGTTGGGGCCGCCGTCGCGGGAGTCACCGCGGCCGTAGCCCTCGCCGGTCCCGGTCCCCTCGCCGGTCCCGGACGGGGACCGGGAGGGCTGCCGGGTGTCCTCGGTGATCGAGGGCGGCGAGGAGAGTGCCTCGCCCGTCGGGGCAGCCGACACGCTCTGCGCGGGCGCCGGCTCGCCGCTCTCGCCGCCGAACGGCGTGGGCAGGACGCCCGCGCCCGCGGCGACCGCGACTCCGCCCAGCGCACATCCGGCGATCGCCACGGCCAGGCCCACCCGCAGCGGCCGGCCCATGCGGGACGGCCACCCAGGTCTCGCGATCCGTACGATCTCCGGCGTCTGTGACGAGTGGGGCGCATGCACCGGCTTCGGCGCCCCGGAAGCGGCGGGCGCAGCATCAGCGGCACGCGCGGCATCGGCACGACGCGCAGCATCGACGGCACGCGGAGCATCAGCCGTAAAAGGGGCACCACCGAAAGCCTGCCGACCGCTTTCCTCGCGCGTAGAACCGGAGCGCAGAGCGGTGGCGCGCTCCTCAACGGCCTTCCGGAAAGCCGCCGTCGCGGCGGCCTCACCCGCAAGCTCGCCCTCGCGCAGCCCGTGCCCGCTGCCCACCGCGGGGCCGGCGCCCGCTTCTGTCAGCGCCTCGGCCAGCGCCTCGGCGAGCCGCTCGGCCTGCGCACGCGCGCTCGCATCGTCGGGTCCGACCGCGGCGTCGACCGGTTCCCCGCGCAGCAACCGCTCCGCAGTGTCCTTGTCGAGCCAGCTGTACCGGTCGTCGGCCATCACATGTCCTTCTGCGTCCGCGGTCCGGAATCCGTCACACCGGCGGATGTGACCTCGCCCTGGTGCGGATCCCTCTGTGGCGGCACTCCGTCAAGTCCTCCCGCGCCGGCGTCCGGTCCGCCGGCGGATTCCGCGACCGGGCCGGAAGCGGCGTCCCCGGCGGCCGGGTCCGGGACATCGTCGCCCTCTCCCGGCTCCGCCGTCTCTCCCGCCCCCAGCAGCTCCGCGAGCCGCCGCAGCCCGCGGTGCGCGGCCGTACGGACCGCGCCCGGCCGTTTGCCGAGCACCCCCGCCGCGCTCTTCGCGTCGAGGCCCACCACGACCCGTAGCACCACCGCTTCGGCCTGGTCCTGCGGCAGCCTCGCGATCAGGCGGAGCGTACGGCCCGTGCCGATCGCCTCCAGCGCCTCGCTCGCCGTGTCCGCGTCGGCCGCCTTGTCCGCGAGCTCGGTCTCGTCGCCGCCGATAGCCGGCCTGCGGCCACGCATCCGGATGTGATCGAGCGCCCGGTTTCGGGCTATTCGTGCAGCCCAGCCCCTGAAGCGGTCCGCGTCACCGCTGAACCGCTCCAGGTCGCGGGCTATCTGGAGCCACGCCTCTGAAGCCACGTCCTCCGCGTCCGGCTCGCCGACCAGCGTCCGCACATAGCCGAGCAGCCGCGGGTGCACCGCTCTGTACACAGTCCGGAAAGCGGTCTCGTCCCCGTCCTGTGCCGCGTGCACCGCGGCAGTCAGCTCCGCGTCGTCCCCCAGCACGCCCTCATCCTGCTTCACTCGTCCCTGTCCGGACCCGCGGGCGCCGAGCTCGATGCCGACCGTCCACGTCACGCGGGAACCAGAAGTTGACGACTGGAGTAAACCATGCCCCGGCATCGGCGCCGCCCGGCGCGATCCAGCACGCTAGGGCCTATGACGGGTGCGCGTCCACGTCCGGGCCGGTGTGACAGAAACTGAGCGCCGTACGCAGAGGGGAGTATGGGCCCCTTCCGGGCCCTCACCGACGACGGCCGGGGTCTCTCCTGTGGGGGGTGGCGACCCCGGCCGTCCCCTGTGAAATCCGCGTGAATCCGCTGGACTCCGGCCCGCGGCCGGGCCCCGGCACCGCCCGCGGTCCCTCCCCCGGGCGGCCGCCCCGGCGCCTCCGGAATCCCGGCCTCGCCGAAATCCCGGCCTCGCCGAAATTCCTTCGCGATTCCGTCGCCGCCGCGCCGGCCCACCGCGTACGGTTGCGCCGAGCGAATCTTCCTGGACCGAGCGCCTGGTGCTGCGCCGGTTCACCGAGGCCGATGCGGACCTGCTCGTCGCCCTCGACGCCGATCCGGATGTCATGCGCTTCCTCGGCAACGGCAGCCCGACGCCGCCCGAGATGATCATCGACGAGGTCCTGCCCGCGATCCTGCGCCGCTACGAGCGCTTCCCCGGGTTCGGCCACTGGGCGGCGCTGGAGAGGTCCTCCGGCGCGTTCCTGGGCTGGTTCGAGTTCCGGCCGCCGGAGGAGGCCGCCGACCCAGAGAGCGTCGAACTGGGGTACCGGCTGCACAGGCGGCCTGGGGCAGGGGCTACGCCACCGAGGGCTCGCACGCGCTGATCCGCAAAGGCTTCACCGAACCTCGAACCCGGAAATCGTCGATGACGAACGGCGGGTACGTCTCCGCCAAGGCGCGGTAGCCGGACGGCAGCGTCCCCCAACGCCCGGCAGAGCCGTCCAGTCCACGCTGCGGCGCGATGTCGCGCGCCACCGCGTCATCGAAGGGGGCGCGGCCTCCAGTTCCCCGATGCTCAGCATGTCGTCTGCCATTCCGGTGCGTTCACGACCCGTCACGCCCTCGTCCAGGTTCTGCTCGGTGTCCGGGAATCCGTACACATTCACCGACGCACCGTCACGGAATCTTTCTGCCGTCAACGGGCGGGGGCGATGGCGGTGTGCGTATCGGTGCCGGGCGCCACCATGGACCGGATCATGGTCTCAAACCCCGCCGCGCATCCGCGCATAGCCATCGGCTGAGCACTGTTACCGCGCGGAGGAGACCCGGTACATCCGCGAGGGTGGTAGCTCTGGGGCCCGGGCGGCCTGCCCGGGCCCCAGCGACGGGTTCGGCCGCCCCGCGCCCGTCAGCGACGCTGGGCGAGCCGGTCGGCGAGCGCGACGAACTCAGGCCAGTCGAGCGGGGGCTTGCCCGGGTCCCACAGCTTCTGGGCCACCGCTGCCAGCGGCAACCGGATGCCGGCCGCGACCTGCTCCTCGGTCTGCGCGTTCGCGATGTCGGACCACACGGCGAAGCGGCCGCCCGGCACCTCGCCGGGTTCGGTGGACGACGAGGACAGCGCCTGCGTGCCGCGCAGCACCGCCGGGGTCCACTCCTTGTAGATCCGCTCACCCGTTGGATAGATGAACTGGTTCGGCTGCCCGAGCACGTAGTAGAGGTACTCGTCGTTGAGGTTGACCACCGTGCGGCCCTCGGCCAGGTACTCCGCGGGCTGCCGCTCGCCGATCTCCTTGCCCGTCCAGTACTCGACCTCGATCCCCTTGTCGGGGCTCACCACCCCGCCGCTGAAGAACCCGTCGTTCCACGCCTTGGGCCGCTTGCCCGCCGCCCGTACGACCGCCGCCCGGTCGTTGAGCCAGCCGGTCGCCAGGTCCTGCACGCGCGCGTTGGCCCCGTACTTCTCGCGCGCCGCGGCCGCCAGCTGCGGATAGGTCGCTTCGGGGTTCCTGGCCATCAGCGCCTGGTACTCGTCGGCGCCGATGTGCATGTACGGGCCGGGGAAGACGCCCGCGTACTCGCGCAGCAGGTCGTCGACGATCCGCGCCGCCTGCGGGTTCGTGATGTTGACCGCACCGCGCGCGGGGTTGCCGGACGCGCTGGTCAGCTGGAGCGAGGGGTGCGCGCCGATCACCGCGCCCAGGTGGCCCGGCGAGTCGATCTCGGGGATGACGGTGATGTGCAGGCTCTTGGCGAGGTCGAGGATGCGGCGCAGCTCGGCCTTGGTGAGGTGCTGCTCGGAGACGATCTCGGGGTGCGTGGAGCTCTCGATCCGGAAGCCCTGGTCGTCGGAGAAGTGGAGCCCGAGCTGGTTGAGTTTGAGGTCGGCCAGCTGCCGTAGCCGGGCCTCGATCCAGCCCGCCGTGTAGTGCTTGCGCGCGATGTCGAGCTGGAAGCCGCGCTGCGGACGGTCGGGGCGGTCGTCGATGACGCCCTCGGGGACCTTTCCGCCGGAGCGGAGCGACTGCAGGAGGGTGCGGGTGCCGTAGAAGACCCCGGCGTCGGCGGCTCCGGTGATGCTGACCCGGCCGTCGCGCGTGGTGAGCCGGTAGCCCTCGGCGCCGCCGCGCTGCCCGGGGCGGATGGCCAGCTCGACGTCGCCCGCCTTGGCGGGCGGCTTGCCGTACTCGGCCTTGAGTTCGCCGGCGAGCATGCGGGCCTCGTCGGCGAGCGGCCCGTCCGGGGCGGCGACGACGCGCGTGCCGTCCCCGGGCTTCCAGCCGGGCCCGGCGCCGGGGTCGAACTCGCGGACGGAGGGGATGGTGCGCGGCGGCGAGGACGGGGCGTACGTGGTGGGGGGACGGCTCGCGGGCGCGCTGCTGACGGGTGACCGGTCGTCGCCGCCGCGCGGCCCGCCGTTCCCGTCGCCGTCCGAGCAGCCGGCGAGCACGGCGCTCGCGAGCGCCACGGCTACCCACGGGGCGACCCACGCGGCAAGCCGCGCTGGCAGCCGTCCCGGCCTCGTCACATGCATCATCCGTTTAAAACCTCCCAATTAAGGACGAAGGTACGTGTTCCTGTTCGCTTTTGCGTCTACTACGCGCGTGCATTCGCTCCCGTCCGGGTGAAATTCAGGTATCCGTCGGACCGTGGCCGAGATGCACCGATACGGTGGCGCCTCAGTCGCATCTCCAGTCCCCAGCTGCCCCTCAGGACTGGTCCGCGCGCCAGGGAATCCCAGAGGAGCCCATGCTGACCAGCGACTTTCCGGCCAGCCCGCCGCACCGGGAACCTGCCACGCCGTCGGCCAGGAGCGCCCGGTGGCCGGTACCGGCACAGAGCCGCGGCAGCGGCCCCGCCGTCACCGCAGCCCTGCCCGGTCTCGACCGCTTCAACACCGCCGCCCCCGCCGCCGCGGAAGCCGCACTGCTCGGCTGCTGCGCCAGCGGCCGCTGGGCGCGCCGCCTCGCCGCCCACCGCCCCTACCCCGACGTCGATGCGCTCCTCGCCGCGGCGGACGAGGCGAGTTACGACCTGACGGCCGCCGACCTGGCCGAGGCCCTCGCCGAAGAATCGGTTGCCCACACCCTCCCCGCCAGGACCGGATCCGCCGCACTCACCGCGCTGCGCGCCGCCCACGCCGCGTACGAGAGCCGCTTCGGGCACGTCTTCGTGATCTGCGTGGACGGGCTGCGCCCCGACGAGCTGCTCGACCACGTCCTCGCCGGGATCCGCGCGCGGCTCGGCCACGAGGTGGAGGAGGAGCGCGCCGTCACCGCCGACGAGCTGCGCAGGACCGCCCGCGGCCGGCTCGCCCGCCTTGTGGCGTAAGCCCGGAATCACGGGCTTTCACATCGCCTGGTAGGCCGTACGTGCCTGTTTGATCACACCTACGGGCCCCCGCCCGGGTGAGCCGACAACCCGTCGCTACGATGGCCAGGGCCGGTGGACCGTACCCGGCCGGGCTCGACCGACAGTGAAGCCGGCAGAGCCCCAATCCCCGCTTCCGGAGGGTTTTTCCGTGCCGGCTGGAACGCTGTACCGCGGCCGGGAAGGCATGTGGTCCTGGGTGGCTCATCGAGTCACCGGTGTCCTCATCTTCTTCTTCCTGTTCGTTCACGTGCTCGACACCGCTCTCGTCCGCGTCTCCCCCGAGGCGTACGACGACACCATCGCGCTCTACAAGACGCCCCTGGTCGCACTCATGGAGTACGGCCTGGTCGCCGCCATCCTCTTCCACGCGCTCAACGGCCTGCGCGTCGTGGCCGTGGACTTCTGGTCCAAGGGCGCGCGCTACCAGAAGCAGATGCTGTGGACCGTCATGGGCATCTGGATCGTGCTGATGGCGGGGGCCGTCTACCCCGTCCTCAACCACGCCGCGCGCGAGCTGTTCGGGAGCTGAAAGACATGGCATCCACTGAGACTCCGTCGACCGGGTCGGTCGAGCTGACCGACTCCAGCGCCGCGTACGGCCCGGACAACCCGGCGCCCGTCATCGAGGCGCCGCGGGCCCGTACCGGCAGGACGCCGAAGGCGACGCGGACGAACTTCGAGATGTACGGCTGGCTGTTCATGCGGCTGTCCGGCATCGTGCTCGTCGTCCTGGTCATCGGCCACCTGCTGATCCAGCTGGTGCTGGACGGCGGCGTGAGCAAGATCAGCTTCGCGTTCGTGGCCGGCCGCTGGGCCTCGCCGTTCTGGCAGATCTGGGACCTGCTCATGCTGTGGCTGGCCATGCTGCACGGCGCCAACGGCCTGCGGACGGTCATCAACGACTACGCCGAGCGGGACAACACGCGCTTCTGGCTGAAGATGCTGCTGTACACCGCCACCGTCTTCACCGTCCTCCTGGGCACGCTGGTGATCTTCACCTTCGACCCGAACATCCGCTAGAGCCGGGGCTGACGCACGACATGAAGATTCACAAGTACGACACCGTCATCGTCGGCGCCGGCGGCGCCGGGATGCGCGCGGCCATCGAGGCCACCCAGCGCAGCCGTACCGCCGTTCTGACGAAGCTCTACCCGACCCGCTCCCACACCGGCGCCGCCCAGGGCGGCATGGCCGCCGCCCTCGCGAACGTCGAGGAGGACAACTGGGAGTGGCACACCTTCGACACGATCAAGGGCGGCGACTACCTGGTCGACCAGGACGCCGCCGAGATCCTGGCGAAGGAGGCCATCGACGCGGTCCTCGACCTCGAGAAGATGGGCCTGCCGTTCAACCGCACCCCGGGCGGCACGATCGACCAGCGCCGCTTCGGCGGGCACTCCCGCAACCACGGCGAGGCCCCGGTCCGCAGGTCCTGCTACGCGGCCGACCGCACCGGACACATGATCCTCCAGACGCTGTACCAGAACTGCGTCAAGGAGGGCGTGGAGTTCTTCAACGAGTTCTACGTCCTCGACCAGTTGATCACAGAGGTCGACGGGATCAAGCGGTCCGCGGGCGTCATCGCGTACGAGCTGGCCACCGGTGAGATCCACGTCTTCCAGGCGAAGGCCGTGATCTACGCCTCGGGCGGCTGCGGCAAGTTCTTCAAGGTGACCTCCAACGCGCACACCCTGACCGGTGACGGCCAGGCCGCCGTCTACCGCCGCGGTCTGCCGCTGGAGGACATGGAGTTCTTCCAGTTCCACCCGACCGGCATCTGGCGCATGGGCATCCTCCTGACCGAGGGCGCGCGCGGCGAGGGCGGCATCCTCCGCAACAAGGACGGCGAGCGCTTCATGGAGAAGTACGCGCCCGTCATGAAGGACCTCGCCTCGCGTGACGTCGTCTCCCGCTCGATCTACACCGAGATCCGGGAGGGGCGGGGCTGCGGTCCGGAAGGCGACCACGTCTTCCTGGACCTGACCCACCTGCCGCCGGAGCAGCTGGACGCCAAGCTGCCGGACATCACCGAGTTCGCGCGGACGTACCTGGGCATCGAGCCGTACACGGACCCGATCCCGATCCAGCCGACCGCGCACTACGCGATGGGCGGCATCCCGACGAACGTCCAGGGCGAGGTGCTGGCCGACAACACCACGGTCGTGCCGGGCCTGTACGCGGCCGGCGAGGTCGCCTGCGTCTCGGTGCACGGCGCCAACCGCCTGGGCACCAACTCCCTGCTCGACATCAACGTCTTCGGCCGCCGGGCCGGCATCGCCGCCGCCGAGTACGCCGCGAAGGCCGACTACGTGGAGCTGCCCGAGGACCCGGCGCAGCTCGTCGTGGACCAGGTCGAGCGGCTGCGCAACGCCACCGGCACGGAGCGGGTCACCGAACTGCGCAAGGCGCTGCAGGAGACCATGGACGCCAACGTGATGGTGTTCCGCACCGAGCAGACGATCAAGACTGCCGTCGAGAAGATCGCCGAGCTGCGCGAGCGCTACAAGAACGTCGCCATCCAGGACAAGGGCAAGCGGTTCAACACCGACCTGCTGGAGGCCATCGAGCTGGGCAACCTGCTCGACCTGGCCGAGGTCATGGCCGTGTCCGCGCTGGCCCGCAAGGAGTCCCGCGGCGGTCACTACCGCGAGGACTACCCGAACCGGGACGACGTCAACTTCATGCGCCACACCATGGCGTACCGCGAGGTGGGCGACGACGGCACCGAGTCCATCCGCCTCGACTACAAGCCGGTCGTCCAGACCCGCTACCAGCCGATGGAGCGTAAGTACTGATGAGCACCCCGACGCTCGACAAGGTCGAGGACGCGAAGCCCGCCGAGGCCCCCTCGCCGTACATCACGGTCACCTTCCGGATCCGCCGGTTCAACCCGGAGGTCTCGGCCGAGGCGACCTGGCAGGACTTCGAGGTCGAGATCGACCCGAAGGAGCGCGTACTCGACGCACTCCACAAGATCAAGTGGGACCTGGACGGCTCGCTGACCTTCCGGCGCTCCTGCGCGCACGGCATCTGCGGCTCCGACGCGATGCGCATCAACGGCCGCAACCGGCTGGCCTGCAAGACGCTGATCAAGGACATCACCCCTGAGAAGCCGATCACGGTCGAGGCCATAAAAGGCCTTACGGTCCTCAAGGACCTGGTCGTGGACATGGAGCCGTTCTTCCAGGCGTACCGGGACGTGATGCCGTTCCTGGTCACGACGGGGAACGAGCCGACGCGCGAGCGCCTGCAGTCCGCCGAGGACCGCGAGCGCTTCGACGACACCACCAAGTGCATCCTGTGCGCCGCCTGCACGACCTCGTGCCCGGTGTTCTGGAACGACGGCCAGTACTTCGGCCCGGCGGCGATCGTCAACGCGCACCGCTTCATCTTCGACTCGCGCGACGAGGCGGGTGAGCAGCGGCTGGAGATCCTGAACGACAAGGACGGCGTCTGGCGCTGCCGCACCACCTTCAACTGCACGGACGCCTGCCCGCGCGGTATCGAGGTGACGAAGGCGATCCAGGAGGTGAAGCGGGCGCTGATCACGCGCCGCTTCTGAGGCTTCCTGTTCCGGCAGGACCGCGCGGGCTTGCCTTCGCCGGTACGACCCCGGGGCCCCGCTTCCGTAGGACACGGAGGCGGGGCCCTTCTCGTTGCGCCGATTGCGGCCACAGGCCTCGACGGGAAATGACTCACCGTCAACTTTCCTCACATTTCTTTGACGTGCCCCTGACTAAAGCGCCGGTTCCGGTGGCACTCTCTCCTTCGGCACTTCCGCACCGCTCCACCGGGCCGCCCATCCCGCGGCCCGGCCCCCACCGCCCGCGCGGCACCCCGCGCGGCCGCTGCAGAAGGAGTACGCGTGAGACGCACCCCCCGCTCCGTCCTCGGCGCCCTCTTCGCCCTGGGCGCCCTGCTCACCGCAGGAACACTGGCCGCACCGGCCGGCGCGGCCCCCCGCCCCGCCCCCGCCCCGGTGGCCGTCCACGCCGCCGCGGACTCCGCGGCCGCACACCAGCGCATCAGCGACTTCTGGACCGCGGAGCGGATGCGCGAAGCCGCCCCGCTCGACCTGCTGTCCGTCACCCCGGCGGACATCGCGGCCGGCTCGGCCGCGGTGGCCGGCGGCGGCGAAGAGACGACCGTCGCGCCCGTCGGCCCGTCCGGCGCGGGCATCCAGGCCTTCCCCCAGGGCGGTGGGCCCTGGACCGGCGGCGGAAAGGTCCTCGCCACGGCGGGACGGGTCTTCTTCACCTACAACGGCCGCACCGCCTCATGCTCCGGCAACGCCGTGACCAGCGCCAACGCCAGTACGGTGCTCACCGCGGGGCACTGCGTCAAGCTCGAGGGCAACTGGCACACCAACTGGGTGTTCGTCCCCGGCTACCACGACGGCCAGGCCCCGTACGGCAGGTGGACGGCGGCCAAGACGCTCTCCACGCCCCAGTGGTCGGCGAGCGAGGACATCAACTACGACGTCGGCGCGGCCGTTGTCAGCCCTCTGGACGGCAAGCGGCTCACCGAGGTCGTCGGTGGCCAGGGCGTGGCCTTCAACACCGGCTACACCGTGGACATGTACGCCTTCGGCTTCCCGGCGGCCGCCCCGTACGACGGGGAGAAGTTCATCTACTGCAGCGGGGCGACCTTCCGGGACTTCCTGCTCTCCAACGACCACGGCATGACCTGTGACATGACCGGCGGCTCCAGCGGCGGCCCGTGGTTCACGAAGTTCGACGAGGGCTCCGGCACCGGTCTGCAGTCCTCGGTGAACAGCTTCAAGTACAACTTCCTCCCGGACGCGATGTTCGGACCGTACTTCGGCGACGACGCCGAGAATCTCTACGAGCAGGCGCAATCGGCCTGACATGCCCGTCACGTCCCGGTGTGCCGTGGCCCCCGCCTCTCCCCGGATGCGGGGGCCACAGCGTGGGTTCCACGGGAAAGCGCTGGGCATGTCCGCTCGCTGTATTCAGAGCGCTCTACTGCGCGATCGGCCCATCGTCCGACCCTAAATGTCTGATTTCCGTGGGCCGTTCGTGCAGCAGAGACGTTGAGCAGAGGACCCCGCATGCACGCGGACCCGCGGTCGGTCGCCTTTGAAGCGCACGACGACGTACGGGGCCGTCGTGCTGTCGGCCGTGCCTGTCCTACGAGGGCGCCTCAGTCGTAGTCACGGAGTGCGGCGACGACCTGCCGTCCTTCCTTCGCCCCTCGGCGCATGAGCACCGCGGCCGTGGTGTGCAGTTCGTTCCACGAGTGCGGACGCCCGACGGCGGCGGCGTCGGGAACGCTTGCCAGGGCCACGGAAGCCGCTTGTGCCGACTCGCCCGCCCCGGCGAGCGCGTGCGCGAGGCAGGCGCGGAACCAGGTCTTGTCACGCCGGTACTCGTCCGGCAGCGCGTCGAGCCCGACCGTGAGCTGATCCACGGCCGCCTGCCAGTCACGCAGGTGCAGCGCCGCCATGCCGCGTTGCAGGGTGAACCATGTCTCGTCGTAGAAGTACATCCACACCGGCTCGTTCTCGGGGCGCTCGGACGCCCTGCTGATGAGCCCCTGCGCCTCGTCGAGAAGGCGCCGGGCCTCGTCGGCCTCGCCGCCTAGCGCGTGGCCACGGGCGACCATCTGCGTGGCCATCCCCTGCACGCCGAGGGACGTGCCGGGCGCCGACCAGCGGGAGGCTTCCGCCAACCGGACACACCGCGTCGCCCGGCCCTTCGACCACGCCATATGCGCCTTCATATTGAGCGTCGTGGCAGCCATGTTGACGTCCGCAGCCTCCAACGCCCACTCATGGGAACGGTCGTACCAAGCCAGCGCGGTGGCCGTGTCGTCCTGGTCCTGCGCCATCCATGCGAGGAACTGGGCGTGTTCGGCAGCGAGCCTCACGACGCGGTCGGACAATGGGCCGCGCGCTCCCGCGTACAAGTCGACGACGGTACGGAGCTGCTGACGCATCACATCGACAAGCGGCCGTGAACCAATGAGGTCTTCGGCCCTGCGGTGCTCTGCGAGCAGGCGGTCAAACCAATCGAGGGTTGCGGCGTCTACGCGGTGCGATGCGTCAACCACGCTGGTCACCCGAGTCAAGAGGTCTTCGTCCGGCGCGGCCCCTGGAAGAGCCAGCCCCGCCACAGGTGCTGTGTCCCTGGCCAGTTGCGCGGCAGCGGCTTGCAGACCGGGAGGCACGCTGAGACCCGCCGCGATGCGCTGCCGTACGTCCACGGAAGTCACGCGGCGACGCCCGCGCTCGATCTCGGACACATCGGGTTGGGCGAGACCCACACGTTCTCCGAGCTTGGTCTGGCTCACGCCGGTGAGCTTCCGGTACGTGCGGAAGACGGCACCCCAGTCCTCGCTGGTGACCGCCGCTGCCAGCTCCGGGTGGGACCACAGGCCCTCGGGAATCTCCCCCATATCTCAAATATAGGGCGGCCCTATAGGGCGACGGGATGGGATCAACGGGCGGGGCTCGAAAGGGTCTTGATGACGAAAGACCCCCGCGACCGTGGTGGACGGCCCGGGGGCGTGGCCATCAACCCCGGGAGGTTGACGACGTGGGACAACGTATCCGAAGGGCCTTCGAAACGCTGCTGCGGTGGCTCCTGCCTGCCCAGGGCTGCCGTCGTGCAGTCGAGGTGGCAAAGCTGTGAAGCGGGGCGAAACCCCCCGGGAGCAGGCCATGAGTGCCCCGCATGGCCTGACGATCAGCGTCTACCGGGTCGACCCCGCCACAGGGCAGCGGACAACAGTGCGTGAGCCGAGGACTGTTTTGGCCGCTGAGGCCCCGATAACGACCCACGCGTTCCCGCCATGCCAATGCCCCCGCTGTAAGCCCGCACCCCGCCCGGAGGCCACCCGGTGACGCTGTCGCAGAACTACGCCCGTTGCCAGATAGCACACCGACCAGCCGGTTGAGGTCGCAGTAGTGCACGGGGGATCCGGACCCGGGTTCGCCGTGTACGCCCGCCCGGAGTGCGCGAGGACCTACCCCCTGGCACGCGACGACGACGCGCTCGCGTTCCTCGAAGCCGCGCAGGCATGGCGCTCACAGGCACACAACGATGAGATGTAGGCACCGCGCTGGCTCCCCTCTCTGGTCGCGCTGATCCCCGCGGCGCAGCCAGAGAGGGCAGAAGCTATCTGAGCGGACACCCACCCCGAGCTGAGCCCCAGGGATTCGCCCTGGTCGTCGCGTACGCGGGCGGATCGCCGTCATGTGCTAGGCCTTCCCCTGCTCCGCCGACTAGGGCTGATCGGCTGTCGGCGTGAGCTCAGACCTGGTACTCGGTGTGCGGGATCGCCCGCGACCAGACCAACTCGAAGGCCGAGGCGCACAGCTTCACCACGGCGGGATCGTCGACGAGTTCGGGTCCGCCCGATGCGCCGTCGCCGGAGAAGTGGTTGAACCTTACGATCCGGTCGTCGAAGAGCCAGAAGTCGTTGCCGGGCAGTGCGATGTCCGAGGCTCGCCGACGGGGCAGCCACCGCACTTGCTCGCCCGCTTGGATGTTCAGGGGCGTCCCGGCATGCTCGAAGCGGATGTAGTCACTGACCGGCTCGGACACGATCCGTGCTCGACGGATCACCACACCCCTCCCAGCAGTCTCGGCTACCAGGTCGAGCCATGCCTTACGTCGGCCCGTACGGTCGTGCCGACTGCTGTCGTCTCCGGCCTTCCAGGCGGCGAACTCTGCGGCCTCGCTGGCGATACCGTAGGCGTCGCGCATCTCCAGGTGGACAGCTGACTGATGGCAGTCGGCCATCTGTTCAGCGAAGCTCGGCACCTTCTGCGGCATCGCACGCCTTCCTCACGATCTCCACCATACGGGCCGGGATCCGAACGACTGCCTCGGTGTCGGGGATTCGGCCGGTCTCCAGGCATTCGGCCTCGGTTGTTCCGTCGGCTTTCCATCCCTAGATCACGAAGTCGTTCGTGGTCTCGTCCACCCACACTGTCGGGCATTCCGGCACGTTCGCGCACGTGGCCCGCCGCGCCTCCCGGGCCTGTCCGAGAGGCGCCGGAAGGCCGCCACCGCGCGCCACCAATGCCGTACGCCGAATCGCGGACCCGGGCGCCGGGGCCGAGAGTGGTGCGCATGGACGCTGCCATGAACGCTCCCCCACGAATACCACTGACCCTCCGGGTCAACGGAAGCGATCACCGTCTCGAGACCGACCCCCGGACCACCCTGCTGGACGCGCTGCGCGACCGGCTCGGCCTGACCGGCAGCAAGAAGGGCTGCGATCAGGGCTCGTGCGGCGCCTGCACCGTGATGGTCGACGGCAGGCGGGTGGTGTCGTGCCTGACGCTGGCCGCCCAGTGCGAGGACCGCGAGGTGACGACGATCGAGGGCCTGGCGGACGACGGGACACTGCACGCCATGCAGGAGGCGTTCGTCCGGCACGACGCCTTCCAGTGCGGCTTCTGCACCCCGGGGCAGGTCATGTCGGCGGTGTGCCTGATCAGGGAGGGCCGGGCGGGGTCGGACGAGGACATCCGGGAGTTCATGAGCGGCAACGTCTGCCGCTGCGGGGCGTATCCGAACATCGTCGCGGCGATCCGCGAGGTCGCGGGGGCCGGTGGTGGCCATGCGCGCATTTGAGTACGTACGGGCCACGGACGCCGGTACGGCGGTGGCGACCGCGACGGCCGACTCCGGCGCCGCGTATCTGGCCGGCGGGACCACGCAGCTCGACCTGATGAAGGACGGGGTGCTCGGCCCCGAGCGGCTGATCGACATCACGCGCCTCCCGCTGGGCGGCATCACCCGCTCGGACGGCGCACTGCGCGTCGGCGCGC
The DNA here is from genome assembly GCF_052246385.1 of Streptomyces sp. 8N616. NCBI lineage: Bacteria > Bacillati > Actinomycetota > Actinomycetes > Kitasatosporales > Streptomycetaceae > Streptomyces > Streptomyces sp. 8N616. The sequence continues at coordinate 20,030 of NZ_JBQQBY010000057.1, read as the reverse complement.
TGACCACCATGGAGGAGCTGGTCGCGGAACCCCTCCTGAGCGAACGTGGGTTGATGGTACGTCAGGCACTGCTGATGGGCGCGTCCACGCAGCTGCGCAACCTGGCCACGATCGGCGGCAATCTGCTGCAGCGCGCCCGCTGCCGCTACTTCCGGGACCCCACCGTGCCCGCCTGCAACAAGCGGCGGCCCGGCACCGGCTGCGCGGCGATCAGCGGCGCGGCCCGGATGCACGCGATCCTCGGCGTCAGCGACCACTGCATCGCCGTGAACGCCTCCGATCTGGCCGTGCCGCTCGTCGCACTCGACGCGGTCGTCCACATCCAGGGCGAGGGCGGGGAGCGGAGCGTGCCGCTGACCGAGTTCTACCTCGAGCCGGGTGACACCCCGGACGTCGAGAACGTCCTCGCCCGGGGCGAGTTGATCACCGCTGTCGGGATCCCGCTGCTGCCGCCGGCCGCCCGCTCGGGCTATCTCAAGGTCCGCGACCGGGCGAGTTACGAGTTCGCGCTCACCTCGGCGGCAGCCGCGCTGGAGGTCGAGGACGGGATGGTCCGCGAGGCCCGGCTCGCGCTGGGCGGCGTGGGCACCACGCCATGGCGCGCACGGGCCGCGGAGGGCGTGCTGCACGGCGCCCCCGCCACCACCGAGACCTTCCGGGCCGCGGCGCGGACCGTGGTCGAGGGCGCGCGGCCGGTGCCCGGCACGGCGTTCAAGGTGGAGCTCGCCCAGCGCACCGTGGTGCGGATCCTCGAGGACCTGGCGGGAATCGGACCGGGAACCGGACCGGGCAAAGGGCCGGACAAAGGACCGGAATTCGGGCCGGGTATCGGAAGACCCGGAGCGGAGTGAGGTGGAGCCATGACGACCCTCGAGGCCCCGAAGGCGCCGATGCCCGCCGTGCTCGGCCCCGGCGTGGACCGCGTGGACGGCCCGCTGAAGGTCACCGGCGCGGCCCCGTACCCCTCCGACATCGGCTTCCCGCGCCTCGCGCACGCCGTGCTCGTCCGGACGACCATCGCGGCCGGGCGGATCAGCGTCATCGACACGTCCGCGGCCGGGACCGCGCCCGGCGTACTGGCCGTGATCACGCACCTCAACGCCCCGAAGCTGGCTCGCGCAGGCCGCACCGTGCTGGGTTCCGAACCCCCGCCGCCGCTGCAGGACGACCGGGTGCTGCACTACGGGCAGTACGCGGCGGTGGTCGTGGCCGAGACCTTGGAGGAGGCCACGGACGCGGCGCGGCTGGTCCACCTCTCCTACGATCCGGGCGATCCGCTGCTCGACCTGGAGGACCCGCGGGTCGTGCCGAAGAGCAACGCCTTCCTGCTGGACATGAAGCGGGGCAGCGTGGCGGACGGCCTGGCGCAGGCCGAGGTCAGGCTCAAGGCCACGTACAGCACGGCGGAGAACACCAACAACCCGCTGGGGCCCTTCGCCACCGTCGCCGCGTGGGACGGCGACCGGCTCACCGTGCACGACGCGACGCAGTGGCCGTACAACGTCCGCAACGCCCTCGCCGCCGCGTTCCGGATCCCCAAGGAGCACGTGCGGGTCCTGGCGCCGTACGTCGGAGGCGGGTTCGGCGCAGGCCTGCGCACCTGGCCGCACGTGGTGCTCGCCGCGCTGGCCGCCCGTACGGTGGAGCGCCCGGTGAAACTGGTGCTCACCCGCCCGCAGATGTTCACCGGCGTCGGCCACCGGCCGTACAGCGTGCAGCACATCAAGCTCGGCGCCACCCTCGACGGCAGGCTGACGGCGATCGACCACGAGGCCACGACGACGGGGGCGATGGAGGACTCCAATCTGGAGCCCATCACGCTGGGCACGGCAGCGGCGTACGCCTGCCCCAACGTCGCCACCCACGACAAGCAGGTCAGGCTCAACATCCCCTGCCCCGGCTCGATGCGCGCCCCCGGCGAGGCGCAGGGCAACTTCGCCCTCGAATGCGCCCTGGACGAGCTCGCGTACGAGCTGGACATGGACCCGCTGGAGCTGCGGGTGCGCAACTACGCCGCGTTCCAGCCGCAGACCGGGCTCGCCTGGTCGAGCAAGGCGCTGCGGGAGTGCTACGAGGCGGGGGCCGAGCGGTTCGGCTGGGCGGCGCGCGATCCCCGGCCCGGCTCGATGCGCGACGGGCGCTCCCTCGTCGGATACGGGATGGCCGGCGTCTCCTTCCAGCACTACCAGGCCAAGTGCGCGGCCAGGGCCACCATCGCGCGGGACGGTACGGCGTACGTGCGCAGCGCCGCGACGGACATCGGCACCGGCACGTACACCGTCATGGCCCAGCTGTCCGCGGAGTTGCTGGGCCTGGGCATGGACAAGGTCAGATTCCAGCTCGGGGACAGCGACATGCCGCAGGCGCCGCAGGCGGGCGGGTCCGGGCTGACGGGGGCGCTGGGCAGTGCGGTCCACGACGCGTGCGGGCGGCTGGTCGCCGCCTTCCTCGACCTGGTCCGCAAGGACCCCGCCTCGCCGCTGTACGGCTGCCGGATCGAGGACGTGGTCATCGCGGGCGGCCGGATCCTGCGGGCCTCGGACCCCGACCGCGGCGAGTCCTACGCGGACATCCTCGCCCGGTACGGGCTGCCGGAGCTGACTCGCGACGGCAGCTCCGGCACGTCCAAGGGCGACATCGGGCAGCTTGTCGGCTCACTCGCCGTATCCCGGCTCGGGCGGCTCGGCAGCTTCGCGGTCAAGGCGACGCGGGCAACGCTGCCCGCGGGCGCGTTCGGCGCGAAGTTCGTCGAGGTCCGGGTCGACGAGGATCTCGGGGTGCTGCGGATCGCGCGGGTGGTGTCGGCGATCGACGGCGGCCGCATCCTCAACGAGAAGACCGCCCGCAGCCAGATCATCGGGGGCACAGTCGGCGGCATCGGGCAGGCCCTGTTCGAGGAGACCGTCACCGACGCGCTGACGGGCCGTATCGCGAACGCGACCTTCGGGGACTACCTGGTGCCGGTCAACGCGGACGTCCCGGCCATGGACGTGCTCTTCGTCGGCGGCCCGGACCCGGCCACACCCGTCGGCACGAAGGGCATCGGCGAGATCGGCCTGACGGGGATCGCCGCGGCCGTGGCCAACGCCGTTCACCACGCGACGGGCCGGCGGATCCGGTCGCTCCCGATCACCCTCGACAAGCTCCTGTGAGCCGTCGCCTACCCTCCGGTGACGGGTGATGCGGCACAGCGGGGCCGGGTGATGCGGCACGGAGGCGCCGGGTGATGCGGCACGAGAAGGCTTTAGGCTCGCGCGTATGAGCGACCCACAGGGGAACCACCGCACGCTCACGCTCGCCGAGACCGACGCCCTCGCGGCCGAGGCGCACGCCGGGCAGACGGACCGGATCGGGGTGCCGTACGTCGAGCATGTGCGCGCGGTGGCCCGCGCCCTCGCTCCGGCCGGCGAGCGCCTCGCCCAGGCCGGGCTGCTGCACGACATCGTCGAGGACACCGAGTGGACCCTCGGCGGGCTGCTCGCGGCGGGCGTACCGGCAGAGGTGGTCACGCTGGTCGACGCGGTGACGAAGAAGCCGGGCACGGCGTACGCGGACATGATCCGCAGAATCGCGGCCGACGAGGGCGCCGCCCTCCTCAAGATCGCCGACAACGCCCACAACTCCCACCCGGACCGGCTGGCCGCCCTGCCGGAGGAGCAGCGGGCGCGGCTGGCGGCGAAGTACGAGGACGCGCGTGCGGTGCTGTGGCCGGTCGTCGACCCGGCGCTGCTCAGGACGGTGGTCGGGCGGATCAACCCGTCGCTGCTGGACGGCCCGTGACTGCCGGACGGCCCGTCGCCTCTGGACGGCCCGTGACTGCCCGACGGCTTGGGTGATCCGGCGCAGGCCGCTCAGGCCTGCTTCGAGGCCAGTGTGACGACGGTGATGTCCGACTCCGCGCCCACTCGTACGGGAGGGCCCCATGCGCCGGCGCCGCGCGTCACGTACAGCTGCGTGTCCCCGTAGCGCTCCAGGCCCGCGACGGTCGGATTGGCGAGCGCGGCGAGGTAGTTGCCGGGCCAGAGCTGGCCGCCGTGGGTGTGGCCGGAGAGCTGGAGGTCCACGCCGTGCTTCACCGCGTCGTGGATGACGACCGGCTGGTGCGCGAGGAGGACGGAGGCGCGGGCCGGGTCCCGGTCGCCCAGCGCCTTCTCGTAGTCCGGTCCCTGCGGGGGGTCCTGGTCCTCGGCCGAGACGTCGTTGACCCCGGCGAGGTCGAAGCCGGGCAGCTCCACGCGCGCGTTCTCCAGCGGGTGGACGCCGAGTTCGCGGACGTGCTCGATCCACTGCTCCGCGCCGGAGAAGTACTCGTGGTTGCCGGTGACGAAGTACGAGCCGTCGCGGGAGCGGAGGCGCGCCAGCGGCTCGGCGGCGGGACCGAGGTCGGCGACGCTGCCGTCGACCAGGTCGCCGACGATCGCGACGAGGTCGGGCTGGGTGCGGTTGATCGCGTCGACGATCCGCTGGGTGTGGGCGCGGCCCAGGACCGGGCCGAGGTGGATGTCGCTGACGACGGCGATGCGGTAGCCGTCCGCGCTCCGCGGCAGCTTGGCGAGCGGCACCCGCAGGCGCTTGACGGCGGGGCCGTCCAGCACGCCGTACGTCCCGTACCCGACGGTCCCGGCGGCCACGGCGGTCGCGGCCACGGCGATCGTCCGTGCGACGAACAGCCTCCGGCCGACGGCACCCGCGCCGGCGGGCTTCGAGGCGGGTCCGGCTGCGGCCGCGCCGGGCGTCGCGTCCGCGCTCACGCTCGTGTCCGCGCTCACGCTCGTGTCCGTGATCGCGGCCGCGCTCGTGTCCGCGCTCGCGGCGGGAGGAGTCGCCGCCGCGCCCGGCCCGGCGCCTACGGCGGCTGCGGGGAGGGGCGCGGGCGTGGCGGTGGCCAGGGGCGGGGCGTCCCGCGTCGCGGCCGCTGTGGCGGCCTCGGCGGCTCTGGCGGGTCCGACCGCTGGGGCGGCGAGCCAGCGGGTCAGGAGGGGGCGGGCCAGCTCGCCCGCGAGCAGGGCCAGGGTCAGGTACAGGACAAGAGCCAGCCACAGGTAGCCGGGCCAGGCGATGACGCGCTCCACGGCGAAGGGCGCTCCGGCTCGGCCGCCTATGAGCGCCCCGAGGGTGGTCAGCGGCAAGGCGACGGCCGCGGCCGTCCCCGTACGGCGGCCCCACCCGCCCGGCGCGGTCGTGTCCCGTACGAGCCGCCGCCACAGGTACCAGTGCACGCCGCCCAGCAGCCCCAGGACCACCACCAGGACGAGAACGAAGACCACGACCATCTCCCCGGCCTCCTACCCCGCCGACCCGGCGGAACCGGGCGTTCCGGAAGTCGACCCTCCGGAACCGGCCTTTCCGGCAGTCGAGCCGGGAGAACCCGCTGTTCCGGCGGCCCCGACTTCCCGCCGAAGAGCCCTTACTCCCCGCAACCCGATCAGTCCAATGGCCGTCCCGAGAAGAAAGGACGTCGCAGCGAGCGCAAGATGCACCCAGAAGTACGCAGTCGGTTCACCCGCATCGTCGAACGCGAGCCCGCTCGCGTCGTTCCAGAGGTTTTTGACGAAAGTGATCCAGATGAACCAGCTCCACACCCCGAAGGCGAGGAGGAACCATGACACGGGGCGGGAAAGCTTCATACGCTCCAGTATCACCGCCCGTCACGGGTGACGGCCGCGGGGGTACCCTGGGGCGCCGGCGCGTGGCTGCCCCAGGGCACCGGGCGCCTACCGCGGTGTCGGGTGGCCGGAGGCTGCCCTGTACGTTCACGGGCGTGCCTGCATTCCTCACCGCGTTCTCCGGCCGTCCCCCGTCCCTACTGCCGCGCCGCGCCCTGGCGTTGGCCGTCGTCGCCGCCGCGCTGCTGCCCGCCCTGACCACCGCACCCGCGCACGCCCACGCGCGCGTGCTCGTCCGGGAGCCGCAGGACGGGAAGGAGAAACAGCCCCGTCCGCCCGCGAAGATGTCGGCGGTCGGCGGTCGGCGGCTCTCCCACCCCGGTACGCAGGTGCAGCTGCGGCCCGGGGCGCCGAAGCTGCCGAAGAAGCTGACCGGGCGGTCGTGGGTGGTGGCCGACGCCGAGTCGGGCGAGGTGCTGGCCGCGCACAACGCGCACTGGCGGCTCCCCCCTGCCAGCACCCTGAAGATGCTCTTCGCGGACACGGTCCTGCCGAGTCTGCCCAAGGAGCACAAGCACAAGGTCCAGCCCTCCGATCTCGCCGGGATGGGCGAGGGCAGCAGCCTGGTCGGCGTCAAGGAGAACTACACCTACTCGGTCCACGACCTCTGGCTCGGGGTCTTCCTTCGCTCCGGCAACGACGCGGTCCACGTGCTGTCCGCGCTCAACGGCGGCAAGGAGAAGACCGTGCAGGACATGCAGGCCCATGCCGAAGAGCTGAACGCGCTGGACACGCATGTCGTCTCGCCGGACGGCTACGACGAGAAGGGCCAGGTCAGCAGTGCGTACGACCTGACGCTCTTCGCCCGCTCCGGGCTGCAGAAGCCGGACTTCCGGGAGTACGCCGCCACCGCGACGGCGAAGTTCCCAGGCGAGGTGAAGAAGGACAAGAAGACCAAGAAGAAGAAGCGCGAGTCGTTCGCGATCCAGAACACCAACCGCCTGCTGACCGGCGACTACGGGCTCGAGCCGTACAAGGGCATCGCGGGCGTCAAGAACGGCTACACCTCGCACGCCGGGTCGACCTTCACCGGCGTCGCACAGCGCGGCGACCGGGTCCTGCTGGTCACGGTCATGAACCCGTCGGACGGCGAGCACAACGAGGTCTACAAGGAGACCGCCAGGCTCTTCGACTGGGGCTTCAAGGCGGCGGGCAAGGTCGAGCCGGTCGGCGAACTGGTCGCGCCGAAGGGCGCGGACGGGCAGCAGCCGGGCAGCGGGAAGGGCCGGAAGGGCCACGCGAAGGCGTCGGTCGCGAGTCCCGAGGAGAAGGACTCGGGCGGGATGTGGATGGCGCTGGGGGTCACGGGCGGCGCTCTGGTGGCGCTGGCCGTCGCGGCGCTGCTGGTGCACCGCCGCTGGCCGCTTCCGGAGCTGGTGCGCCGCCGCCCGGGCCGCCCGGGCCGCCCTCAGGACTGACCTCCGCCTCCTCGGCGGCCTCGGGGCTGCTGTGCTGCGTCGCCGTCCACGCGGCGCAGTACAGCAGCAGCTTGGCCATGAAGTTGATCCACAGCATGAGGGCGATCGGCACGCCGAACGCGCCGTACATGCTCCGCGACGCGACGCCTTGCAGGTAGCCGCTCAGCAGGGCCTTGAGCAGCTCGAAGCCGATCGCCCCCATCAGGCCCGCCACGACGACCGAGTGGCGGCCGGGGTGCACCTGGGGCAGCCGGGTGAGCAGGTAGGCGAGCATCAAGAAGTCGGCGAGTACGGAGATGGCCAGGCCCGCGATGACGAGCAGCACGCGCCCGGCGCTGCCCTCGGCCAGCCCGATCCTGTCGGCGACCCACCCCACGGCCGTGCCGGCGAACACCGAGCCGCCCGCGGCCACGAGCCCGACACCGCCGAGACCGACCAGCACCACGGCGTCCTTGGCCCTGAGCAGCACGGGGTTGCCCGGACTCTCCTCCTTCAGCCACACGTCGCGCAGGCACTCGCGGAGGGAGCCGACCCAGCCCATACCGGTGAAGAGCAGCAGCGCGCCCGCGATGAGCCCGACGGTCCCTGCGTTGGCCACGAGCCCGTCGAGGTCGAGTTGGTCTGAAATGCCGGGAACCTGCTCGGCGAGCTTGTCCTTGAGGTCGTCCAGCTGCTCCTGGCTGAGCAGCGCGGCACCAATCGCGGCACCGACGGTGACCAGTGGGAAGAGAGCGATGAAGCTGGTGAAGGTGATGGCGGCGGCGAGGCGCGTCCAGTTCACCGAGTCCAAGCGCTCGTACGCCCGCCAGGCGTGAGTCCGCATCAGCCGTACGACGGCGGGCCCGATCACGGGCAGTCTGGTGAGCCACTCCATGCGGGACGCCTACCCCCGGCGGGCTCCGTAGTTCCCGGCCACCCCGCAACCACCCTTACCGGTGACCGGAGTGAGCCGTACGGGCACGGGCACGCGCGCGTAGGGGCCGGGGCTGGAGGGGCGATAGGGGCGGGGGCCGGGCACGCGCGCGTAGGGCCCATGGCCGGGCACGCCCGCGTACGTCACGGGCGCAGGGAGTGCGCAGGCGCGTCCACCGGGCAGGCCTGGGCGGGCACGCCAGGGGTGGGAAGCCCTTCCCCGAAGGGGTATTCGTGCAGCATCCGCCAGTGGTCGTCCGCCCCCTGCTCGTACAGCGCGAAGCCGGCGACCGTCCACGAGGCGGCGTAGTCCGCCAGCGCCTCGTACGCCCGGTCCATCGCGTCCTCCGCGATGCCGTGCGCGACCGTCACATGCGGGTGATAGGGGAACTGCAGCTCGCGCTGCACGGGCCCCGAGCGGACCAGCTCCTGCAGCTCGGTGCACTCGGCGATGCCCTCGGCGAGCTGAACGTAAACGACCGGGGAGAGGGGCCGGAACGTCCCGGTGCCGTGGAGCCGCATCCGGAAGGGGTGGCCCGCGGCGGCGACCCGCGCGAGGTGGCGGCGGAAGGCCGGGAGGGCGGTGGCCTCGACCTCGGTGGGCGGGAGCAGCGTGACGTGCGTGGGGATGCCGTGCGCGGCGGGATCCCCGAAGCCCGCGCGCCGCTGCTGGAGCAGGCTGCCATGAGGCTCCGGGACCGCGATCGAAACGCCGAGCGTTACGGTCCCCACGTCGGTCTCCTCTGCTGCTTGTGCAGCCGCTTGCGCTGCTGCTGGTCCTTGCCAGTGTGGCGGGTACGCGGCTCCGTCCGCGAGTGTCCCGGGTCCTCCGCCCCAGGGAGAACCCAGGGCCCCTGGTCCCCGGTCAGTGCTTGGCCGGGAGGAGCCCCACCTTGTCGTATGCCTGGGCGAGGGTCTCGGCGGCGACCGCACGGGCCTTCTCCGCGCCCTTGGCCAGGATCGAGTCCAGTGTCTCCGGGTCGTCAAGGTATTCCTGGGTGCGGGCCCGGAACGGGGTCACCCACTCGACGAAGACCTCGGCGAGGTCCGTCTTGAGCGCACCGTAACCCTTGCCCTCGTACTTCTGCTCGAGTTCGGCGATACCCGTGCCGGTGAGCGTGGCGTAGATCGTCAGCAGATTGCTGATCCCGGGCTTGCCTTCCTCGTCGAAGCGGATCTCGGTGCCCGTGTCGGTCACAGCGCTCTTGATCTTCTTGGCCGAGACCTTGGGCTCGTCGAGCAGGTTGATGATGCCCTTCGGCGCGGACGCCGACTTGCTCATCTTGATCGTCGGGTCCTGGAGATCGAAGATCTTGGCCGTCTCCTTGACGATGTACGGCTCGGGAACCGTGAAAGTCCGGCCGAACCGGCCGTTGAAGCGCTCGGCCAGGTCCCGGGTGAGCTCGATGTGCTGCCGCTGGTCCTCGCCGACCGGCACGGCGTTCGCCTGGTAGAGCAGGATGTCGGCGATCTGGAGGATCGGGTAGGTGAAGAGGCCGACGGTCGCCCGGTCGGTGCCGTGCTTCGCCGACTTGTCCTTGAACTGCGTCATGCGGGAGGCCTCGCCGAAGCCGGTGAGGCAGTTCATGACCCAGCCGAGCTGCGCGTGCTCGGGGACGTGGCTCTGCACGAAGAGCGTGCAGCGGTCCGGGTCGAGTCCTGCGCCGAGGAGCTGGGCGGCGGCGAGCCGGGTGTTGGCGCGCAGCTCTGCCGGGTCCTGGGGGACGGTGATCGCGTGCAGGTCCACGACCATGTAGAACGCGTCGTGGGTCTCCTGCAACGCCACCCACTGCCGGACCGCACCCAGGTAGTTCCCGAGGTGGAACGAGCCTGCGGTGGGCTGGATACCGGAGAGCACACGCAAACGAGGGCTTGGCGCGGAGCGCCTCGATTGAGGGTGGTGGTGGGTGACGGGCGGGAGAGCATTGGCCATGCGGCCCATTCTCTCAGGTGTGGAACCGATGCCCGGCCTCCGGTGTAGGAGAAGTGTGAGGACGCGGGAGGGGGCCGGCAGCGTGGCTGACGAGGCCGCGGTGATCGCGCGCGTACGGGCCGGGGAGCGCGAGGCGTACGCGGATCTGGTGCGGGCGCATACGCAGATCGCGCATCGCACCGCCGTGCTGCTCGGGGCGGGCGCCGATGCCGAGGATGTGGTGCAGATCGCCTTTCTGAAGGCGTACCAGTCGCTGGGGCGCTTCCGGGAAGGGGCGGCGTTCCGGCCGTGGCTGCTGCAGATCGTCGCCAATGAGACGAGAAACACAGTGCGGTCGGCGCGCAGGCTCCGTAGGGCGGTGGACCGGGAGGCGGCGAGGGTGGAGGCCGAGCCGCTGATACCGGAGTCCGCCGACCCGGCTGCCGCGGCGGTGGCGGGCGAGTGGCGCTCGCAGCTGCTGGCGGCGCTGGACGGGCTGAGCGACGAGCACCGGCAGGTGGTGACCTACCGCTATCTGCTGGATCTGGACGAGGCGGAGACGGCGCAGGCGCTGGGCTGGCCGCGGGGCACCGTGAAGTCGCGGCTGAACCGTGCGCTGCGGCGGCTCGAGCGGGCGCTCGGACCGCGGGACAGGGAGAGAAAGGGCAGGGAGAGAAGGGAGGGAGGTGACAGGCGTGGGTGACCCGGGCAGGGGCGATCGGGGCGAGCGCGATCACGGCAGGCGCGATCGGCTGCCGGACGAGCTGAGGGCGCTGGGGCGGGAGCTTCCGATACCTGCGGTGGACGCGGAGACGATGGTGGAGCGGGTGCTCGCCGGGCTGGTCGGCGAGCGGGTCCCGGATGCGGAGGAGGCGCAGGAGCCGCCGGGGCGAGGTGCGCGACTGCGCAGCTGGGCGCGGGCGCGGTGGCGGTCGCTGACGGCGGCGCTGTGCGGGCTGCTCGTGGTGCTCGCGCTGACGCCTCCGGTGCGGGCAGCGGTGACGGACTGGTTCGACTTCGGCGGCGTCGGGGTGCGGTACGACCCGTCGGCCGCGCCGCCCACGGACGCGGGAGAAGCCGGTACGGGACCGGCCGGAGCGGAAGGGCTCAGGGGCGGGCCTCCCGCGTGCCGCGGCGGGCTCGGCCTCGAGGACGCCGCCCGGCGGGCGGGCTTCCGGCCCCTGGTGCCCTCGGGCCTCGGTGCGCCGGACGTGGTGGAACTCTCGGCCGACCGGCGGGTGCTGTCGCTGTGCTGGACGCCCGGGGAGCGGGGCTCTGCTGCCCCGGCGGACGGGGTGGTCCGGCTCGACGAGCTGCGCGCCACCATCCATCCGGCGTTCTGGAAGACGACGACAGTGCCGTTCGAGCCGGTCGAGGTGGACGGCAGGGCAGGGCTGTGGTTCGCGGAGCCGCACCGGCTCGAGATCCGGCTGACCGACGCGGCCGGGCGCGCCCGGACCGAGACGGTGCAGACCGCGGAGCCGACGCTGCTCTGGCAGACGGAGGGCGGTCTCACGCTGCGTCTGGAGGGCGTGCGATCGAAAGAGCGCGCCCTGGAGGTGGCGGAATCCTCACGGGCACCGCGATCCTGAACCGGCAGCGTGGGTTGGGGCGGGAGTTCCGGAATTCGGGAACCTCACGGGCCCGGGCGGTGTACCAGAAGTGACGTGGTGCGGAGGGGCCGCATCACCCGTGGTTGGGGGAAACATGCGACGTATCGCCGCACTGGCAGGCACAGCGGCAGCGGCCGCGCTGGCCGCGTTATTGACGTTATTGACCTGCTCCACTCCGGCCGTCGCAGGCGGCCCGACGAGCGTGCTGATCACCTCGCCCACGACCGATGAGGCAACGGCACTGCTGGTCGACTCGGAGCGGTACCGGCGGCTGGAGAGCCTGCTGGGCCCGCCCGCGGGCGAGCAGAGACGCCCACCGAAGCTGGATGAGAACGGCGGCGCTTCCGGGCGGCAGATCAACGTCAGCTGGATGATTCACGACGTGTCCGTGTGGCGCACGGACGGCATCTATCCGGACGCCGAGACGGGCGAGGTGTGGATACAGACCGTCGCGAACGGCAGAGACGGTAGAAGCGGCAGAGACAGCGCCCGGAAATCCGGCCCGGACAGCGGCTTCTGGCACGCGGCGGAGAAACCCGAGGAACTCCTGGCCCTGCTCAGCGATCTCGGGGTCCTGGGCAAGGAAGGGCCGGCCCGGGGCATGTCAGGCGCCGCCGGGGAGCGGACGGCCCCGGCCGCCGCGTCGCACCCGTCGTCCGACGCGGTCGACGCGTGGTGGAGCCTGCCCGGTTTCGCCGCGGGGATAGGCATCGGCTGCGGCGGCACCGTGCTCATACGCCGCTGGCTGATCCGCCGCACCGTTGCCGAGCCGGGCCCACGACGTCAGGTCCTGGACGTGTAGCCGTCAGGCCGTGGGAAGGCCGGGTGCAGGGTGGGCGGCCATCACATCGCGGACTTCGGCGCGGATCGCGGTGAGGGCGCCCTCGTCACCGTTACGGGCCGCAGTCACGCCCCGGTCGATCCAGTGGGCGACGAGCGGCATCTGGTCGGTGCCGAGACCGCGCGAGGTGAGTGAGGGGGTGCCGATGCGGATTCCGGACGGGTCGAACGGCTTGCGCGGGTCGTAGGGCACCGTGTTGTAGTTCACGACGATGCCGGCCCGGTCGAGGGCCTTCGCGGCCACCTTGCCGGGCACCTCGTTCCGCGTGAGGTCCATCAGGATCAGGTGGTTGTCGGTGCCGCCCGAGACGAGATCGAAGCCGCGCTCCAGCAGAGATTCGGCGAGTGCCTTGGCGTTGGCCACCACGGCGTGCGCGTAGTCACGGAAGGAGGGTTGCGCCGCCTCGTGGAGGGCGACCGCGATGGCGGCGGTGGTGTGGTTGTGGGGGCCGCCCTGCAGCCCCGGGAAGACCGCCTTGTCGAGCGCCTTCGCCTGCGGTTCGCCGGACAGCAGCATCGCGCCGCGCGGTCCCCGCAGGGTCTTGTGGGTGGTCGTGGAGACCACATCGGCGTGCGGGAACGGGGAGGGGTGGGCGCCACCCGCGACCAGGCCGGCGATGTGGGCGATGTCGGCCACCAGGACCGCGTCCACCTCACGGGCGATCTCCGCGAAGGTGGCGAAATCGATCGTGCGCGGAACCGCGGTGCCGCCACAGAAAATGATCTTCGGTCGCTCCTTGAGGGCCAGTTCGCGCACCTCGTCGAAGTCCGTCAGCCCCGTGTCGGCGCGCACGCTGTACTGGACACCACGGAACCACTTGCCTGTCGCGGAGACGCCCCAGCCGTGGGTGAGGTGGCCGCCCATCGGCAGCGCCATGCCCATCACCGTGTCCCCCGGCTCGGCGAAGGCCAGATAGACGGCGAGGTTGGCGGGCGACCCGGAGTACGGCTGGACGTTGGCGTGCCCGGCGCCGAAGAGGGCCTTGGCCCGTTCGATCGCGAGGGTCTCGACCGGGTCGATGTTCTGCTGGCCCTCGTAGTAGCGGCGACCGGGGTAGCCCTCGCTGTACTTGTTCGTCAGCACCGTGCCGGTGGCCTCGAGCACGGCCTGGGAGACGTAGTTCTCGCTGGGGATCAGCCGCAGGGTGTCGGCCTGGAGCTGCTCCTCATCGGCGATCAGCGCGGCGAGCTCGGGGTCCGCGGCGGAGAGGGCGGGATGCGAAAGGGATACGGTCACGGCGTCCTCCGGGTCGATTCGTGTGTCGGTTCACGAACCCGGGTGCCCAGGCGGGCGGCACCTCGTGGGGGAAGGCCGCACACTGCTTCCTCGTGGTCGTTTCCACGCGCGCCAGTCGCAATGTGCCCGCACAGTCTATTGCCTGGGCAGTTCCGGAGCAGTTCAGGAAGGTTTCTTCGCGATCCACCCGAGCGACGATAGAAATGAGCAGCAAACCGCCGCTACACCGAACGGAGTACTGCCGTGACGACTACGGAACGCAGCATCGCCGCCGCCGAGGCACACAGCGCGCACAACTACCACCCGCTGCCGGTCGTCGTCGCCTCCGCCGAGGGCGCCTGGATGACGGACATCGAGGGGCGGCGCTACCTCGACATGCTCGCCGGGTACTCCGCGCTCAACTTCGGCCACTGCAACCGAAGGCTGATCGATGCCGCCAAGGCTCAGCTGGAGCGGGTGACGCTCACCTCGCGCGCGTTCCACCACGAGCGGTTCGCCGACTTCTGTACCCAGCTGGCCGAGCTGTGCGGCATGGAGATGGTGCTGCCGATGAACACCGGTGCCGAGGCCATCGAGACGGCGGTCAAGACTTCGCGGAAGTGGGGTTACCAGGTCAAGGGCGTGCCGGGCGGCCAGGCGAAGATCGTCGTGGCCCGCAACAACTTCCACGGCCGGACGACCACCATCGTCAGCTTCTCGACCGACCCCGAGGCGCGCGCGGACTTCGGCCCGTACACCCCCGGCTTCGAGATCGTGCCGTACGGCGATCTGACGGCGATGGAGGCGGCGCTCACCGACAACACCGTGGCGGTGCTGCTCGAGCCCATCCAGGGAGAGGCAGGGGTACTGGTGCCGCCGCCGGGCTACTTCCGGGCCGTCCGTGAGCTGACCCGGGAGCGGAACGTTCTCTTCATCGCGGACGAGATCCAGTCCGGCCTCGGCCGCACCGGCCGGACCTTCGCGTGCGAGCACGAGGGCGTCGTCCCCGACATGTACGTCCTGGGCAAGGCGCTCGGCGGCGGAGTCGTCCCGGTCTCGGCGGTGGTGTCCTCGCGCGAGGTGCTCGGGATCTACCACCCGGGCGAGCACGGCTCCACGTTCGGTGGCAACCCGCTCGCCTGCGCGGTCGCCCTCGAGGTGATCGCCATGCTGCGCACCGGCGAATACCAGCAGCGCGCAGCCGAGTTGGGCGAGCATCTGCACGCCGAGCTCGGCCTGCTGATCGGGGGCGGCGCGGTCGAGGCGGTCCGCGGCCGAGGGCTGTGGGCGGGCGTGGACATCGCCCCCACCCACGGCACCGGCCGGCAGATCTCGGAGAAGCTGATGGACCAGGGCGTGCTGGTCAAGGACACCCACGGCAGCACGATCCGGATCGCCCCGCCGCTGACCATCAGCAAGGAGGACCTGGACTGGGGTCTGGACCGGCTGAGGGCGGTGCTGACGGGCTGACGCCGGCCCGGGACGGCCGGGTGGCTGCGGCACCCGGCCGTCGTCAGTCCGTCTCCGTCAGCCGGCCAGTCCATCGGCCGCGGCATGGAAGACGTCACAGCTCCCTTGGGTTGGGACAACTCTCGAACCGTGGGAGCCGACCGTGAACACCCGTGAATCACAAGGGAATTGAATCCCAGTCACATTTGAATTCCCGAGTCAGCGAATGACATGCGGGAGGAAGCGGGCGTACTCGTCGGTGACCAGGCCGGAGGACTCGCGGATCCCGAGCCCCGCCGCCTCGTCCTCCACGACCCACGCGCCGAGCACCACCCGGTTTCCGTCGAAGTCCGGCAGCGGGGCCAGCTCCTGGTAGCAGCAGGCCTCGTCCCGTACGACGGGATCGGCGGCCCGCTCGACGCCGGACGCGGCGCCCGGCCCAGCGCCCGGCTCGTGGACCGTGACGCCCGCGCCCTCCCGCCCCAGCAGCGGCTTCGCGACGTACCCGGTGGTCTCGGCCAGCTCGCGCGGGCCGTCCAGATAGGCGGGCAGGAGGTTCGGGTGGCCCGGGAAGAGCTCCCACAGCACAGCCAGCAGCGCCTTGTTGGACAGCAGCATCTTCCAGGCGGGCTCGATCCAGCAGGTCGTGCCGGTACCGCCACCGTTGTCGAGGGTGTCCAGGACGTGTGGCGCGAACGTGTCCGTGGTCAGCCACTCCCACGGGTAGAGCTTGAAGCAGGAGCGGATGAAGCGGAGCCGGTTGTCGACGAAGCGGCCGGAGAGCCGGTCCCAGCCGATGTGCTCCATCGAGATCGCCTCGGTCTCGAGCCCGGCCTGCTCGGCGGTCTCGCGCAGATAGGCGACCGTCATCAGGTCCTCGCCGAGCTCGTCCGCCGCCGAGTGCGCGAAGTGCACAGGGCCCGGCGGCAGCAGCGCCGCCTGCCGCTTCCAGCCGTCGACGAGCCGCTCGTGCAGCGAGTTCCACTGGTCGGCGCCGGGAAAGCGCTCCTCCATCCAGAACCACTGCGGGCTGGCCGCCTCCACGAGCGAGGTGGGCGTGTCGGCGTTGTACTCGAGCAGCTTCGCCGGTCCCGTGCCGTCGTAGCGGAGATCGAACCGCCCGTACAGGGAGGGCAGTTCGGCCCGCCGGCGCCAGGACTCGGCGATCCGCCCGGCCAGCCGCGGATCGGTGACCCCGAGGTCCGCGAAGCGGTCGTACGCGACGATGTGCTCGGCGGCGGCCAGGCACATCCGGTGCAGCTCCTCGACGACCTCCTCGAGGGCCTCCACCTCCGGGAGCGAGAACGCGTAGTACGCGCTCTCGTCCCAGTACGGCCGCAGGGAGCCGTCCGGGTAGCGGGTGAGCGGGTAGATCAGCCCCTGCTCCTCGACCGTCTGCTGCCAGCCGGGCCGGGGCTCGATGGTGCGGCGGTCCATGGAGCGGTCAGCCGCCGGAGCTGCCGGAGCCGCTGCCGAAGCCGCCCCGGCTGACCCCGGAGTTGCCGTCGTCGTACGAGCTGCCGCCGGAACCGGAGCCGGAACCGGAGCCGCCGGAGCCCTTCGTGAAGGAGCCGCCGTCGACCCAGCCGTCCTTCTCCGTGCCGCCGTAGTACCAGGCGGCGTCCCCGGACCGGCTCTTGCGGCTCTTGCCGCTCCTGGCACTCGTCCCGACGCTGCCGCCGCTCTTGCAGTCCTTGGAGCCGATGACCCGGTAGCCCTTGGAGTACAGGTAACTGTCCCGGTCCACGCACCGCTTGTCGGGATCCGAGCCGCATGCGGTGAGCGCCGCCGCGAGCGCGCCCATCCCCCCGAGAATCACCGTGCCGGACCGCAAACGAGCACGAGCAGCCGCCATCTGACGTTCCTCCCCCGTCGTGTTCATGTCCACTTGATCGAAGATCAGCGTAGATGCCGGACGACTGGCCCCCGCACCGGGGGCCGCCCTCACCCGGGACCGCCTCACGGCCCAGCGCTACGGCAGCGCCCGGCACAGGGCGTCGATCGCGCCCGAGAAGGCGTGCTCCGGCGGGGTGCCGTAGCCGACGACGAGGGCATCGTCGGCGGACTCGGACTCGGACCCGTCGGGATCGACGGACGCGACGGACGCGACGGGAGCGACGGGAGCGAGGGGGCCCGGAGCCGCGGCCTCGTGCCGGTAGCGGCTCATCCCGTCCAGGGCCAGGCCGTGCCAGGCCGCGGCGCTGCTGATGACGGACTGCTCGGTGCCCGCGGGGAGTTCGAGTACGGCGTGCAGACCGGCCGCGATACCCGTAACACGGATGTGCGGGGCGTGCTCGGCGAGCGCGGCCACCAGGTGGTCGCGGCGGCGCCGGTAGCGCAGCCGCATCCCGCGCACATGCCGGTCGTATGCGCCGGACTCGATGAACTCCGCGAGCGTCAGCTGGTCCAGCGTGCTCGCCTGCCACTCGATCTCGCCCTTCGCCGCCGCCACCGGCGCTACGAGCTCCTCCGGCAGCACCATCCACCCCAGGCGCAGGCCGGGGCTGAGGCTCTTGCTCACCGTCCCGACGTAGGCGACCCGCTCCGGGTCGAGGCCCTGGAGCGCGCCGACCGGCTGCCGGTCGTAGCGGAACTCGCCGTCGTAGTCGTCCTCGATGACGAGCCCGCCGGTGCGGCGCGCCCAGTCGACGACGGCGGCCCGGCGGTCGGGGTGCAGGGGCACTCCGGTCGGGAACTGGTGCGCGGGCGTGAGCAGTACGGCCCCGGCGTCCGGGAGACCCGCCAAGCCGTCCGTCCGCGCGCCGCGTTCGTCGACGGCCAGCGGGGGCGTACGGAGTCCGGCGCGGGCGACGATGCGCCGGTGGACGTCAAGACCGTACGACTCCACGGCCATCGTGCGCGTGCCCGCCCGCCGCAGCACCTCGGCGAGCAGCCGCAGCCCGTGCACGAAGCCGGAGCAGACGACGATCTGCTCCGGGTCGGTCAGGACGCCGCGGGCCCGCGCGAGGTATCCGGCGAGAGCGCGGCGCAGTTCGGGGCGGCCGCGCGGCTCGCCGTAGCCGAAGGCCTCGCTGGGCGCGGCCGTCAGGGCGCGGCGGGCGGCGGCGAGCCAGGCGGCCCGGGGAAAGGATGCGGCGTCGGGCGAGCCGGGGAAGAGGTTGTGGACGGCGGGGCGAGGAGCGGGGACGGGTCCGCCCCCGCGGCCTGCCTCCGTACGGCCTGCCTCCGTACGGCCTGCCTCCGTACGGCCTGCTTCCGTACGGCCTGCTTCCGTACGGCCTGCTTCCGTACGGCCTGCTTCCGTACGGTCCGCCGCCGTGCGGGCAGTCGCACGGTCCGCCGCCGTACCGGCCGTCCGATGTGCCGCCGTCCCGGCCATCCCCGTACGCGCCATCCCCGTACGCCCCGCCGTGCGGGCCGGATTCGCGCGTCGGGCGACCCTGGTGCCGGAGCCCTGCCGGGCCGTGAGCCAGCCCTCGGCGACCAGTTCGGCGTACGCGTCGGCCACCGTGTTGCGGGCAAGGCCCAGGTCAGCGGCGAGGGAGCGGGAGGAGGGCAGCCGCGTGCCCGGCGCGAGCCGCCCCGTACGGACCGCGTCCCGGAGGGCCCGGATCAGCGCCGCGCGTACGCCCGACGTACCGCCCGCCGGAAGATCCAGATGCAGATCGGTGCCGAAATTGGCCCACGTTTTCCCCATGGAAATGGACCATACTCCTGGGGCAATACAGCCATAGCGTAGGGCCCATGACGACGAACGAGATCACCCGCGCACCGCAGGGACGCGGCCCCCGGATGAACCTGTCGCAGCACGCCCCGGAGATCTACAAGGCGATGGTCCGGCTCGACGCCGCCGCCTCCAAGGGCGTCGACACGGTCCTCGCCGAGCTGGTGAAGATCCGGGCCTCGCAGCTCAACCACTGCGCGTTCTGCCTCGACATGCACACCAAGGACGCGCGCGCGGCGGGCGAGCGCGAGGACCGGATCTACCTGCTCAGCGCATGGGAGGAGGCCACCGGCTACTTCACGGAGAAGGAGCGGGCGGCGCTCGCCCTCACCGAGGCGGTCACCGTCCTGACCGACGGCTTCGTCCCCGACGCCGTCTACGAGCGCGCGGCCGAGCACTTCGACGAGACCGAACTCGCGCACCTCATCGGCCTCATCCTCACCATCAACGCCTGGAACCGGATCGCTGTGACGACACGCTCGGTCCCCGGCGCGTACCAGCCGGGCCAGTACAAGGGCGGCCTGGTGTGAACGCCGCCCAGGCGTTCCGAGCGCTGCACCACGGACGGGAGGCGGGCGACCCGCTCGTCCTGCCGGGACCGTGGGACGCCGTCAGCGCCCGCGCCTTCGCGGACGCGGGCTTCCCCGCCCTGGCCACGCCGAGCGCGGGGGTCTCGGCGGCGCTCGGGTACGAGGACGGCGGCCACACCCCGCCGGACGAGATGTTCGCCGCGATCGCCCGGATCGTACGGGCCGTGGACGTCCCGGTGTCGGCGGACATCGAGGACGGCTACGGGCTCGCGCCGAGGGAGATCGTCGAACGGCTGCTGGAGGCCGGGGCGGTGGGCTGCAACCTGGAGGACTCGGACCCGGCGGCGAAGCGGCTCAAGGACCCGCGGCGCCACGCGGACCTGATGGCGGAGGTCCGAGCCGAGGCGGGCGACCGGCTCGTGGTCAACGCCCGGGTGGACACGTTCCTGCGGGCCGGCCGGGGCGGCCGGGGCAGTGGGGACCGCCGGGGCGACGGGGGCGCCACGGCCGCGGAGGCGGCGATCGAGCGCGGGCGGCTGTACGTGGAGGCGGGCGCGGACTGTGTGTATCCGATCCTCGCGCCGCCGGAGCTGCTGGGTGAGCTGGCGGCGGGGATCGGCGCGCCGGTCAACGCGATTGCCGTGCCCGGCGGGCCCTCGCCGCGGGAGCTGGGCGCGCTCGGCGCAACGCGGGTCACCTTCGGCGGTGGGCTGCAACGACGGATCGCGGACCAGGTCCGCGACCTCGCGCAGCAACTGCGCACCGGCTGACCCCCGCCCCCCCGCCCCA
>NZ_JBQQBY010000056.1:0-42796 GCF_052246385.1 Streptomyces sp. 8N616 | reverse complement strand
TGAAAGCCCCCCCCCCCCCCCCCACGGCGATGGACAGGAGGGGCTAACTGGTGCGGTCGAACGGCAGCCACAGGACCGTGGAGCCGTAGATCGGGGCGTTGGACTCGCGGACGCGCTCGAGTTCGGCGTCGGACAGCGCCCGGCTGTAGACCCTCACCTCGTCGAGCGATCCGGTCAACCAGCCGCGGCTGTCGGCCTTCTGGCCCACGTGGACGCCGAACGTCGAGCTGCGGCTCACCGTGCCCGGCACGTCCGGCGCGACCGTGTCCACTCCGTCGACGGTGAGGTGGAGCTGCCCGTCGGTGCGGCGCAGCGCCAGGTGGTGCCACTGGCCGTCGTTGTACGGCTGGGTGGTCCTGACGGCGGCCGTCGCGGCCGGTGCCGCGCCGTTCACCGTGGTCATCAGGGCCGTGACCCTGCCCCGGTCGGGCTCGCCGCGCACCCAGACCTGCGGGTTCCTGGTCCCGACGCCGCCCATCCACAGGTACGGCTGGTCGCCGTCAGTCGCGCTGTAGCGGAACCACAGGCTCGCGGTGAAGTCCCGGGTGCCGAGCGGCAGCGAGCGTCGGAACGGAAGCCGCACCGCGTCGTCGGTGCCGTCGAAGGACAGCGCACGGCCGAACCGTCCGTCCACCGCGGACGCCCCGCCGAGCACCGACGCACCCCGGGCGAACGGTGCCAGATCCGGCGTCGTCGGATCCGGACCGCGCCGGGGGCCGAGCCAGTCCTCGGTGAAGCGCGCGAAGCGGATCTCGTCCCGCGCGTCGACCGCCCCGCCCTCGTACAGCAGGCCGACCTCCTTCCCGGAGATGGCGGCCATGTCGGAGTAGCCCGACCAGTCGGTGGTCACGGTCGCTCCGCGGTCCACGCTCTCCCAGGTCCTGCCCTCGTCGTACGAGGAGCGGATGCTCATCGTGCGGCGCCGGTCGGGGTCGGAGGGGGCGGAGAACAGCAGCCGGCCGGGGTCGGTGCGGGAGCCGCCGGGCAGTCGCAGGACCGAGCCCTGCACCATGGGCGTGTAGAGGTCGGGGATCGCGCGGAACGAATGCTCGAAGCTATCCCCGCCGTCCCGGCTCACCGCGTACGTGCGGTGGCCCAGGTCGGTGCCGTCCTGCTCGCGCCCGTTGACGTAGATCGTGCCGTCGTTCCGCTCCACCAGGGTCATCTCGGACGGCTTCTGGCGGAACAGCCCGTCAGGCGCTATGGCCCAGCTGTCCACCGCGCCGATGCGCCAGTTGCGGCCGCCGTCGTCGCTGTGCACCAGGGCGGCGTGGTTGGCGGTTATCCGCGTCCCGTCGTGGGTCTCGGTGTTGACTCCGAACACCAGCCGCCCGGCGTGCGGGCCGTGCGCCAGCTGGATGCCGTGCACGGGACCGGTGGCGTACCAGGAGTTCCAGTCCGGACGGCGGATGGAGCCGGTCAGGTCCTGCGGCTCGGACCAGCTCGCCCCTTCGTCCTCGCTGTACTGCAGATGCGGGGTCCTGTCGCACGGCACGTCGCACGGCAGGGAGTCGTCGCGGCCCTTGTTGTACGTGCTGGCGAGCACGATCCGGCCGGTCCGCCGGTCCACGATCGGCGCCGGGTTCCCGTGTGTGTCGCCGCGGCCCTCGTCGATCACCTGGAGCGGACCCCAGGTGCGCCCGCCGTCGGTGGACCGTTTGAGGACCAGGTCGATGTCCCCGGCGTCGCCGCAGTTGTCCACCCGGCCCTCGGCGAAGGCGAGCAGCGTGCCGCGGGTGGACTTCACTATCGCCGGGATCCGGAAGCAGGCGTACCCGGGATCCTGCGAGGCCTTGAAGAGCACCTGCTGCTCGATGCCGGTACGGGCCGCGGCCGGGGACTCCTCCGCGGCCGCGGCCCGTACGGTGACGGCCGGTGAGATGAGGGCCGCGACGGCGAGTAAGGCCATGGCGCGGAGAAGAGGGCGTCTGGCGGCTGTGCGTGCGGGGAGAACTGACGGCATGACACGTCCCTTCAGCCGATAGTCCGGACATCCCACGTCCCATGTCCGGGCGTCGAAGGTACGTGCCTGGTAATCCTTCCCACAAGCGCCGTGCGCGACTCGGCTCGTCCGGAGTACGACCCTTCCCCGGATTGGCCCGCGACTCGCCGTCAGATCCCGCGGCAGCCCCGCGAGAGTGCGCCGGGTCGCGGTCGGAGCGGCGGCGCCGGATCATATGTACCCGAGTGCTCCCACTGCTCCAATTCAGTGACGCCCAGAGGAAGTTGACGCTCATGGACACTGCCAGCCGCAGAACCGGACCGGCCTGCCCCCTCGGCTACGACCAGCACGCCGACAACGCCCGGCTGCGGGAGGCCGGAGCCGCGGCCCCGGTGGAGCTTCCCGGGGACGTCCCCGCCTGGGCGATAACCCGCCACGATGCGCTCCAAGCGGCCCTCGCCGACCCGCGGTTCGCCAAGTCCCACGAGCACTGGGCCGCGCTCGCCGAAGGCAGGGTGCCGCCCGGCTGGCCGCTGATGACCTTCATCGTCAACAAGGGCATGACCACGGCCGACGGCGAGGAGCACCGGCGGCTGCGCACCCTGGTCACCCAGGCGTTCACGCCGCGCCGCGTCGCCGCCCTGCGCCCCCGGATCGAGGCGCTCACCGACGAGCTCCTCGACGGCCTCGCCTCCGCCGCGCCGGGCCCCGTCGACCTGCGCGCCCGCTATGCGTACCCGCTGCCGATGAGCGTCATCTCCGAGCTCCTCGGCGTCCCGGAGGACCGCCGCGACGAACTCCACCGGCTGTGCGAGGTCCTCGTCAGCAGCGACACCGCCCCGGCAGACGCGATCGCCAACGTCCGCGCCCTGCACGCCGTACTCGGCGAGATCATCGAGGGCAAGCGGCGGGCCCCCGCCGACGACCTCACCTCCGCGCTCATCGCCGCCCGCGAGGAGGGGGACCGGCTCAGCGAGGAGGAGCTCGTCGGGACGCTGCTGCTGATGTTCCTCGCCGGGCACGCGACCACGACGAACCTCATCTGCAACGCCGTACGGGCGCTGCTCACCCATCGCGGGCAGCTCGCGCTCGTGACGTCGGGGGAGCGGTCCTGGGGCGCCGTCGTCGAGGAGACGCTGCGGTTCGACAGCCCGGTCGGGCAGTTCCCGATGCGCTACGCCACCGAGGATGTGGAGGTGGAGGGCAGGGCCATCCGCAAGGGCGAGGCGGTCCTCGCCTCGTACGCCGCGGCCGGGCGCGACCCGCACAAGTACGGCGAGGACGCCGGGAGCTTCGACATCACCCGCGGGCCGGCCCGGCACCTGTCCTTCGGGTACGGGGCGCACTTCTGCTTAGGGGCGGGGCTGGCCCGGACGGAGGGCGAGATGGCGCTGAGCCGCCTCTTCGAGCGGTTCCCGGATCTCGCGCTCGCCGCGAGGCCCGGCGACCTCGAGCCCCTCCCGTCGATCGTCTCGAACGGCATCCGTGCCCTGCCGGTGACGCTCGCCTAGCGTTGTGGGCATTCGTTCCGCGGCCGCGGCCCGCAGGGCGACCCGCTCCTCACCCGCGTACACGTTCATGGACCTGCCGCGCAGGAACCCGACCAGCGTCAGCCCGCTCTCGACCGCCAGGTCCACCGCGAGCGACGAGGGCGCCGAGACCGCCGCGAGCACCGGGATGCCCGCCATGACCGCCTTCTGGGCCAGCTCGAACGACGCGCGGCCCGAGACCAGCAGGATCGTCCGCGACAGCGGCAGCGACCCGGACTGCAGCGCCCGGCCGATCAGCTTGTCGACGGCGTTGTGGCGGCCGACGTCCTCCCGCAGGTCCAGCAGCTCGCCCTCCGCGGAGAACAGCCCCGCCGCGTGCAGCCCCCCGGTCCGGTCGAAGACCCGCTGAGCGACCCGCAGCCGGTCGGGGAGTGCGGACAGGAGGGCGGGATCGACCCGGACCGGGGGAGTGTCGGTGATCGGCCAGCGGGCCGTGGTCCGTACGGCGTCCAGGCTGGCCTTGCCGCACAGCCCGCATGACGAGGTGGTGTAGACGTTCCGCTCGAGGGTGATGTCGGGGACGGGCACACCGGGCGCGAGCTGCACGTCCACCACGTTGTACGTGTTCGGGCCGTCGGCCGTAGCCCCCGCGCAGTAGACGATGTTCGCCAGCTCGTCCGCCGTGCCGAGAACGCCCTCGCTCACCAGGAACCCGGCGGCGAGCGCGAAGTCGTCGCCCGGCGTGCGCATGGTGATCGCCAGCGGCTTGCCGCTGAGCCGGATCTCCAGTGGCTCCTCGGCGACGAGCGTGTCGGGGCGCGTGCTGACCGCCTCGTCCCGGATGCGTACGACGCGGCGTCGCTCGGTGACCCGTCCCATGATCAGCCTCACTCGGTTCAATCAACGCTGCGTATGTGCTGGTAGCCGAAGCGGCCCTAGATGCAGAGGTTGCCGTGGGTCACCGGGTTGTCGTGCGGTGAGGTGACCTTCACGATCTCATTGTCCTGCACGTGCAGGGTCAGGTTGCATCCCACACCGCAGTACGGAGCGCGACTCTCACATGTGACGTGCTCCGCAGTTCCGCGCGATACCGACGGCCCGTTGCCGTGCCGTACAGTGCTCGCCTCGGCGGGACGGAGGAGAGCGGGGTGAGGGGGGCGAGCCACGCGAGGTCTCGACCGTCGGCGAGCCCGGCACACACCCTTGGAGCGCAGCATGACCGTCCGCATAACCGCCCGCAGACGCAGACAGAGATTCGCGGCGGGCATCGCCGTATGCATCGCCACCGCTCTCACGGCCACCGGATGCGGCGCCACGGACACCGACGCCGAGGACGAGGTGTGGGTGGCGCCCAACCCCACCTTCGAGCCCGGCAGCACCATGGAGAAGCTCCACTCCGCGGGCAGGATCAGGATCGGCGTGGGGTTCGACCAGCCCGGGGTCGGCTTGAAGAAGTCCGGCTCCGAAGAGCCGGAGGGCTTCGACATCGAGATGGCGAAGATCATCGCCGGGAAGCTGGGCATCGCGCCCGAGAAGATCGAGTGGGTCGAGGCGGTGCCGAAGGACCGCGAGGCGCACCTGCGGAACGGGACGGTCGACCTGGTCCTCGCCACCTACTCGATCACCCCCGAGCGCCGCAAGGTCGTCGGCCTCGCCGGTCCCTACTACGAGACCGGTCAGCAGCTGCTCGTACGGAAGAACGACACGAGCATCTCCGGCCCGCAGGACCTCAAGGGCAAGAGGGTCTGCTCGGTCGCGGGCACGACATCGATTCAGCGGGTCGAGGAGACGTACGGGGCCGAGCCGATTGCCGACAAGTCCTACACCGCGTGCGTCGACCGGCTCCTCGCCGAGTCGGTCGACGTGGTCACCACGGACGGCGCGCTCCTGCTGGGCTACGCCGCAGAGAAGCCCGAAGAACTGAAGGTTGTCGGCGATCCGTTCAGCACCGAGCGCTACGGCGTGGGGTACCGCAAGGGCGACACCCAGATGTGCGAGTTCCTCAGCAGAGCCCTGAGCCGCTCCTACCGGGACGGGACGTGGGTCGACGCGCTGTCGAAGACGCTGTGGAAGACCACGGGTGCGGCGCCCTACCCGGACCTGGACCCCTGCCCGGCCGCGAGCTGACGCAGACCGCCGTCGGGTGGTTTCCGCGTGTCCGCCACTTCACATCCCCTGAGATGACACGGAAGTTGGGGAGAAGTTGGCCTGTCCATGACTGATCCCTCTGCCAGACTGAGCCGCAGTCCCAAGCGGTCCGGTGCGGTTGAAAGGGGTCACGATGAGTTTCTGGCAACGTTGTCGGCACGGTCGGCGCGGTCGTTTCGGTCGGCGCGGGGTCACCATGGCGGTCGCGGCGGCGGTGTCCGTAGCCGTATGTGCCGCGCCCGCGCTGGGCGCGGACACCTGGACGGAGGCCGGGTCGGACCGCGCGGATCCGTTGACGGAGAGTCAGGGGCTGACCTCGGTCGAGGTCCCCGCGGACAGCCCCAACCGCTACACCGGCATCGGCACCATCCCCGGCGACGTCAGCAGCCGCGGCTGGAACCATGTCGGTGACCCGGACGCCTCCTACGACGGCCACTACATCGAGCCGTACCAGCGGGACGACGGCGGCGCCAAGATGTTCCGCGTGCAGGCGCCGGACGGCAGCTGGTCCGAGTACACCCACGAGCTGGTGTCCGGGGAGGCGCTGAACAACTCGTTCGTCACGATCTCGCCGGACGGGCAGTGGATGGTCTCCGGGGAGTGGGGTACGACCACCCGGCTGCTGGTCTTCCCCACCCCGGGCATCCACCCCGCGACCTCCCCCTCGGCGGACCTGCCCTACGGCTTCGCCATCAACCTCGACCACGCCGTACGCGATGTGCAGGGCTGCGACTTCTCCGGCCCGGTCACGCTGCTGTGCTCCTCCGACGACCCGGAGGGGTCGCTCTTCGGCATCACCAAGCCCCTGCTCCAGGTGGACCTCTCGGCGGCCCCGTCCGGCTCGGATGTCACCGGCCACGTGACGGCGCTGCGCCAACTGCCCCTGCAGAGCAGCTGCTCCGGGAACTTCGAGGCCGAAGGCATCGACTTCGACCGCCGCACCGGGACGCTGCGGGTCATCGTGCTCTCGCCCGGCGTCTGCGTGGTCAGCGACAGCAAGACATGGCGTTTCACGAGGAGTTGAGCCTGAGCCCCGCCCCTTCCTTTCGTTGCGCCTTGTGCAATCTCGATTGCGTCACTTGTCATGTGCATTGGTTCAGGCCAATGTTTCACCCACGGTCGACAGGAACCGAACCGGAATCCGGAGGGTGCAGAGCATGGGCGCACATGGAGGGATGGGCCGCCGCCGTTTCCTCGGCGTGGCCGCAACGGGCATGGCGGCAACGGGTATAGCCGCGGGGTCGGCGGCAGCCGGGAACGCTGTCGCGACCCCGCCGCTCCAGAACGGCCAGGGCCAGGGCAACGGCGACGGCCACGGCCGCCCCACTCGTACGAGGCCGTGCTATCTCGGTACGTACACCTCGGGCGGCGGTGGCGGCACCGGCATAGGGCTCGCCACGTATCAGCCTGAGACCGGACAGCTCACCTCGACCGGAGTGATCGAGGGAGTCGCGGACCCCTCCTTCCTCGCGCTCGCGCGAGGCGGGCAGGTCCTCTACGCGGTCAACGAACAGGATCAGGGCGCGGTGACCGCCATCGCGCTCGGCGGCGGCGCAGGCGGGCCGGTCGTACTCGGCTCGGAGAGCACCGGAGGCGCCGCTCCCTGCCATCTGTCCGTGCACCCGGGCGGCCGCTACCTGCTGAGCGCGAACTACGGCTCCGGCAGCGTCGCCGTGCACCCGATACGCGAGGACGCGAGCCTGGGTGCGCGTACCGATCTCGTACAGCACACCGGCTCCGGTCCCGACCCCGATCGGCAGACCGGCCCGCATGCGCACCAGGTCATCACCGACCCGGACGGCGCGCACGTCCTGGCGGTGGACCTGGGCTCCGACAGGGTGCACAGCTACCGCCTCGACGAGCGCACGGGCCGGCTGGCGCACGCGTCGGAGGCCGCCACGCGGCCGGGCGCCGGGCCGCGCCACCTCGCCTTCCACCCGTCGGGGCGATTCGTCTATCTGGCGAACGAGCTGGACAACACGATCGCCGTCTGCGGTTACGAGAGCGGCACCGGAAAGCTCAGCGTCGGCACACCCCAGCCCACGGCCCCCAAGGACGCCCCGGCAGTCGAGCGCAACTACCCGTCCGAGGTGCTGGTGTCGGCCGACGGCCGGTTCGTCTACCTGGCCAACCGCGGACTCAACGGCATCACGCGCTACGCCGTGGGCGACGGCGGGGCGACGCTCACGCTGCTGGACGCGGTGCCGGTGGGCGGCGACTACCCCCGGCACACCGCCTTCTCCAACGACGGAAAGCTGCTGTTCGCCGCGAACCAGAAGTCCGGCTCCGTGACCACCTTCACGGTGGACGGGTCCACGGGCGAACTGGCCGCCACCGGCAGCCCGTTCGCGGCACCGGCCCCGGTGTGCGTATTGCCCGGCTAGAGGATGTCCGACAGCGACCTACCGCTCGGCGACCGGCCGGTAGGTGCACACGTGCACGCCCGTGCGTGCCGGACACGACGTACTTCGGGATGGTGTTCATCCGGTCGGCGAACGGGTCGCCGGCTCGCTCGGGCCACGCCACGGCCATCGTCCGCCACGTGCGGCGCCCGAACAGCCCTTCCCGGCTGCGGACGAAATACGGGTCAGGGGCGTGGTTCGCGCCACATGGGCCACATGTGCGGGCCGCCCGGGAGGTCGACCGTCTTGCCGGTGGAGACGAAGCCGAGGCGCTCGTAGAGAGCCTTGCTGCGCTCGTTGCTCGCCTCCAGGTAGGCGGGGGTTCCCTCGCGGTCGCAGCGCCGCAGGACCTGGGCCAGCAGCGCGCTGCCGAGGCCCTGGCCGTGGCGGGAAGGGGTGACGGCGATGAGGGGCAGGTAGTAGTGGGCGCTGTGCTGGGGGTGGACCTCGGAGGTGAGGCGGCCGACGATGCCGGTGCGCTCGTTGCCGGGGTCGGCCTCCGCCAGCAGGGCGCCGATGTCGTCGCCCTCGTCCTCGTCGCCCTCGTCCTCGTCGCCCTCCCCGTTCCCCGCCGGTACGGGCAGCCACAGCGCTGTCGCCGAGAGGTCGTCGGTGACGTCGACCCACCCCTCGCTCAGGGCCGCGTCCAGGAAGACGCCGAAGAAGCGGGGCTGGACGGCCCGTCGGTGCGCTTCGTCGGGGAACACCCAGCCGCTGACCGGGTCGTCCATGAACGCCTCTCCCAGCAGCCTGCTGATCGCGTCCCGCTCCTCCTGGCGGGCGCGGCGAATCCGCGCGCCCGGCTCGTTCTCCAACTGACTCACCGACGACTCCCCGCTCCACGAATGCCTGGGATCGGTATATCAGTTGGGCCGGTACGGCCTTCCACGAGGATGCGCAGCCGGCGGTACTCGGGCTGACGGCAGCGCCGTTCGCGGCCGGGCCGCTCACCGCTGAGCTTCGTCCTGACGCGGCCCGGCCCGAAGCCGCGGTGCAGGAGTTGCTGACGTGCTCACCGGAGAGGCGGCGACGTGGGGAGCGCGCCGCCGCGTACGCCGCCGAGCACGTCAGCGAGCCGGTCATCGGCTGCGTCGCGGGCTTCACCGCACCGGAGGGCAGGACGACGGGCCACGCCGGGGCCATCGTGCCGGGCTCGTCCGGCACGGCGCAGGCGAAGAAGGAGGCCAGGCCCTGGAGGCCGCAGGCATCAGGGTCGGGGGCACGCCGTCCGAGACCACCGGTCTCGTCCTGGACCGGATCGCGGCCGCAGGTGACCTGACTCATAGTTGACACGGAGCCCGTATCCGGATCCCCCCTCACTCACTACCGTCCAGTAAAGAGAGGTCGGGCACTTCGCTCGGGGTGCCCGGCCGAAAAGCCACATCCCCGCCCCGCCCGTGCAACGAGAGCGGAGACACCCGATGGCATCCACCCTCACCCTCAAGCCCGGAACCGCCTGGTCCGACGCGTGGCAGCGCTGTCTCGCCGTCGCTCCCGAGGCCTTCCGGGAGGACCGCGTCCTCAACCTCTGGGCCGGGAGCTGGCAGGCCGACGGCCGCCCGCTGCCCGCTGCCAGTCCCGTCGACGGCAGCCCCATCGCCGGACCGCCCCGGCTCGACTCCACCACCGCCCAGCAGGCCGTACGCGCCTCCCTCGACCAGCACCGCGGCTGGCGGCACGCACCGCTGCCCGAGCGCAGGGCCCGCATCGCCGCCGCTCTCGACGCGCTCACCGAGCACCGCGAGCTGCTCGCCCTGCTGCTCGTCTGGGAGATCGGCAAGCCGTGGCGGCTGGCCCAGGCGGATGTGGATCGCGCCATCGACGGGGTGCGCTGGTACGTCGACGGCATCGAGCCCATGCTCGGCGACCGCGTCCCGCTCGACGGACCGGTCAGCAACATCGCCAGCTGGAACTACCCGATGAGCGTGCTCGTCCACGCCATGCTCGTCCAGGCGCTGGCCGGGGACGCCGTCATCGCCAAGGCCCCCACCGACGGCGGCCTGGCCTGCCTCACCCTCGCGTGCGCCCTGATCCACCGCGAGGGCGTCCCGGTCACGCTGGTCAGCGGCAGCGGCAGCGAGCTGTCCGAGGCCCTGGTCCGCTCACCGGAGATCGGCTGCGTCTCCTTCGTCGGCGGCCGCGACACCGGCGGCCGGGTCGCCACCGCCGTAGCCGACCTCGGCAAGCGCCACATCCTCGAGCAGGAGGGCCTCAACTGCTGGGGGATCTGGGAGTACAGCGACTGGGACGCCCTCTCGGCCGTGATCCCCAAGCTCTTCGACTACGGCAAGCAGCGCTGCACCGCCTACCCGCGCTTCGTCGTCCAGCGCTCGCTCTTCGACTCCTTCCTCGCCGCCTACCTCCCGGCGGTGAAGTCCGTACGCCTGGGCCACCCGCTCGCGGTCGCATTCCCCGACGACCCGCTGCCCGAGCTCGACTTCGGCCCGCTGATCAACGCGGCGAAGGCCAAGGAGCTGGCCGACCAGGTGGCCGAGGCCATCGACCGGGGCGCCGTACCCCTGCACCGGGGGAGCCTGGATGACAGCCGCTTCCTGTCCGGGCAGGACACCTCCGCGTACCTCCCGCCCGTGACGCTGCTGGGTCCCCCGCCCAGCTCGCCGCTGCACCACGCCGAGCCCTTCGGCCCCGTCGACACCATCGTGCTGGTGGACACCGAAGCCGAGCTGCTGGCCGCGATGAACGCCAGCAACGGCGCGCTGGTCGCGACGCTGTCCTGCGACAACGAGGAGACCGCGCGGCGGCTCGCCTCCGAGGTGCGGGCCTTCAAGGTCGGCCTGGGCAAGCCGCGCTCGCGCGGCGACCGGGAGGAGCTCTTCGGCGGCTTCGGCGCGTCCTGGCGCGGCGCGTTCGTGGGCGGCGAGTTGCTCGTACGGGCGGTGACCCAGGGCCCGGCGGGCGAGCGGCTGCCGGGGAACTTCCCCGACTACCACTTGATGCCGACGGCGGCGTAGAACGGCGGGGATGCGGGGACGGGCCTCGGCGGGTGCGGGGACGGGCCTCGGCGCGCGCCCGGCCCCGCAGCCCCGCCGCCCGGCCACCGGCCCGTCCCGTCCCGGCCCGGGCCGGCCGACGGTCCCGGCCCCGGCCTCAGCTGACGCCCTGCCGGTCTGGGGAGTTGGAGAACTGCCGCTCGGCAGGGTCAGGCAGCGTGCGCCCCAGCGCCATTTCCAGGAGCGCCCGGTGCCGCAGCAGCGGCTCCCTGCGAACAGCGGGCGCGAGCAGCATCAGGTGGTCCAGCGCAGCGAACAGCCGCCGCGTCACCTGTGGCGGCGCCACACCCGCGCGCCGGATCTCCAAGATCGCGATCCGCTGGGCACAGACTGTGTCAGGCCGCTCACTCCAAGTGCGGCAGCACCCGTGGATACGCAGGTGAAAGCCACGTCGAACCCCTGGTATCGTGGTGGGCGTCGCCGCGGGAGACCGCGGTTCACCTCGTCCGGGTGGCGGAATGGCAGACGCGCTAGCTTGAGGTGCTAGTGCCCGTAAAGGGCGTGGGGGTTCAAGTCCCCCCTCGGACACTTACTTCTTAACTATGTGTTCAAGTGACGCGGATTGTGGCTGACGGTCGCAGTCCGCGTCTTTGTGTCTGTGCTCGCGCATCGCCCTGGAGCAAGCCTGGCGACGGCGACGGCGAGTCCCGCCACCTCGATACTGACCTACTCCACGCCCCGAGTCGGTGCAGTTCACGAGTCCCGCCGTCGAGACAAACCGGTGACCCAGCCCTCGGGAAGCTCGTCCCCCCTCGACGGGAGGCGGCTCCATGCCCCGGAAGTCGTCACAGATCGTCGGGGAGCAGCCGGAAGGCGGGCTGGCCCGTGAGCGGCCGCATCATGCGGAAGTGGCTGTCCGTGGTGAACATGTCCGCCGTCTGGAAGGCTGACGCCAGGGCCACATTCATCGCGTCAACGAGTCCCACCCCCGCTCCGCCGCCCGCGTCCGCGTACCCGCGCATCACCGCCATGGCGCTCCGGAGGTGCGGCGCGGTATCCGGGATCTCGAACCGGCGGGTCTCCGCCTGCTGGGCAATGAAGTCGAGCGCGTTCATGGACGCCGTAGGGCCGATCCTTGAGGTCAACAGGTAGTCCAGCTCGGTGAGCACCATGGGCGACACCACGAGGTGGCCCACTCGCGCGAGTGCTTCCCGGTGGGCCGCGTGGCGGGGATCCTTCGCCGTGAACAGCCGGTATAGGGCGTTGGTGTCGGCGATCGCGACCGGGATGTCAGTCATCTGTCCCCTCAGCCGCATCGGCTCCGCCCATGCCCCGCAGAGTCGCCTCGATCTCGTCGTCGTCAAGTACGGGACCGCCCAGATCCGGAAGGTTCAGGTCCCCCATGGGGTCGGTCCGGAACGGGTACGCAGGCCGGCCCGTCAACGCACCCCGGGGCACGATGTCTCCTATGGGCACCCCGTCCTTGGTGATGGTCACCGTCTCCCCGGCGGCCACACGGGCCAGGACGCGCGATGTCTGCTGGTTGAGTTCCCTCAGCGGGACCTCCGCGTTGTCACTCATGGGCCCAGTGTACTACTCGTTCTACATGGCTGGACGGTCACCGTGGAGTCCCCGGCGGACGGCGGCCTCGTCCTGCGCCCTGGAAGGCGAGGGTAATGAGGGACTCGCCGCCTGGCCGCCCGACCCGATGCCGCGTTCAGCCGGGGCCGTAGCTCAGCTTCGGCCACAAGGGCCGTCGTCCAGGCTCTGCGCGAGTACGCGGGACTCAGCCGGGTCGCCTTCGGAGAGGGGGTCCGGTTTCTCCAAGCACACCGTGGAGTCGGTGGAGTTGGGGCGGGGGGTGCCCGACGACTCGTTCGTGGCCTCCAGGGCCCGCCCGCTGACGGCGCCGTATCGGGGCCCCTTGCGGCCCCCTTGCGGCCCCCTTGCGGCCCCCTTGCGGGGGCCGGTCCGAGGCGCCCCCGCGGAGCCAGCCCTCGGCCTCGGTCCGGCTGTCCCGCACGGTCGGCCCGACCACGCCGCCGATCCGGACCGCAGCGACCAGGCCCGAGGCAGGTCCCCGGAGCCTGCGAGGGCGGCGATGCGGCCGCGGGGGCGCGCCGGTCGTCGCCCACCGGGACCGCTCGGTGCCTCGCCAAGGGATGTGGGACACGGCTGCTCTCCTCCTCACGGGGCGGAACGGCGCGGGGGTGACGACCGCCGGAGGCGGCCGTGTGCGTGGATGGGAGTCCGTCACCGATCGCCACCTGGCCGGCCCGCCCCGAACCACAGCACCTCGGTGCACGCCGCGGCCGGTGTCGAACAGCGGGCGGTCAGGTACACCTCGTGCACGCCCCGGGTCGCGGGGATCGGGGTGGACACCTCGCCGACGGAGCCGTCGGCGGGCGCGGCGAGCACTGCGAGCGGGCGCGCGGCGAGCGAGTCCAGCCGCACTTCCAGCACACCGCGCCCGCCGACCGGGGCCGAGATGCAGGCGTTGAGCCGGGTGGCCGCGGCGCCGGTGAAGTCCACTCGGTCGTAGCGCAGCCAGGAGGAGGGGCCGAGTGCCCTGGCCTGTGGGTGCTCGCCACGGCCGGGCACGGTACGGGCCTGCACCGCGTAGGTGTCGGCGGGCACGGGCGGGTTGTCCTGAGCGGTCGGCTCTCCCTTCGGCAGGCACACCAGGGCCGCCAGCACAGCGATGAACCCCACGGCACCGAGCCCAGTGGCCCGCAGCGGCAACGGCAATGGCAGCGGGTGCCGTCGGCCGGCGGCTCCGGTTCCGCGCTCCCCGGGCCTGCGCCCCGGGCCGGTAGGCACCACTTCGGGAACTGATCCGTGACGGGACTCGGGAATCGGTCCGGGTCCGGTTTCGGGTATCGGTCCGGGTCCGCTTTCGGGAATGAGCTCGGGGCCGGTCTCGGGCATCGGTTCCGGAAAGGATCCGGGGAGGGAATACGGCGCCGGTTCGGGCAGAAGGCTCTCGATGTCCAGCCCGAGCAGCGCGCGTTCGAGGAACCGCGGTTCGCGCTCCGGCGGCGCGGTGGCTGTCTTGGTCACCTGATAGGTGTGCCCCGGCCACCAGCCCAGCAGCAGCGGCGGCAGCATCCGCCGCAGCCGGATGGACAGCTCCTCGGAGGAGCCGGCCCCGGTGCCGGGGTCGGCGACCGCGCGGTGCAGCATGTCCACGGCCTGCCTCGTTCTCAGGGCGAGCTGCCTCGGGTCCAGCCCGGTGATTCTCGCCACCAGCCCGGGCTCGTCCCGCTCCACGACGGCGTGCCACAGCAGGCACCGCGCGCATTCCGGCAGGCCGGTGAACGAGGTGATGAGCGGCCGGTCGTCGTACAGCGGCCACTGGCAGCCACGGGCCACCCAACTGCGGAACCTCGGTGTGAAGGAGACCTCGCACGCCTGGCCCTGGACGCCCGCGGTGTGCATCTGGACGGCCGTGGTGCGCACCGCGTTCAGGAGCCGTAAGCGCAGACAGCCATGGTGGCGCCGGTCGAGCACCGCGACGGTTCCCTCCAGGGTCTCCCGCAGCACTTCGGCGTAGGCCCTGCAGGCGAGCTGGTGTGCGTCGGCGGGACGGCGGACGCAGTGGGCCGCGTAGCCGAACACCGCGGGATAGTGGCGGCGGTAGAGCGTCCCGAACGCGGCGGTCCACCCCTCGCGCACCAGGCTGAGCAGCTTGGCGTCGGAGCGGGATTCCGCGCGATCGTCGGAATGGGGACCGCGGCGTGGCCGCATGGCGAACCTCCTTGGGGGCGGAGGGGCGGAGGGGCGGAGGGGCGGAGGGGCGGGTGCACCGGAGGTCACGCACCCGTCCCCGGTGTCGCGGTGTCCGAGCGCCGTGCGGCGTACCAAATTCGGCTGTACGAAATCGGCTGTACGAAATTCGGCGTACGCCATCGTCCCGGCGGGCGTACGGGAATGGCCGCGGCCGAGCTCCGTGCAGGGTGCCCGGCCGGTGCCGGGGCGGGCCGGCCGGGTGTCAGGGCAGGTGGCGCGGGCGGGCGCGAGAAGCCGCGGGGTGCCGGAGGAGCAGGGCTCAGTCGGGCGTGCCGCAGCCGGTGAAGTCGTTGTCGCCGCCGTTGGAGTGGGCTCTCGGCTGCGCGCCGTCGAGGCCGCCACCGCAGCTCACGTCGTTGCTCTCGCCGTACACCGTGACCTCGCCCACCTGGTCGATGACGATGTCGTTGACGTCGCCGTACACCGAAACGCTGGGGCACTCGCCGCGGAGGCCCACCGTGGCACCGCTGGCCTCGATGACGACCTCTCTGCCCTGGCAGTCGATGGCGGCGCCATCCCACTCCTGGACACCTGCGCCGTATGTGGGCTGCGGCTTCGGGCTCGTGGGGGAACTGCTCGGCTTCCGGGGCTTGTCCGACGTCTCGGGCGCCTCGCGCACCTCGGTCGTGTGCTCGACCGGTCTGACGCGACTGGGGGTGTGCGAGGGCGTCGCCGTCGCGGTGGGGGTGGTCGGCTGCGCGGACTTGGTGGGCGCGTCGGAGGACCGCTCATCGCCCTCGATGACGTCGGGGAGGTCCGGGGGCGCTGCCGTCGGGGCCGTCGGGCGCGGTGCCTTGTCGACCACGCCCACCTGGCAGGCGCTGACCGCCAGCGCCGCCAGGCCGACCCCGACAGCGGTGATGACACATACGCGCATGGGCGCTCCCCGGGATGTCCTGAACTGCCGCGTCAAGAAACGCTCTTACGGTAGCGGGCGGGTGTGGCACGGGTTTGCCGACCGTGTGCCGAGTTCGCGACATCCCGCCGTGCCCCCGGCCTTCCGGGGAGGTCCGGATGGACCGGCAGGCGCAGCCGTACCACCGTTCCCACCCCCGCGACGCTGTGCAGCTCGCAGCCGCCCTCATGCCGCTGCACGATGGTGCGCACCAGCGACAGCCCCAGCCCGCATCCGGGAAGGGCCCGCGCCGCGCGCCCGCGGACGAGTTCCTCCCACACCTGGGGGGCCTCGTCCGCCTCGATGCCCATGCCGGTGTCCGCGGCCTCCACGACGACATGCCCGCGCTCGTGGAAGCCGCGCAGCTCCACCGTCCCGTCCGGGCCGCTGTACTTGACCGCGTTGACCACCAGGTTGTGCACGGCAAGTGCCAGCAGGTCGGCGTCCCCGACGACCGGCGGGAGCGGCCAGGGGACCGTCGGGACCACCACCTTGATCTCGCGCCCGTTCATGCCCTCCACGTCCGCGGCCGCCTCCGCGGCCTCGGTCAGCAGCTCCCCGATGTCGACCGGCTGCCGGTCCAGCGGGCGGTCGGCGAGATCCGTGAGCTTGCGCAGGTCCCGCACCAGCCGTTCCAGCCGTACCGTCTGCGCCTCCACGCCCGTCACGGTGGCTCGGAGGGGCTCTGTCGCCGCGCTGGACGCCGCGATGTTCGCCAGGCCCGCCCGGATCGCCGTCAGCGGGTTCTTGAGTTCGTGGTCGAGCCGCTCCAGGAAACGGTGGTGCGCCGCCCGGCCGACCGCCGCCTCCTGGAGCGCCCCCGTCCTGCGAGCCGCGACGATCCGGAGCCGGACCAGGACCGTGGCGGCGGCCAGCAGCACCAGTGTCGTCCCGCAGCCCAGCGCCGCCGCGGCGGCCGAGCCGCTGATGTAGACCTCCGTGCCGGGAGCGGTCCGCCTCAGCCACAGGGTCGCCCCCGCCGTCACCGCCACGCACAGCAGCGGCCCCTTCCACACGCGCAGCATCCGTAGCGCAGGCGATCGCACGGTCATGCCATCCGCTCCACCGGCGCCGCGAAGCGGTAGCCCTGGCCCGGAACGGTCTCGATCCACCGCGCCGACCTGCCCGGTTCGTCACCCAGGGCGCGGCGCAGCTCCGCTATCCGGTTGTCGACCGCCCGGGTGCCCGTCGCGCACTGCCATCCCCACAGCGCCTCCAGCAGCCGCTCCCTGGTCAGCAGTTCGTCGGGATGGGTCATCAGGTAGTCCAGCAGCAGGGCGGCCTTCGGGGTCAGCGTCAGTTCGCGCCCCGCGAGCCAGATCCGCCGCGAGACCCGGTCGAGGCGCAGCGCCCCCGCGCGCAGTTGCTGTGCGGCGACCAGCGGGGGGAGCCCGCGCCGCGCCCGGCGCAGTACCGCGCGGAGCCGGGCCACCAGCTCGTAGGGGTCGAACGGCTTGTTGAGGTAGTCGTCCGCGCCCTCCTCCAGGGCCATCGCGCGCTCGGTGGACTCGCCGACCCGGGTCAGCAGGACGACCGGGGTCCACCGTCCCTGCCGGCGCAGCTCCCGCAGTACGTCGCGCCCGCTCAGTCCCGGCATGACGACGTCGAGGACGATCAGGTCCGGGTCGTCCTCGACGATCCGCCGTAACGACGTGGAACCGTCGTGCACCACACTCACCTGGAATCCTGCCCGCTGCAGCACCGGCCTGAGCTGCTCGGTGATGGCCTTCTCGTCATCGGCCAGCAGCACTGTGGCCGCATCCCCGGATTGCACGCAACTCCCCACACAGACCCGCGCCGCCGTTGGCGCCCGACACAACGTAGCCGACCGGCGCAGGGCGCGGCACGCGGTGGGGCGCGCCCCGCTCGGTGTGCGCCCCGCTCGGTGCGCGCCCCGCCGTATGCCCCATCCTTGGAGTGCGAGCGGGCCGCTCGGCCCGTGCGGAGGGAGAGGAGGGGCGTTGCCGAGTCTGCCGAGTCTGCTCGCCGTCAGCGACCTGCACGTCGGACACAAGGAGAACCGGCCCATCGTCGAGGGGCTCCGGCCGACGACCGACGAGGACTGGCTGATCGTGGCCGGCGATGTGGGCGAGTTCGTCCGCGACATCGAATGGGCTCTGACCACGCTCAAGCAGCACTTCGCCGAGGTGATCTGGCTGCCCGGCAACCACGAGCTGTGGACCCCGCCGGACGACCCGGTGCAGCTGCGGGGCGAGGAGCGCTACCGCCATCTCGTCGCCCTGTGCCGCCGGTTGGGAGTGCTGACCCCCGAAGACCCGTACCCCGTCTGGGAGAGCGAAGGCGGGCCGGTCGCCGTCGTACCGATGTTCCTGCTCTACGACTACTCGTTTCTGCCCGGGGGCGCCGCCAACGCGCGCGAGGGGCTGCGCATGGCGTACGACGCCGGGGTGGTGGGCACGGACGAGATGCTGCTGCACCCCGATCCCCTGACGTCCCGTGAGGAGTGGTGCCACGCCCGCGTCGCCGAGACGGAGCGGCGGCTCGCGGACCTCGACCCCGGCCTGCGCACCGTCCTGGCCAACCACTTCCCGCTGACCCGTGAGCCGACCCGCATCCTGCGCTACCCGGAGTTCGCCCTGTGGTGCGGCACGGAGCTCACCGCGGACTGGCATGTGAAGTACCGGGCCGCGGAAGTCGTCTACGGGCATCTGCACATCCCGCGCACGCTCTGGCAGGACGGCGTCCGGTTCACCGAGGTCTCGCTCGGCTACCCGCGCGAATGGCGCCGGCGCGCGACCGGTCCGTACGCCCCGCAGCCGATCCTCCGCCGCGCGGCGGGCCGGGTGCCGCGCTGAGGCGCTCGGGCAGCGGCCGCACTCGTCCCCCCGCCCCTCTCCCCGAGCGGCCGGGCCGGACCGGGGCTACGTTGCCTGTATGGGCTGGAAAGACGCGGTCAACCGATCCCTTCGCGGTCTCACCGGTTACGAGGTGCGCAAGGCGCCCGCCGCGCGGCTGCGGCGCCGCGCCAGGGGCAAGGCCCCGGCGCCGTCGTCCGGCGGGCCGAGCGGGCAGAGTGCGCCGAGTGCGCCGAGTGCGCTGAGACTCCCCGCCGACTACGACGACGAGGCGCGCGAGTGCATCCAGGCCGTGCGGCCGTACACGATGACCTCCCCCGAACGGCTGAACGCGCTCATCCTCGCCACCCGTCACGTCGCCAGGCACCAGATCCCGGGCGCGTTCGTCGAGTGCGGCGTGTGGCGCGGCGGCAGCATGCAGGCGGTCGCCCGTACGCTCGTGTCCGCCCGCGAGACCACCCGCGACCTCTATCTCTTCGACACCTTCGAGGGCATGCCCCCGCCCACGGACAAGGACCGGCGGGGCGACGGCGAATTCGCCGCGGACCTTCTGGCCCGCCAGTCGAAGGACCGCCCCATCTGGGCCGTCGCCACGCTGGACGACGTACGGCGGGGCTTCGAGGAGATCCCGTATCCCGGGGAGCGGATCCACTACGTACAGGGCCGGGTCGAGGACACGGTCCCCGCCGCCGCGCCGGACGAGATCGCGGTCCTGCGCCTGGACACCGACTGGTACGAGTCGACCCGGCACGAGCTGGAGCACCTCTACCCCCGCCTGGTCAGCGGCGGCGTGCTGCTCATCGACGACTACGGCTACTGGCAGGGCTCCCGCCAGGCCGTGGACGAGTTCCTGGAGAAGACCGGAGCGGCCCTCCTCCTGCTCCGCATGGACGAGGGCCGCATCGCGGTGAAGCCGTAGCGGAGGCCGGCCGGGCTTGTCTACACCGGGAGTTGGGCCTCCACGGCGGAGACCAGCGCCGCGTCCTCCGGCTCGGTGCGCGGACGGAACCGCCCGACCACCTCGCCGGCCGGGCTGACGAGGAACTTCTCGAAGTTCCACTGGATATCGCCCGCGGCGCCCTCCGCGTCCGGCGTCTTCACCAGCTCCGCGTACAGCGGGTGCCGTCCCTCGCCGTTGACCTCCGCCTTCTCCAGGAGCGGGAAGGTCACGCCGTACGTCGCTGAGCAGAACTCCGCGATCTCCTCCGAGGTGCCCGGCTCCTGCCCGGCGAACTGGTTGCAGGGAACGCCGAGGACACTGAAGCCGCGGCCTGCGAAGTGCTCGTGCAGCTGCTCCAGGCCGGTGTACTGCGGGGTCAGACCGCACTTGGACGCGACGTTCACGATCAGCAGGGCCTTGCCCCGGTGCTCGGCGAGGGTCGTCGGTTCGCCGGACAGGGTGCGCAGCGGAATCTCGTAGATGCTCATGCCGCCCATCAAAGCAGCAGGCCCGGTGCGCTTGCACCGGGCCCACCTGATGAGTAGCGGGGACAGGATTTGAACCTGCGACCTCTGGGTTATGAGCCCAGCGAGCTACCGAGCTGCTCCACCCCGCGTCGGTGAACACGACCTTACGCGCTCGGGGCCCTTCCGCCAAATCGTTCTCGCGCCGCCCCTGCTCAACCCCAGAGCAGCCGCCTGATCAACCCCAGAGAAGCCCCCTGATCAACCCCTGCTCAACCCCTCCCGACCTGCTCGACCCCTGCTCCGTCCAAGCGTTACGCGTGCGCCGCCCCCGCAGCGAAGCACGCCCTCAGCGGCGACGGAGCCTGGCCCGCTCCTTCTCCGACAGGCCGCCCCAGACGCCGTAGCGCTCGTCGTTGACCAGGGCGTACTCCAGGCACTGGGCGCGCTCCTCGCAGGCCAGGCACACCCGCTTGGCCTCCCGCGTCGAGCCGCCCGCCTCCGGGAAGAAGAACTCGGGACCGGTCTGCGCGCACAGCGCCTGCTCCCAGTCGGGCTCGCGCACGTCCGGACGTATGAAGTGGATCAACATATGGGCCACTCTCGCGGCCGCCGATCAACGGTCTCTGAACGTCTCATCAACAGCGTGGCGCGCCTGTGACGGGCATCACATAAACTCATCCGTGGTGCACGTCACGTGCGCATGCCGCGCCCGGGGCACCGGGCGAACCCGGAGGGAGCCCATGCCGGAGCTCTTCATCGACGGCCGATGGACCGCCGCCGTGGACGGACAGACCCGCGAGATCCGCTGCCCCGCGGACGGCGCGTTCGTGGCCGCCGTGGACGAGGCCGGGCCGAAGGACGCCGCAGCCGCGGTCGCCGCGGCCCGCGACGCCTTCGACCGCGGCCCCTGGCCCCACACCCCTGCGGCCGAGCGGGCCCGCCTGCTGCTCCGCGTCGCCGACCTTCTGGAGCGCGACAAGGACGCCCTCGCCAGAGCCGAGTCGCTGGACACCGGCAAACGGCTCGTGGAGAGCGAGTACGACCTGGACGACATCGCGAACTGCTTCCGCTACTTCGGCAACCTGATCGGCTCCGGGGCGGCCGACCGGGTCGTCGACACCGGGCAGCCCGGCGTCGACAGCCGGGTGGTGCACGAGCCGGTCGGCGTCTGCTCGCTGATCACGCCCTGGAACTATCCGCTGCTGCAGACCGCCTGGAAGGTCGCCCCCGCGCTCGCCGCGGGCAACACCTTCGTCCTCAAACCCAGCGAGCTCACCCCGCACACCGCCATCGGGCTCATGCACCTGCTGGCCGAGGCAGGGCTGCCGAGCGGGGCCGCGAACCTGGTGCTCGGCGCGGGGCCCGCCGTCGGCGCGCCGCTGACCAGCGACGAGCGGGTCGACCTGGTGTCCTTCACCGGAGGCGTCGCCACCGGGCGGCACATCATGGCCGCGGCCGCGCCCACCGTGAAGAAGATCGCGCTCGAGCTGGGCGGCAAGAACCCGAACATCGTCTTCGCCGACGCCGACTTCGACACCGCGGTCGACTACGCCCTCACCGCCGTCTTCCTG
Source organism: Streptomyces sp. 8N616 (assembly GCF_052246385.1). Lineage (NCBI taxonomy): Bacteria > Bacillati > Actinomycetota > Actinomycetes > Kitasatosporales > Streptomycetaceae > Streptomyces > Streptomyces sp. 8N616. The sequence goes on along the minus strand of NZ_JBQQBY010000056.1, from coordinate 21,385 downwards.
CACTCCGGGCAGGTCTGCTCGGCCGGGGCGCGGCTGCTGGTGCAGCAGGAGCTGCACGACGCGTTCGTCGACGAGCTGGCGGCCAGGGCCCGTACGATCCGGCTCGGCGGCCCCTTCGACGAGCACGCCAGGACCGGCCCGCTGATCTCGGCCGCGCACCGCGACAAGGTCGAGGCGTACGTGGCGGCGGGCCTGGACGAGGGCGCGGTGCTCCGCGTGGGCGGCAAGCGCCCCGACGACCCGGCGCTCCGGGACGGCTACTACTACCTGCCGACCGTGCTGGACGACTGCGTGCCCGGCATGTCCGTGGTGCGGGACGAGTCCTTCGGCCCCGTCCTGACAGTGGAGCGCTTCCGCGACGAGGACGAGGCCCTCGCGCTGGCCAACGACACGATGTACGGCCTGGCCGGAGGCGTGTGGACGCAGGACGCCGGGCGAGCGGAGCGGATCGCCTCAAAGCTGCGCGCCGGCACTGTCTGGATCAACGACTTCCACCCCTACGTACCGCAGGCGGAATGGGGAGGCATGAAGCAATCGGGCATCGGCCGGGAGCTCGGGCCCGCGGGGCTCGCCGAGTACCAGGAGTCCAAGCACATCTGGCGCAACACATCGCCCCGGCCGCAGCGGTGGTTCGAGTGACCGCCACGGAACCGTCGGGCCCGGCCCCCGCGCCCGGCGACCGGCACGACGACGAATCGCTCGCGGAACTCGGCTACCGCCCCGAACTCAAGCGCACGCTCGGCAATTTCCACACCTTCGCGGCCGGCGTCAGCTACATCTCCATCCTCACCGGCACCTTCCAGCTGTTCTACTTCGGCGTCGCCTTCGGCGGGCCCGCCTACTGGTGGTCCTGGCCCATGGTCTTCGCGGGACAGCTGATGGTCGCCCTGTGCTTCTGCGAGCTGGCCGCCCGCTACCCGGTGGCCGGCTCGGTCTACAACTGGGCGAAGAAGCTCGGCGGCCCCCATGTCGGCTGGATCGGCGGCTGGATGATGATGACGGCGACCATGGTGACGCTGTCGGCCGTCGCCCTCGCCTACCAGATCACGCTGCCGCAGATCGACCAGTTCTTCCAGTTCGTGGGCGACGGCACCGGCGAGACCGACGCCGCGGCCAACGCCGTACTGCTCGGCTCCGCGCTCATCTTCTTCACCACGCTGATCAACGCCTTCGGCGTCAAGCTCATGGCCCGGATCAACTCCGCAGGCGTCTTCATCGAGCTGATCGCCGCCATCGTGCTGATCATCCTGCTGGCCGCGCACATCACCCGGGGCCCCGGCTCCACCCTGACCGAGACCTACGGGCTCGGCGGCGGCGAGAACCTCGGCTACTTCGGCGCATTCCTGACCGCGTCGCTGGCCTCCGCTTACGTGATGTACGGCTTCGACACGGCGTCGTCCCTCGGCGAGGAGTCCCTGGATCCCTCGCGCAACGCGCCGCGCGCCATCCTGCGGGCCCTGGTCGCCTCCTTCGTCATCGGCGGGCTCATCCTGCTCTTCGCGCTGATGGCCGTGCCGGATCTGCGAGCCGAGCAGCTGTCCACGGGCGGTCTGCAGTACGTGGTGCTCACGGTGCTCGGATCGACCATCGGCGAGATCGTGCTGTGGAGCGTGGTCGTCGCGATCACGGTGTGCGCGCTGGCCGTGCACGCCGCCGGCATCCGGCTGATGTTCGCCATGGCCCGGGACAACAACCTCCCCGCGGGCTCGCTCCTCGCCCGGGTGAGCCCCCGCTTCCAGACCCCGGTGGTGCCGGCCATCGTCATCGGCCTGGTCGGCGTCGTCATCCTGGTGGTCAACATCAACCAGCCGCAGATCTTCTCGGTGATCACCAGCATCGCGATCATCATGATCTACCTGGCCTATCTGGCGGTCACCACGCCGATGCTGGTCCAGCGGCTGCGCGGCCGGTGGAAGCCGGCCGAGGGGCGCTTCTCGCTCGGCCGCTTCGGGCTGCCGGTCAACATCATCGCCGTGCTGTGGGGCGCGGCGATGTCCATCAACCTCGCCTGGCCGCGCCCCGACGTCTACAACGCGACGGGCCCGCGCCACTGGTACCTGCAGTGGGGCGCCTTCCTGTTCATCGGCATCGTCGCGGGCGTGGGCTTCGCCTACTACTGGTTCGTCCAGCGGCACCGCACGGGCGTCCTCGAAGAGCACCGCGCCCAGCCCGCGGGGCTGCTGAAGGAGTGACCATGGATGATCCGACCGTGGACGGGGGCTCGTTCGACTACGTGGTCGTCGGCGGCGGCACGGCCGGATCCGTCGTCGCGGCCCGGCTGTCGGAGGACCCGGACGTCACCGTCTGTCTCCTCGAAGCAGGACCGCCCGACGTCGACGACGAGAACATTCTCCGCCTCGACCGTTGGATGAACCTGCTGGAGTCCGGATACGACTGGGACTACCCCGTGGAGCCCCAGGAGTCCGGCAACAGCTTCCTGCGGCACGCCCGCGCCAAGGTGCTCGGCGGCTGTTCCTCCCACAACTCCTGCATCGCCTTCTGGGCCCCGGCGGAGGACCTCGACGAGTGGGAGGCCCAGGGCTGTACGGGGTGGGGCGCGAGGCACACCTTCCCTCTCTTCCAGCGGCTCGAGTCCAACGACGCGCCCGGCGACCACCACGGCAGGAACGGCCCGGTGACCCTCCGCACCGTCCCGCCGTACGACCCGTGCGGGCGCGCGCTCCTGGAGGCCTGCGCCGCGGTCGACATCCCCACCACGCCCTTCAACACCGGCAGGACGGTGGTGCGCGGCGCGAACTGGTTCCAGATCAACGCCCGTGAGGACGGCGTACGTTCCTCGGCCTCGGTCTCGTATCTGCACCCGGTCCTCGGCAAGCGGCCGAACCTCGACGTCCGCACCGGGCTGCAGGCCAAGCGCCTGGTCCTGGACGATGCCGGGCGCTGCACGGGAGTGGAGTACCTGGCGCCCGACCTGATCCATACGCTGGCGGTCGGGGCCCGGCGGGAAGTCATCGTCTCCTGCGGGGCCATCGACACCCCGAAGCTGCTCATGCTGTCCGGGATCGGACCTGCGGAGCACCTGCGTGAGACGGGCGTCGAGGTGCGGGCGGACGCCCCCGGGGTCGGCGGCAACCTCCAGGACCACCCGGAGGGCGTCATCATGTGGGACGCCAGGCAGCCCATGGTCACCTCCTCCACGCAGTGGTGGGAGATCGGCATCTTCGCCGACACCGAACCGGGCCTGGACCGGCCGGACCTGATGTTCCACTACGGCTCGGTGCCCTTCGACATGAACACCTACCGGCGCGGCTACCCGACCTCCGAGAACGCCTTCTGCCTCACCCCGAACGTCACGCGGGCCCGCTCCACCGGCACCGTCCGGCTCCGCACCCGCGACTTCCGCGACAAGCCGAAGGTCGACCCCCGCTACTTCACGCACGAGCACGACGTCCGGGTCATGACGTACGGGCTCCGGCTCGCACGGCGGATCGCGGAGCAGCAGCCGCTGGCGGACTGGGCGGGCACCGAACTGGCTCCCGGCCCTGGGGCGCAGTCGGACGACGAGTTCTTCGACTACATCCGCAAGACCCACAACACCGTTTACCACCCGGCGTGCACGGCGAGGATGGGAGCGCCCGAGGACCCGGACGCGCCACTCGACCCGCAGCTGAAGGTCAAGGGAGTCACCGGGCTGCGGGTCGCCGACGCGTCGATCATGCCGTTCCTGACGGCGGTCAACCCGTGCATCACGACGATGATGATCGGCGAGAAGTGCGCGGACCTGATCAAGGGGCCGGCGTGACGGCAGATCCCTTCCCCGGCCTGCCGGGGGAGGGGCCTCCGCCCTGATGGCCGCCCGGCCACCGATCCGGGGCGGGCGGACTGCGACGGACTGTATCCGCAGGGCGTGATCCTGGACTGAGGCCGGGGCGGCGGCCGGCTCGATGAGCCGACGCCCGATCGGCTCGTCACCGCATGCGTGCGTACGGCGCGGCGGCGAGGGTGGCCACATGAGCGTTGCGACTGACGAGGAGATCCGGCTCGCGCTGGTGATGAATGGCGGCGTGAGCCTGGCCGTATGGATGGGCGGGGTCACCCACGAGATCGATCTGCTGCGCCGGGCCTCCGATCCGCAGGTGGGACCCAAGATGGTGCGCCCCGAGGACCGGCCCGTCTTCGAGCGGTGGCGCGAGGCGTGCGGCGGGTCGCCGGACGGGCCGAAGCGCCGCGTCGTCGTCGACGTGGTCGCGGGTACCAGCGCCGGCGGGCTGAACGGCACGCTGCTCGCCACCGCCATCGCGCGGGGCACGGCCCTCGACGCCCTCCCGGACAAGCCCGCGAAGCGCAGGAACTCCCATGGGCCGAAGCTGAAGAACGTCTGGCGCAACGACGCGTCACTGGAGTTCGGCAAGCTCCTTCCCCGGCCCGGCGACCGGCCCCGTCCCTCCGTCCTCAGCGGCGATCACTTCGCCTCGGCGATCAGATCCTTCATCGAGAGCATCCCGGAGGCGGAGGGAGGGGAGGGAGCCGAGGGAGCGGCGGGGGCCGAGGACCGGCCGGTCAGCCTGTTCGTGACGGCGACGTCGACCGGGCCGGAGGCCCAGACGTATGTCGACGCGTTCGGCAATCCGCTGTCCTGCGCCGATCACCGCCGGATCTTCCGCTTCGAGAGGCGCGTGGACAAGTACCGGTACCACGCGGTGGTCGCCGGTCTGGAGCCACGTCAGGACGCGTTCGAGAAGCTGTCGCGCAACGACTTCGGCGTCAAGAACGGCTTCCCCGAGGCACTCGTCTCCGCCGCCCGCGCCTCCGCCTCGTACCCCGTGGCCTTCGCGCCGGTCGACGAGACCGGGCTCCAGGAGCTCCGTGTGGATGAGCCACGGGTGGGCGGCCCCGCGTGGCTCATCGACGGCGGAGTCCTCGACAACGCCCCCTTCGCGCCCGTACTGCAGGCCATCGCGAGCCGCGAACTGTCCGGGCCGGTGCGGAGGCTGCTGGTCTACGTGGTGCCCTCCTCCGGCAGCCAGGCCTCCGCCGCCGCGACAGCGGCCGCGACCGCACCGGCGGGTCCGCTCCCCATGCCCCGGTGGACGGAGATCGTCTCCTCCGCGATCCAGTATCCGAGGGAGGCTGACTTCCGGGCGGACGTGGAAGGCATCCAGTCCCTGCTCGGCCAGGCGGACGGGCTCTGGGGCGACGGCACCGAGTTCTTCGGCAGTCTGCTGGAGGAGCCCGGCGATGCCCGGTATGCGGCTGCCGCCGACGAACGGCGCGAGCGGGCGACCGCCGCGGCCAGGACGCTGCTGCCCACCTACTGCCGGGCGAGAACCGTCGGCGACATGTTCGAGGCCCGCCGGCTGGTCGCCACCTCCTCGCTCGCCCCGACCAGGGCCGCGGGGCGTGACCTGCCCGCGGCCCCGCTGTGGGTCCCCGACCGCGCCACCGACTTCGACCGGGACCTCGCCGCGGACCCGTGGCGTTGGGGCGTGACCGGGGCGAGCCAGACGGTGCGCCTGCTCCTTCGCGACCTGCGCAGACGCCTCGACTCGGCCGACGAAACCATGCCGGCCGGAGCGCGGACCGCCCTCTGCGACGGCCTCGCCGGTCTGAGCAGGGAGTGGATTCCCCGTATCGACGCCATGAGTGAGGAGATCGTCCGGGCTCAGCGGACCGAGCTGGCGAAGGCGGACGCAACCGATGACGCCGCGGCCCTGATCGCCATGAACCGCTCGCTTGAGAGCCTGCGCGCACCGGAAACGCTCGCGTGGCTGGTCCGCCAAGCCGTGGACGTCTACAAGAGCGCTGCTCAGACCAGGTTCGGTGCGCATGACATCCTGCGGTACGCGCTGAGCGTCGAGGTGATCTCCCGCGCCTTCAACGCCCGGTCCCCGGTCTGCCCGGTGCCGCCGTTCGAGTTCCTACGACTCGGGCCTGACGTGGAATCGCCCATTCTTGGCCCGAGTCTGAACACCCGAATCAAAATCAAGGCGGAAAGCAAGCTCTACGGCACGCAGCTCCACCACTTCGGCGCCTTCGGCGACCCGTCCTGGCGGGACTGGGACTGGCTGATCGGCCGCCTCGACGCCGTCGCCCACCTGGGCAAGGTGCTCGGCAAGGGCCCGGACTGGGTGGAGGAGACGCAGCGGGCCGTCCTCAAGAGCGAGGGTGTCGAGGTGGACCAGCTCACCGCGCAGGTCGACAGGATGCTGAACATCTCCTGGACCAAGCTGCTGGGCGAGCTCAAGCGCCAGCCCAGGGGGCGGGGCCGCAAGCTGGTACGGAATGTCGTCAACTCCCTCGCAGACGGCCTGGAACACATGGACCATCCGCCCAAACTCAGCGGCCCCGCCCGCTTCATCGCCCGCCGACGGACGGCCCGGCGCATCTGGCTGTGGCGCAAGGGCTTCTGAATTCTGAAAGCACGTCAGGATTGCTGAAAGAACGTCAGGCCAGCCGCCGCAGGACATTGCCGAGGGTCGCCACTCCTTCGTCGATGTCGGTCGGCGTCCTCGCGGCATAGCCCAGTACAAGCCCTGGCGGGCTATGAGGGTGCTGGGTGTGCCACGACAGCGGCTGGACCTTCACTCCCTCGGCGAGCGCGGCGGCCGCGAGGTCGGTGTCGGCGAACTCGGCGGCGTCGAAGGTGATCGTCAGATGCAGGCCCGCTGCGGCGCCGTGTACGACCGCCCCCGGAAGGTGCTTTGCGACCGCCTCGATCATGGTGTCCCGCCGGCGGCGGTGGCGGCCGCGCAGGAGGCGCAGATGGCGTTCCAGCTCGCCCGATTCCATCAACCGCGCAAGAACGAGCTGCGGCAGTAGGGCGTTGCCCAGGTCGGCGTACCGCTTGGCCTCCACGAGGGCGTCCCGGTACTTCGGTGGTGCGAGGACCCACCCCACTCTCAGCGCGGGAGCGAGGAGCTTGGACACGCTCCCGGCGTAGACGACGTGTTCCGGGAGCATGGATCGCAGAGCGGGGACCGGAGGCCGGTCGTAACGGTGCTCGGCGTCGTAGTCGTCCTCGATGATCAGTCCGCCCTCGACAGCCCAGCGCATCAACTCGCCGCGTCTGACACCGCCGAGTACCACTCCCATCGGGAACTGATGAGCCGGGGTCAGCAGCACGGCCGGAGCGCCTGTGGCGCGGAGCTCATCGACGCGGACACCTTCCGCGTCGACCGGGACCGGCGGGGTATCCACCTGCCGGCTGTTCAGATGCTGCCGTGCTCCGAGCGAGCCGGGGTCTTCCACGGCCACCGCGCGGATCCCTTCATCGCGGAGTACCTGCGCGAACAGGGTGAGCGTCTGGGCGGTACCGGCGACGATGAGCACCTCCTCCGGATCCACCCGGACTCCCCGGTTGCGCGCCAGCCAGTTCGCGACGGCACGACGCAACTCGGGTGCACCACGGGGATCCCCGTACCCGAAGCCGGAGGCCGCGAGGCCGCCGAGTACGGAGCGTTCGGCGCGTAGCCAGGCCGTCCTCGGGAAGGCCGTCAGGTCCGGCGTGCCGGGTGACAGATCGACCCGGACCGGCAGTTCTCGCAGCGCGTCGAAGACGTCTGCGCCGGGCGTGGCGGCGAACAGCGCCTTCGGGGAGGGCGGTTCCGCGGTCGGGTGTGGACGCGGTGGCGCCGGGGCCGGCAGGGGGGCGGCGATGACGACCGTCCCGTTGCGCCCGCGCCCGGCGACCTGTCCGTCTTCGCTCAGGCGCTGGTACGCCTCGGTGACGACGCCGCGGGATACCCGCAGCTCTGCTGCCAGCACCCGCGTGGCGGGCAGTCTGCTGCCCACCGGCAGGCGGCCGTCGGATATCGCGAGCCGAAGCTGTGAAGCCAGCCAGTCGGTCAGCCCGCCCACCGGCGCCTGGTCGGTGTCCAGCTGCAGGAAGTCGGCTCCGGGCTTTTTGGCCCTGTCAGAAGCCTCGCTGTCGGACCTGTTCACAGGGCCATTGTCACAGCAGGGTGGAATCACCGGAACGGAGGGAAATGGCGCATGCAAAACGAGGGTGAGGCGCGATGACGAGCGGCTATGTGCACGGGTATTCGGAGCAGGAGACCCGCCGGTTGGCCGATCAGGCGGACACGTTGGCGGCACTGCTGCATGCCGGCACGGCGTTCCCCGCGGGGAGCCGCGTGCTGGAGATCGGCTGCGGGGTCGGCGCCCAGACAGTGCATCTTGCCGCCGCCAGCCCGGGAGCGCGCATCGTCGCCGTCGACCGCTCCGACGCGTCGCTGGCCCAGGCCCGCGCCCATGTGGCGGCCCATGCCACCGGCGCGGACGTGGAGTGGTGCCGCGCCGACCTGTTCGATCTGCCCTTCCCCGATGCGGAGTTCGACCACGTGTTTGTCTGCTTCGTCCTGGAGCATCTGCGGGATCCTCGGCGAGCGCTGGCCGGAGTACGACGGGTACTGCGACCCGGGGGCACTATCACCGTGATCGAGGGGGACCACGGATCGGCGGTCTTCCACCCCGACAGCGCCCACGCCCGCGCGGCGATCGACTGCCAGATCCGGCTGCAGACCGCCGTCGGCGGCAACCCCCTGATCGGCCGGCAACTGCAGCCACTGCTGACCGATGCCGGATACGACGAGGTCATGGTCCACCCGCGCACGGTCTACGCCGACGGCACCCGGCCCGCCCTGGCCGAGGGCTTCACCAGGGACACCTTCATCGCCATGATCGAGTCCGTCCAGGACGACGCGCTGGCCGCGGGCCTCACCACGGCGGCCGACTGGCAGCGGGGCATCGCCGATCTGCGCAGGACCGCCGACGACGGTGGGACCTTCCACTACACGTTCTTCAAGGCCCGCGCCGTGAACCGAAACGGCCTCCGCGCCGGCGGAGGCCGCGCCGGCGTCGGCGGCCCGATCGCCGAACCTCCGGACACGCAGCCGTGACCGGACGGGCCAGTGGGCTACACGTTCGCTGCGTCGGCTTGTGCGCCTGCTGCGCGGAGCAATTCGACGGTTTCCGGGTGGGGGCCCTGTTCTGCCCACTCGAGGGGAGAATGGCCGGTTCCGTGGTCCTCGCGGAGATTGGCGTCGGCGCCGTGGGCGAGGAGCTCGCGTACGGCGCCGGTGTGCCCCCAGCACGCCGCGGCGCACAGCGGCGTACCCTCCTCGCCCCGCCCGCTCTCGGTATCCGGCAAGGCGCCAGCGGCCAGGAGGCGGCGGACGACGTCGGCCGCGCCGTGGACGGATGCCGCGTAGAGGGGCGTGGTGCCGTCGGCGTTTGCTGTCTCGGGTGGTGCGCCTGCTCGGAGGAGGGCGTTCACCTCCGTGAGCTCGCCCAACATGGCGGCGAGCACCAGGCGTTTCGACAGTTTCTTCCGCCGCCGCATGTTCATGGCTGCCCGGCCTTTCAGAGCGTGGAGGCGAACTCCACGAACTCCGCCCACCTTTCGGGCGTGACGGTGAGCTGGGGGCCTTGCGGGTCCTTGGAGTCCCGGACGTGGACGGCGCCGGGGCAGGTGGCGACCTCGACGCATTCGCCGCATCCACCGTCGCTGTAGCTGCTCTTGCGCCAGGAGACGGCGACCTCGACGCATTCGCCTCCTTCGCCGTCGCTGTAGCTGCTCTTGAACCAGGCGAGTTCCTCGATGCTCATAGCTCTCCCAGCAGTTTCTCGATCAGGGCCAAAGACTCACGCGGAGTGAGTGCCTGTGCCCGCAGGATCCCATACCGCGAAGCGATGATGCGGACCTCTTCCTGATCGATGATCAAGCGGTTGTTGCCCTGGACTTCCGTGTAGGCCACCTGCTGCCTCCCCTTGGGGGTCACAAGGGTGAACGGACCACCCATGCTGGGATGTTCCTCGCGGTCCGTCGGCATCACCTGCAGCTCGACGGTCCGCAGGCCGCCGATCCGCAACAAGTGCTTGAGCTGGCCCGCCTGTACGGCCCGTCCGCCGACAGGCCGGTGAAGCACGACCTCCTCCAGCACGAAGCTCGCGGTCGGCGCAGGCCAGCGGCTGAAGACTTCCTGGCGGGCCAGTCGGTCGACCACCGGCGCTCGATCGTCTCCTCGTCCAACAGAGGGCGCCGCATGGCGAAGATGGCACGGGCGTAATCCTCGGTCTGGAGCAGACCGGGGACCGCCTGGTTGCTGTAGTAGTGCAGCTCGACTGCCTCCGCCTCCAGTCGCGCATAGTCCCGAAACCACGCCGGGTGCCGTACGCGAGCCCGTGCCTTCGCCCGTACGACATCCTCCTTCTGGGCTTTCAACAGCCCGCCCGCACCCAGCAGTTCGTCCGCCGCTTCCAGGAACTCCGGCTGCGGCGTACGGCGCCCGCGCTCCAGGGAGGAGATCTGGTCCTCCCCGTATCCCAGCCGGTCGCCCAACTCCTTCTGGGTCCAGCCCGCCCGCTCCCGCAGCAGCTTCACCTGCTTGCCGATCGCCCGGAAGAGGTCCGTCGCGCCGTCCGCGTCCTCCGGGGGCTCCGGACGCTGTTCACGGCCCCGGTCATCCATTGCCATTGCTGCCTACCGCCTTACGCACACGCCCGCGCACCCGGTTACGGCCGCCGGGCCGGACAGGCAACCGTCCGTGTCCGTACAACTCACGCTCCGTACCGGGTCTTTCCCTGGTCAGGCTATGTCCGGCCGACCACGCTCGGTGACATGAAGCCCGAAATCACCCTCCCGGCAACCACGTTCACCCAGCAGTTCAGCTCGACCCCGCGCGGCGCGCGTCTCGCCCGGATGTCTGCCGTTCGCCAACTCGTCGCGTGGGGCTGGCCGCACGACAGCGAGACCTGCGGCAACGCCGCACTCCTCGTCGCTGAGCTGGCAGCGAACGCCGCCCGCCACGGTCGCGTACCCGGGCGTGACTTCAGGCTCTGCTTGACGCTCGTCACCGGTCCGGACCGGCCGGACCCGGCCGTCCTGCGGATCGACGTGTCGGACGCGCGCGGCGAGAAGGTCCCCGTGCGGGGCGGCGGTGAGGCCGAGCCCGGCGCCGAGTGCGGCCGCGGGCTGCTCCTCGTCGACGCCCTCGCCACCCGCTGGGGCACCGAACCCCGTGACCCCGTCGGCAAAACGGTCTGGGCCGAACTCTCCCTCGCCTGCGACTGACGCAGCCGCGAAGCGGTCATCGCCGCCGCGGCTCCTTCCGACTGGCGTGACGGACCGCCGACGGTTCCGCAGGGGGCCGATCTGCATCAACTGCTTTAACTGGCCGACCTGTCCGGCCCACCCGCGCGCCGATCCCGGCGGGACCGGAGCGGGAGCTTCTTGAGGAAGAGTGCGAAGGCCAGGCCCGCAAGGGCGAGTGGCAGGGCGGTGAGGAAGACCGTGGACAGGGAGTCGGCGAAGGCCGAGGCGTACGCGTCCTGGGCGGGCGGCGGCAGCCGGCGTACGGCCTCGGGACTGATGGATGCGCCGTGGCTGAGATTCGACGCATGGTCGGCGAGCCCGTTGTTGAGGATCGCGCCGAGGGCCGAGGCGCCGATCGAGGTGCCCAACATCCTGGTGAAGGTGACGGTGGAGGTCGCGGCGCCGATGTCGCGCGGCTCCACCGCGCTCTGCGAGGCGAGGACCGTGACCTGCTGGGAGAGGCCGGCGCCCAGGCCGAGCATGGCCATGAAGGCGGAGGCGACGGCGAAGCTCGTGCTGCTGGTCATGGTCGACAGCAGGTACAGGGCGAGGGCGGAGGTGGCCATGCTCGCGGCGGGATACCACTTGTACTGGCCCGTCTTGGCCATGAAGTGGCCGGTGGTCATCGTGGCCAGGAGCATTCCGGCCGTCATCGGGAGCATCAGCAGACCGGCGTTCTGCGGGCTGGTGCCGGTTACCATCTGCAGGTAGAGCGCCAGGTAGTTCAGTGCGCCGATGGAGATGAAGCCGCCGATGAACGCCACGATGTTGGAGAGGGTGAAGGTGGAGCTGCCGAACATGCGGAGCGGAACTACGGGTTCGGCCGCGCGGCGCTCCGCCGCGAACCACAGCAGACCCAGGGCGGGGGCGGCGACGGCCAGTCCGATGATGACGGTGGAGCCCCATGCGTATGCGGTGCCCGCCCAGTTGGTGAGCAGCACCAGGCAGCTGACCGCGCCGCCGAGGGTGACGATGCCCACGTAGTCGACGCGCGGGGTCCCGCGGCGGTCCGGCAGCGAGAGAAAGGCGATGACCATGAGCAGGGCGATCGCGCCGACCGGCATGTTGATGAAGAAGGCCCAGCGCCAGCCGAGGTGGTCGGTGATCAGTCCGCCCAGAACGGGACCGCTGACGCTGGAGACGGCGAAGGTGGCGGTGGCGTAGCTCTGGTAGCGGGCACCTTCGCGGGGGCTGAAGAGATCGCCGAGGATCGCGAAGATCGAGACGGTGAGTCCGCCGCCGCCGACGCCCTGCACGGCGCGGAACACGATCAGTTGGGTCATCGACCCGGCGGCACCGCACAGCGCGGAGCCGACTAAGAAAATCGCGATGGCGAAGAGGAAGACGCGCTTGCGTCCGAAGAGGTCGCCCAACTTTCCGTAGAGCGGCGTGGCCACGCTGAAGGTCAGCAGATACGCGGTGCTGACCCAGGCGAACTGTACGACGCCGCCGAGGTCACCGCTGATGGTCGGCATGGCGGTGGCGACGATCTGGGTGTCCAGTGTGCCCAGCAGCATGGCGAGCATCAGTCCGATGAAGACCGGAACCGCCTGCTTGCGGGGTGGTGGTGACTCAGCACCATCCACGGCGGGCGCCGACTGGGCGCGCGACATGGAATCCTCCTTTCGTGGTGGGCGCGGATTCGCGCGGGGCTTGTGTCAACTTAGGTTTACAAAGGGCTCCGCGTCAACTCTGGTTGACAATCGCTGCGGGTTGCCCGATGGCCGCAGAGCACGCGCCCCCCTGCCCTGAGGGTGGAATCATGTGCCCGAAGCGGCACATGGATCTCAAGGGGCGTCATGGACGGGGTGGGGGCGGAGCAGCAGCCGGTGTCCGTCGGGAGGAGTGCCAAGGCTGTGTTGCGGCAGGCCGAGGCGCTCCTCGCCGCCGTTCGGACCGTTCTCTCCGACCATGCCCGAGTGCGTGCGGATATCGAGCACGCCCTGTCCCCTCTGAGGGAACGGCTGGTCGCCCGCGAGCTCGACGGCATCCCCGTGTCCAGGCTCAAGGACGTCACCGGGGGGCGGTTGCGGCTCGGGGCCCTGGAGCAGGCGGGGTACTCCACGGTCCGGCAGGTCCTGGACGCGAGGCCGTACGCGCTGCAGCAGATCCCCGGAATAGGCGCGCAGAGCGCGAGCCAGGCGATCTCCGCTGCCCGGCAGATCGCTGGAGCCGTACGGGACAGCGTTGCCGTCCGTATCGACATCGATGCGACCGACGATCCCCGGACCACCGCGCTGGTCATCGCGCTCCACCGCATGGTGAACGCGGGCCCCGAAACCGCCCGCGCCGTGGACTCGGCAGAGCGGATCGCCGGGGAACTCGCGAGCCTCCTGCCCGCTGCCCGCCCGGCCCGGGGACGGCTGCGGATGCTGCTCACCGGGCAGCGGCGGCGCAGGGAGACACAGGACGCGGTCGCGCGGATCAGCGGCCTGGTCGCCGAGTCCGCGACCCGGGAACAGCACCTCCTCCTCGCCCAGGCGTCAGCAGACCTGCTGCGCCCGCCCGCTGACCCCACCGAAGCCTGGATCGACTTCGAGCTCCGCTCCGCCGAGTACTACCGCCTGCTGGGCGAGATCGCCAACATGGCGCCGGACGCCCAGGCTTCCGAGGGCTATCTTCCGACCGATATCTCGGACCAGGTCCGAGCCCAGCCGCTGGACGACACCCATCGCCGTGTCTCACTGCGCGGTTATCAAGCCTTCGGCGCTCGCTTCGCCCTCGCCCGGCGGCGCGTGATCATCGGGGATGAGATGGGTCTGGGCAAGACGATCCAGGCCATTGCCGCGCTCGCGCATCTCAAGTCACAGGGCCTGACGCACTTCCTGGTGGTCTGCCCGGCCAGCGTACTGATCAACTGGATCCGCGAGATCGAAGCCCGCAGCGCCCTCGACGCCTACCGGGTGCACGGCCCGTACCGTCAAGCGGCCCTCGAAGAGTGGATCGAGCAGGGCGATGTCGCCGTCACCACCTTCGACGCGCTCCACTCCCTGCCCATCCCCGACGACGTTCCGCTCGGCATGCTGGTCGTCGATGAGGCCCACTACGTCAAGAACCCGGAAGCCCGCCGCGCCCGGACGGTCGCCGAATGGACGGGGCGCACCGCCCACGTCCTCTTTCTCACCGGTACGCCGATGGAGAACCGGGTCGAGGAGTTCCGCAATCTCGTCCACTACCTTCAGCCCGGCCTCGTACCGCATATCCGGCACGGCGACGCCGTCGCGGGCTCCCAGGCCTTCCGGAAAGCGGTCGCCCCCGCCTACCTGCGCCGCAATCAGCAGGACGTCCTCACCGAACTTCCCGAGCTCGTGCAGGTCGACGCATGGGAGGAGTTCACCCGCTCCGACCTGAACGCCTATCGCACGGCCGTCGACGACGGCAATTTCATGGCCATGCGCCGCGCCGCCTACGCGGAGCCCGCCGACTCCGCCAAGCTCAATCGTCTGCTGGAGATCGTCGGTGAGGCGGCGGAGAACGACCTCAAGGTCGTCGTGTTCTCCTACTTCCGCGACGTCCTGAGCACCGTGCACGAAGCGCTCGTATCCCGCGCCCCCGGCCGGGCCCACGGCCCCACTCACGGCTTGACCCACGGCCCTATCACCGGCAGCCTGACCGCCGTCAGACGCCAGGAGCTGGTCGACGAGTTCGCCGCAGCCCCTGGCCACGCGGTCCTGCTCAGCCAGATCCAGGCCGGTGGGGTGGGCCTCAACATGCAGGCCGCGTCCATCGTCGTCCTCTGCGAACCGCAGGTGAAACCCACCATGGAGACCCAGGCCGTGGCGCGTGCCCACCGCATGGGCCAGGTCCGCCACGTTCAGGTCCACCGCCTGCTGACCACCGACAGCATCGACCAGCGGATGCTGGAGATCCTCAGCTCGAAGAGCCGCCTCTTCGACGCGTACGCGCGGCGCAGCGATGTCGCAGAGTCGACGCCCGAGGCCGTCGACATCTCCGAGCAGTCCCTGGCCCGCCGGATCGTGGAGGAGGAACAGCTGCGTCTTGCCGTGGCCGGCCGGAATGCCCCTGCGGGGGACGAGGACCTGGTGACCTGAGGCCGTACGAGGGCCGGCGCTGTACCGCCCCGCCCGCCGGCGTACGAGGGGGCGGCTTCCGCGGTGCGCGTCGTCGAGACGTCTCGTCAGGCGGACGCCGCCCGTGCCGCCCGGCGGGCGAGCAGCGCCTCGCGGCGCTCGTCGAACTTCGTCGCCTGAGTGTCCAGGCCGCCCATGAACAGGCCCAGTTCCTCCTGCGCCTTCAGGCCCTCCGGGCCAAGCCCCGAGATCTCCAGCACCTTCAAGTACCGCAGCACCGGCTGCAGTACGTCGTCGTGGTGGATGCGCAGGTTGTAGATCCCGCCGATGGCCATCTGGGCGGCGGCACGCTCGAAGCCGGGCATGCCGTGGCCCGGCATGCGGAAGTTCACGACGACGTCGCGGACCGCGGACATGGTCTGGTCAGGGGCCAGCTCGAACGCCTTGGCCAGCAGATTCCGGTAGAAGACCATGTGGAGGTTCTCGTCGGTGGCGATCCGGGCCAGCATCCGGTCGCACACCGGGTCCCCCGAGTGGTGGCCGGTGTTGCGGTGCGAGATGCGGGTCGCGAGCTCCTGGAAGGCCACATACGCGACCGAGTGCAGCATGCTGTGCCGGTTGTCGGACTCGAAGCCCTCCGACATGTGCGCCATGCGGAAGCGCTCCAGCTCCACCGGGTCGACGGCCCGCGAGGTGAGCAGATAGTCGCGCATGACGATGCCGTGCCGGCCCTCCTCCGCGGTCCAGCGGTGCACCCAGGTGCCCCAGGCGCCGTCGCGGCCGAAGAGGGTGGCGATCTCGTGGTGGTAGCTGGGGAGGTTGTCCTCGGTGAGAAGGTTCACCACCAGGGCTACCCGGCCGATGTCGCTGACCTTCGACTGCTCGGGTGCCCACGGCTCGCCGCCGAGCGGGCCGTCGAAGTTCCGGCCGTCGCTCCACGGCACGTACTCGTGCGGCATCCACTCCTTGGCGATCTTGAGGTGGCGGTTGAGCTCGGTCTCGACGACCTCCTCCAGCGCGTACAGCAGCCGGGCGTCACTCCACGCCTCCGACGACGAGACGAGCGGGGCGGGGGTGATGCTCACGGTGGCTCCTGGGGGACGCGCGCGGGCATGCCGAAGGCAGGCATGCAGAACAGCTACGGCTGCGTAGGTTACGAAGCCGTAGGTTAAAGGCACCGTAAGGTTCTGGCCAAGAGTGGGGGATGTGTGGGTCGTTCTGTCCCGTTACGTGTCCAGGGTCATGGCGCTGTGTATCTGCGTGCGGCGCTTCCCGTACCGGCGAGGCACCACGCGTACAGGCGGGGCGCTGCGCGTACCGGCGAGGCACTACGCGTACAGGTCCCGGAGCCGCACCGACAGACACGTCACGCAGCCCTCCAGCTTCTCGAACTCGCCGATGTCCACCGGCACCGGCTCGTAGCCGAGCCCGCCCAGCAGCTCCGCAGTCTTCGGCGCGCTCGTGGCCATCAGCAGCTTCCCGCCGCCCAGCAGCACCACATGCGCGCCCGACTCCTCCGGCACGGGCAGGAAGTGCGGAAACAGCGACGGGTCGTCGACGAGCGGCGGGTGTCCGATGACCGTGCCGTCCGGAAGCGCCGTCACGGCCGACTTCAGGTGGAGCACCTTGCTGACGGGTACGGCGATCACCCGGGCCCCCAGCGGCTCGAAGGCGGCCCGTAGCTGCTGCACCCCGGCGGCGTTCGTCCGCCCGCCCCGCCCCACATAGATCGTGTCGCCGATCTTGAGGACGTCACCGCCGTCGAGCGTGCCCGGCTCCCACACCCAGTTGATCGAGCAGCCGAGCCGCGCCACGGCCTCCTCGACCTCCGTCGTCTCCGGCTTGCGGGCGTCCGCGCCGGGGCGGGCGATCAGCGCCACGTTCCGGTAGACGACCACCGTGTCCTCGATGAACACGCTGTCCGGGCAGTCGTGGGCGGGCTCCACCTCGAACGGCTCCCAGCCGTGCGCCTGCAGCGCCCCGACGTAGGCCTCCCACTGGCTCAGCGCCCGCCCGTAGTCCACCGGCGAACGCTCGATATGGGTGACGATGCCCTCCGCGAGGCGCGGACTGGGGCGGCGGATCAACGCCTTCTTGCTGGGCACGGTGGTTCCCTCTCGACGATGTGCGGGCGGACGGACCTGCGGACGGACTTGCGTAGGGACCGGTGTACGGGCCCGCGTACGGACCGGCGTACGGCCTGTGGAAGCGTGATCGGCTCGTACCCGGCGTACCGGCTCGTACCCGCGGGTACGCGGACCCATCCTGAACTTCACCCTGGCGAATCCTCTACTCCCCGCACCCGCCCTCCATGGAGAATCCCCGGCATGACTCGGATCCCGCAGGACCCGCCCAGCCACGTGGACGAGCTGCTCGCCGCGCTCGACCCGCTCCCGTACCCGCAGCGCATGCGCGAACTCGCCGCCCGCGCGCGGAAGTCCGCGGAGAGCGGGCAGCTCAGTCCGCTGCTGGACGAGCTCGCCCGGCGCGGCGCGTACGGGCAGCGGCTCGCCGTCGTCGCGGCGGCCGTGGGAGGGGACGCGGGTTACCTCGAGGCGCGGCTCGCCGACCCGGACGCGGTGGTGCGCGGCCACGCCCTGCGCGCCGCCGAGTCCGCGCCGGTCTCCGACGGTGCCCTCGAGGCGGCGCTCGAGGACGCGCCCGCGGCTCTACGCAGGGAGCTGGTCCGGGTCATCGTCGGCCGCGGGCCCGGGAGCGGCCGCACCGCCCTCGCGGAGCGGCTCATCGGCCCGTACCGGGAGCGCTGGGGCGATCGCGAGGCGGCCAGGCTGTTGCCCGGCTGCGGCGCAGGGACCGTCGCACGGCTGCTGCCCGAGCTGTTCCACGCCGCCGGCGGGCTGCGCGGACTCGCGGCCCGCCACCCCGACGCCGTACTGGACGAGGCGGGGCGGCAGCTCGCCGGGTTGCCCGAGGCGCTGCGGGAAACCTGGTGGCAGCGGTACGCGCCGACGGTCGCCGCCACCGTGCACGCCCGCCCCGACCGCGTTCTGGAATTGCTCGAGCGGGGCGGCACGGGACCGCTGGCCGGGCCGCTGTGGCACTGCCTCGGCCCCCTGACCGACGCCGCCCCCGGCCGCACGCTCCGCCTTCTCCTCGACCCGCGGCACGCGGAGGCCCTGCGCGGCCGCGGGCTGCCCGCGTCCGTCCTGAGCCGCCTCGCCCGGCACGAGCCCGCTCTGCCGGAGTTCGACGCCCTCGGGCGCGCCTGGGCCCCGTATCCGGAGCTCCTGGCCGCGTTGCTGCGGGCCCTGCCGCCTGCCCGCAGGAGCCGCTTCTACGACACCGTGACCGCGGGGCGCGGGCTCGCCGACGACCCGGTGCCCGACTCCGTACTGGACCTCCTGCCGCGCAGCCGCCGCGAGGCCGAGGGGCGGCGGCTCGCCCGACTGGCGCGCGAGCGGGAGGGCGTCGGGGGCGCGGC
The DNA here is from genome assembly GCF_052246385.1 of Streptomyces sp. 8N616. NCBI lineage: Bacteria > Bacillati > Actinomycetota > Actinomycetes > Kitasatosporales > Streptomycetaceae > Streptomyces > Streptomyces sp. 8N616. The sequence goes on along the minus strand of NZ_JBQQBY010000056.1, from coordinate 2,859 downwards.
GGGTGAGCGGGAGGCGAATGAGCGGGAGGTGGGCGAGCGGGAGGCGGGCGAGCGGGAGGTGGGCGAGCGGGAGGCGGGCGAGCGCGGGGCAGGCGAGCGGGAGGTGGGCGAGCGCGGGGCGGTGGGCCTCGCCGTCCTGGCCGCCGTCGCCCACCTGCCCGTCGACGAGGCCTGGGACGACCTGGTCGCGGCCACCCGCAGGCCCGCGGCCGACGACCGGGCGGAGGCCTGGGCTCTGCTCATCCGCAACGCCGCGCGCTCCGCCTCCGGCGACCCCGCCGCGCTGTCGCGGCTGCTCCGCGAGATGGAGCGGCTGCGCAACGAGCACGACCCGGTCAGATCCGCCGCGCTGACCGCCCTCCGCAGCGTCCAGCCGGGCCGCTTCACCGACGACGACGCCCCATACCTGGACCGCATCGCCGCCGACGCCATACAGTCCCGCGACTCCTCCTTCGCGACCCGCCGCGCCCTGAGCGAACTCGCCGTGGGGCTGCTGCGCGCGCACGCCGCCACCGCGGAGCGGCAGCTCATCGGCTGGGCCCTGCGCACGCTCGTACGGCTGTCGGGGAACACCGGCGGCGCCGACCTGGGGCGGCTCGACCGCTCGCTGCGGCGCGGGCAGGAGCACGAGGTCTTCGAGGCGCTGCGGCCCTGGCTCGAGGCGGGCGCGGAGAAGGTCGACCACGGGCTGACCTTCGCCCTCGCGCGCGCGGTCGGGCCGCGGCGCGCCGCCGGGATGCCGGAGCTGCAGGAACTGCTGTGGCAGGCCGTGCAGTTCGGGAACGACGCGACCGTACGGACCGCGATCGACCTGTGGCTGGAGGACCCGCGGACGCGGGACGAGCGGGTCGGGCGGATCCTCGCGCTGGACTCCTCGGCGGCCGTTCTGGAGCCGGTGCTGTCGGTGCTGACCCGCCGCCGCACCGATCTCCTCGACGCCGTCCTCGCGAGCACGCCGCCGCACGGCCGCTTCCGCTACCCGGGCGGTCACTGGCTGCCGCCGGTCGGCCGGTACGTCGACCGCTGGCTGCCGCGCCAGCAGGCCGCGGCCGCGCGGCTGATGACGCGGGCGATGGGCGACGCCTCGCTGCAGCCCCATCAGCGGACGGCGGCTCTACGGCAGGGCGCGCTGATACCGGAACTCGGCGCCGCCGCCGTACGCCGCTGGACCGATTCGCCCGACGTGCAGCTTGCGGAGGCGGCCCTCGCGGCGCTGGCGTGGACGGACCGGCCGGGGGAGGCCATGGCGATGCTGCTGGAGCGGGTGGGGGACGACCGGGCGCGGGTGGCGGCGTACGCGGCGACCCGGGCCAGCCGGTACGTGGAGCCGTCCCGGCTCAGCGGGATGCTTCGGGGTGTGCTGGTGGCGGGGGTTCGGGGTGCGGGTGCCGGGAGCGCGGGTAAGGGGGGCGCGGGTGAGGGGGCCGGGGCTTCCGCGAGCGCCGGGGGCGCGGGGGGCTCTGGCGTGAAGGTCACCAGCAGGAAGGAGGCGGCGCGGCTGGCCGCCACGCGGCTGCCCGTATCGGAGGCCGCGGCGCTGCTCGCCGAGGCGTACGAGCTGCCCGGGCAGCACCGCGACGTACGGGCCGCTTGCGTGGCCTTCGCCGCCCGGCTGCTGGGCGACGAGCGCGCCTGGGACATGGCCGCGTCCGCGGCGACGGGAGCGCCCGTCCTGAGGCAGGCCGTCCTCCGCACCGGACCGCTCGACCTGCCGGAACACCAACGGGCGCGGTACGCACGGCTGGTGACCGCGGCGAGCGACACCGACGACCGGGAGGTCGCCGAGTCCGCCTACGGGGCGCTGGCGCGCTGGGCGCCCTGGTCGCCGGACGCGGCGGGCGTACTGGCGGCCGCCGTCACCGACCTGGACAACCGCGGGACGTGGCGTGCCGCGGCCGACGGCCTCGTGTCGCTTGCCACGTCGGTGGAGGGGGCGGCTGCGGCGCTGGGTGGCGTACTGGGGGCGCTGGTCGCGGCGGACGCGGGCGCGTACGCGGGTGCGGGTGCGGGTGCGGGCATGCGGGCGGGGGCGGGCGCGTACCCCGCGCCTGTGGGGCCGTACGCGGATGCCGGTGCCGGGCGGGACCGGCCCGCACGACGCCGCGTCGAACACCTCGTGGAGCGACTCGCCGTACGCGCTGTCGTGCGGCCCGACGGGGCGCGCGCGGTCGCGGTGGAGACGGCGGAACTGCTCGCCCGCCATGGCGGGTTCGTGCCGAGCGCGGCACGGCTCCTGGTCGACGCCTTGGACCTGGACGCCGGGCCGGCCGCCCTCGGTGAGCAGCTCTCCGGCCTCGCCCGCCTCCACGAGGGCCGCCCGGCACTCGCGGAACGTACGTCCGCAGCCCTGCGGGTCCGGCTCGATGACGCCCGCGCGTCGGGCACGGACGCCGGGCTCCGCGAGGTCGCGTCCCGCCTCGCGGGGGACGGCACGCACGCGGCGGGCCTGTTCGCCGTCGCCCTGACGACGGCGGGCGGCGACCGCTCGGGCTGGTCCGAACCCTGGCGCGACCTCCTCCGCGCCCTGCGCCGCCACCCGACCCCAGACGTCTCGGACGCGGCTCTGACAGCCCAAACGGCAGAGGAGTAGCCCCGCCCCGCGGAAGCGCACCGGCCCAGGCACCGCGTCCCGGATTCCGCCCGGAGCCCGCCTTCGCGCCCCGCGCCTGCGGCGCGGGCCTCTTCCCAACCACCCGCCCTAAAAGGGGGGGAGGGTGTGACGAGAGTCGGGGCGGGGGCATCGGCCGGGTGCGGGGCGTGCTGGAGGGCGGGTGGCGTGTGCCGAAGCCGGAGGCCGGGGGCCGGGGGCCGGGCGGGGTGTGGCGGAGGCCGGATGGGCGGGCGGCGGTGGTCTTGCGG
>NZ_JBQQBY010000055.1:0-43050 GCF_052246385.1 Streptomyces sp. 8N616 | reverse complement strand
CCCCCCCCCCTCCCCCCTCCCCCACCACCGCGTATGTCTCAGGGGTCGCTGGGGAGGGTCAGGCCGGCACGTACGGCGAAGACGACCAGTTGGGCGCGGTCCCGGGCGCCGAGCTTCACCGTGGCGCGGCCGACGTGCGTACGGACCGTGGCCGGACTCAGAAAGAGTTCCTTCGCGATCTCGTCGTTGGAGCGGCCGGTCGCCACCCAGGCGACGATCTCCCGCTCGCGGTCGGTCAGTTCCTCCAGCGCCGAGGAGGTGGTGGTGCCGCCCGCGATGTGGCGGGCGAAGTGCGAGACGACGCGGCGGGTGACGGAGGGCGAGAGGAGCGCGTCGCCGGCCGCGGCCACGCGTATGGCCTGGACCAGCTCCAGAGGGTCGGAGTCCTTGAGGACGAAGCCGCTGGCGCCTGCCTGGAGGGCGCTGAAGACGTACTCCTCGATCTCGAAGGTCGTCACGATGACGACGCGGGTGCCCTTGAGGGCCGGGTCGTCGACGATGGTGCGCAGCGCCTCGAGCCCGTCCATCCCCGGCATCTTGACGTCGAGGAGGAGGACGTCAGGAGTGGTCCGCCGGACCAGTGCGACCGCGGCAGCGCCGTCCTCGGCCTCGCCGAGGAGTTCGAGGTCGTCCTCGCGTTCGATGAGCACCCGCAGGCCCATCCGCATCAGCGCCTGGTCATCAGCCAGCGCCACCCGAATCATCGTTCTGCTCCTTCCGGAACGGGTATCCGGGCGCGTACCCGGAACCCGCCTTCGTCGCCTGGCCCGGCGGTGAGCGTGCCGCCCAGGGCCTCTATCCGGGAGCGCATCCCGGTCAGTCCCCGCCCGTCGGAGTGGTTCGGCGACCCGGTGCCGTCATCGTCGACTCCGACGAGCAGGGTGCCGTTCTCATGGACGATCTGAACCTTGGCCCGGGCCTGGCCCGCGTGCCGCAGCACGTTGGTCAGCGACTCCTGGACGACCCGGTAGGCGGCGGCATCGAGGGCCTCGGGCAGATCGGGCACCGGTTCCATGTGCAGGACCACCGACAGCCCCGCGCCCTGGACACGTTCGGCCAGCCTGGGCAGGCCGTCGAGTCCGGGGGTCGCGGCCGCTTGCATCATGCTGAGCGCGACCCGTAGATCGCTCAGTGCCTCGGTACTGGTGGTGCGGATGGCCTGCAGCGACTCGCGGGCCTGGGCCGGATCGTCGTCGAGCACGAGCAGCGCGACGCCGGCCTGCATCGCGATCACCGAGAAGCCGTGCCCGGCGACATCGTGCACCTCTCTGGCGACACGCGCACGTTCCTCCAGCGCCCCTCGTTCGACCAGTTCGGTGCGCAGCCGGGCGGCGGCCACGGTCCGGACCTGGACCAGCGTTCCCAACGACCACGGCAGGAGAAGCCAGTTCACCCAGGCGATGCTGATGATCACCGCCAGGCTGCTCTGGTCCGCGACGTTGACCAGCAACGCCGCCACGACAACGGCGGCAGCCGCGCCGCACGCCGGGAGGGAGACCCGGAGCGCACGGACGCGGGCGACCTGGAACGTCGCGAACACCATGCACAGCAGGACCGGGCCCGGCGCGTATCCACCGAGGAGATAGGCGCTCGTTCCGGCGGCGACCGCCGCGAGCATCACCACCGGGGCCACCCGCCACCAGGCCAGCGCACCGGCCGTCACCGCCGCCGCCAGCCAGGCCCACACGCCCGGCGAACGCTCCCAGTCCTGAACGGAGGCGGCGAAATCCGAGCCGACGACCGCGAGGACGGCCAGTCCGGCGGCGGCCAGGCCGGCTCGCGGCCCGGGCAGCGGCACCGCCCCCTGATCTCCTGCGGGTCTTCGCACCATGGCCCGAGCATAGAACCCGTTCGATCACGCAGTGCAGCGCAGCACAGTACGCAGCCCCGCGTAGGCGCGAATCAACGCCGGTGACGACGACCGGGGGCTCCTGCCCCGGTGATCCTTGCTTCCCGTACCGCACCGCGACACATGCGGCCAGCGACGAACGGAGGAGCCATGACCGAAACCATGACACCCGCCACCCGAGCCGACACCACGTCCGTACGGCTACGGAACCAGATCCGGGCCGGACGGGCCGGGAGCGCGGCTCGGGGAGGAGGGCCGAGGTGGCGCCTGCGCCCTCGGGCCAGGAAGTTCGTGCTGACCTGCCATGTGACCGTTGCCGTCGGCTGGTTGGGGGCGGAGGTCGCCCAGTTCATCCTCGGACTCGTCGGACTCTTCACCGGGAACCCCGAACTCGTCCGGGCGACCCGCCTCGTCATGGAACTGCTCGGCATCGAGCTGATCGCCGTCCTCGCCTGGTCGTCCCTCCTGACCGGCCTGCTCCTGGCACTGGCCACTCCCTGGGGGCTGCTCAAGCACTACTGGATCGCGGCCAAGCTCGCAGTGAACATCGCGCTGATGCTGGCCGGACACTTCCTCTTCCGGCACTGGCTGCAGCACCAGATCACGACGCCGAGCCAGACCGTCGGTGTCCAACTCGGCATCGGGGTCGGCACCGGGCTGGCGCTGCTCATGCTGGCCACCGTCATCTCCATGTACAAGCCCTGGGGCAAGACGCGCTTCGCCCGCCGCCGCTGACTACGGCCCCACCGGTGCCAACGTGGCGTACGCAGCCGGGCGCCCTGGAACGTCTCCCGTCTCACCTGGCGACTGCGGGTCCTGGACGACCGACCGTCGACGGCCACCGGGTGGGGGAAGCAGCGGTGGTGAACTACCGCAGCCGCAGTCAGCGAGGCTCCCACGGCCTCGGCTTGCCGGTGAGTGCGAGCCTGGGCAGCCAGGCGAGTGACGTTAGAGCTGTACCCGGCTGCGGACAGTCGTAAAGCCCCTGGTAGGACAGGTCTCACCACAAGATCATGTCCGTAACCGCCAGAGGCTTCGCGTTGGTCACCTATGTTGCCACGCTCGATGTCCCACGCCACGTCGTGGATCACTTGTCCCGCCTGCTGGCCGCGCACCGACGGCGCATCGGCACTCCGCGGGGCAGCCGGGCGCTCGGCCCGTTCCGCCAGGCCGTGCTGGTACTGCGATGGTTCCGCGAGCGCGGCTGCGTGCACTGCCTGGCCCGCGATGCCGACGTCTCCCAGGCCACCGGCTACCGCTACTTGCACGAAGGCATCGATGTCCTGGCCGGCCAGGCCCCGGACCTGCACGAGGTCCTGGACCGCTGCCGACGCGAGGGAATGACCCACGTGATACTCGACGGCACGCTGATCGAGTCCGACCGCCTCGCGGGTGTCCGCGACAACGGCAACGACCTGTGGTTCAGCCAGAAACACAAGGCATTCGGCGGCAACATGCAGTTCCTGTCCGCCCCGGACGGCACCCCACTGTGGCTCTCCGAGGTAGAGCCCGGCAGCGTCCCCGACATCACCGCCGCCCGCATCCACGCACTGCCCGCGCTATATAAGGCCGCGGCCGACGGCCTGCCCACCCTGGCCGACAAGGGCTACATCGGCGCCGGGATCGGCGTCCTCGTCCCGACCCGGCGCCCGAAGGGCCAGTCAGAGCAGGCCCTGCACGCAGACAGCGCGTGCACATACCGCAGGCTGACCACCAGGGGACACATAACCATCGAGGTCCTGGGCCTGATCTGGACGAGCGACGACTTCCCCAGTCCCGGCTACTGGCCCGCAAGGAAGCCCGGGTCGTCATCCGTGACTGGGGCCGGGCCAGGCGCGACGGCGACGAGGCGGGCATGCGCGACGCACTCGACGTGCTGCGCAACCAACCATTCGCGGACGTGTGGCAGTCGATGCTGCGACAGGCCGTGCTGCCCGGTGCCGACCTCGTCCTGGGTGACGAGCAACCCGAAAAGCTACGTATGCTGCGCGACGAAGAGCTGCGTGCCGCGACGCTGGTGGAGTTCCCCGTGCAGGCGGCACCGACTGCGGGTCACTGACCACCCCAGGGCCGGCTCACGCCGTGACCTCGCGGTGGCCCAGCGCAGCCGCCCGACCGCCTCGGCGAGTACGGTTTCGGCGCGCTCGGAGGTCTCTTCGCCGTGCAGCCCCAGTACGGAGGCAGCGATGTGGAGCGCGGCGACCATGCCGAAGGTCGCAGTGGCCTTCGACTTCGAGTGCGACGAGGAAGAACTCTGCACCACCTACGCGACCCCGAGCTGCGCGCCGCGCTGCTGGCGTGACTGCGGGGCACAGGCAGGCGACGCCACCCCGGCCCAATGAGCAATCGCGCGGGCGCTCCCGTACCACCAGGCATGCCCGCCGTCGGACGCCCGCGCGGGCAAAATGTGCGGCGTGCCGCAGGAACGGCGCCACCCGGCGGCCAGCACCCCGGAACACCCCACGACGGCGGCCGGTGGCGACGAAATCCGCAGCCCGACACGCCCTCATCTCGCTGACGCCTCGTCAGATCGATCCCAGCACCGATCCAGCAGCGGTACGGATAACCAGGGATGACCACAGGTGACGAGACGTCAGGATATCCAGCACGGATCCAGCACCGGTCACGGCGACGGGGTCGGCCCCGAATGGAGCCGACCCCGCATGACCTGCACATTTGCCAGATCCCTACATCGACGCTACGGCGAGCACTAAATGTTGAAGCGGAACATCGGCTACTCTGCTGTCACCTGCGGAGACGCCATGTGACGGATCACGATCCAGCAGGGATCCAACAAGGGGCCGCTACCCCGGCGGTGCCCGTCGCACGCCGCCCCGGCACCGCCCTGACCAGCCATGACGCAGGCAAAAACGGCCACTGCGCAGCACCCCGCTGACGGGTTGCCTGGGCCGGGCGAACGAGAGAGCGACGCGGCATCGTCCGCGTCACCGATGCGCAAGGTGGTGGTCGCGTCATCCCACAACCGACGGCCCCACCGTACCCGGCGGACAAGCACTGCCTGCGGCGAGCGCCCCTGCGAGGTCACAGGCCGTGCTGGTCCAGGAGCCGCATCAGGTTCCGCCTGCGCTTGTACTCGGTGCGCAGCCCGGTGACATACGCGGTGAACTCGTCAGGGGTGCCCAGACGGCGGTGGCAGTCGCGCATGCTCAACAGCAGGCTGGTCAGCTCCTCGTACGCCCGGTTGCCGGTCTCCTTCGCCAGGGGTTCGGCCAGGCGGTGGTAGACGCCGAGCGCGTCGGCGGGACGAGTGGCGCGGGCCCGGTCGGCGAGGGCGAGCCTCCCCCAGAGCCTTTGGCCTGGGGTACCGCCAGCCGGTCGTGGGCGTCGGCCTCGGTGGCGGCCTGCCAGGCGGCGTCGATGTCCTCGTCGTCGAGCAGGGCGTCGACGAGCACGGGACCGTCGTACCAGTGCGCGCCATACGGGTGAGCTCGGTGCCGCAGACGCTGCTGTGGAGCGGCGTCGGCTCGCAGTAGTTCCAGGGCCCCGGCCCGCTCGGACTGCCAGCGGGACGCCGCCTTTGCCGCCGTTCGCAGCAACTGGTACGTGGTGAGGGAGCGGCATGCGGTGAAGTGGTCGCGGCGCAGGGCGACCGCGTCACCGAGCCGGCCGGCACGGGTGTAACGGTCGCATAGGTAGTCGACCGAACGGGTGTCCAGCCCGGGAAGGCAGCCACGAGAGGGGGCCGAGGCTTCCTTGACGCCTCTTTCCGCCCAGCTCAGGGCTTCATGAGTACCGGCGTCCAGATCGCGGGCGATGGCCAGATGGGTGCTGCCATCCGGGGCGAGGTCGGGGCGAGCAGTTCGTCCCGGGAGAGCCCGTCCAACCACGCGTCGAGTACCCGGGCACGGTCGCGGCCCTGGTGCGCTGCCGTGGCAGCTCGTCCGGGCGGGCGAGCACGCTCAGACCGAGCGCGACCAGATGCTTGCAGAAGTTGCCCTCCAGGCCGTACGGGCAGTCGCACTCCCCCGCGAGCCCCGCGGACCCGTCGACGGTCAGCTCCACCTCGTACGCGTCCGTCCCGTGGACGGTGGCGGTGATCCAGCCGTCGCCGACCTCCACGGCGGTCACCGCGTCCAGATAGCCATGTTCCCGCTCGAAGGAGCGCGCCCCCGCCAGCCTCCGCAGATCCGCCTCGGTGAACACATCCATGGCCTTCCCGCCCCACCTCCGCACCTTACGTCCGTCTCGCGGAGCACCGGGCGGCCTACGGCCAAGTCCCGTCTTACGGGGGACAAATGGGGTTGAGGGAGTGGGCGGGGCAAGCCTGGCGGGCAGGGGGAGCCGGGGCCGGGAGCGCAGACTCCGGGGACTGGGGGCCGGGGCCGGAGCCTCGGTCGGACTGACCGAGCCGCGAACCCGGGCGAACACCCGCCCGACCTCGTTCAACAATACGGCCACCGCTGACGTCCGACTCCGTCACATTCCGCGTCGGAGACAGCCACTCTTCAGCAACTGACAAGCCGTCATTTCATCCAGCACAGATCCAGCAGCCGCGCCCTGTCTCCCGCCCCCGACAACGCCCCAAACCCCTGGCCTGGCCCAACGACCCAACCCATGTTCTGCCAGAACGTCACGCCAAACCAGCAATCTGATACAGAAACACCCCTTGACCTGCAGGGCCGTGGCGTTTGGCGAAGTGGTGATTGTGGATCAGGGAGCGATCTTCCTGTAGAAGCACACTCGGTCCTGTCCAGGGCCGTCATAGTCGCTGTGTATGGGAAGCCCGCCGACCTCGCGATCGCCTGCTTCGAGAGCGAACCCCATGGCGCGGTGAAATGCGATGGATCCCGTGTTCGATGGCGAGGTGATCGCCCGCACCTCCTGGCGGCCTGCCTCAGCGGCGCGCTGGAAGAACGCCGCGTAAAGACTGCGGGCTGTGCCTTGTCCACGCAGCTGCGGGTCCACTCCCACAAAGTGGATGTAGGTCTCCTTGTCGTTGTCGGCGGCGTAGAAGCCAATGAGGAACGCTGTGATGTCGGCATCGTCTTGCAGGACCAGGCTGGTGCCGGAGAAGAACTGCAGGAACAGCTTGGGCAGCAGCAGAGACAGTTCGCGGGCCTGCTCGGGGGTGCGTGAGTCTCCCCACCACCGCTGCACACATTCGACGATCGTGCCGTGGTCGGAGACGCGGGCCTGGCGCAGCTTGGGCATTCCGTTCCCTCTCGGATCCGTCCTTCATTGGAGCAGGGTGCGATAGCAGATCATCGCGCAGGCCAGGTCTGCGAAGCCGAGGAAGTGGTCGGCGACGTGTTCATAGCGTCGGTGCAGTCGGCGGGAGCCGTTGCGCGGTCGTCGGCTCGCCGACGGCCCCCGCCTTGGGGACGCTTCGGTACCGCAGGCACCACGTTCCGGAACAACCTCCACAGGTCGTTCGGCACAAGACGCTCCACTCAATCCTCATGCCGAGGACAACGAGCAGTCACGGATCAGAGGGGGGCTGCGCCGGGACCGCCTCCCCGGCTCCGGGCGCTTCCCGCTCGACGAGGCCCGGCTCCCGCACCAGCGCCAGCACCGCGATCCCGGCGAGCACTCCGACGACACCCGCGAGGAGCGCCGCCGCGTTCAGGCCCGAGGCGAATGCCGCCCGCAGCGCATGCTCGGAGACCCACGCAGCCCGGATGCGCCGCCGCCCGCGAGCGCATGGGCCTGACCGCTCGTGAGCGTGTTTTCCATACGGAGATCAGCACCGTGCCGAAGACGGCGACCCCGAAGGCGTATCCGAACTGCCGGAACGTATTGACCGCACCGCCAGCCATGCCCGCGCGCTCGGCCGGCACCGCGGCGAGCGCGGCGCCCGCGAGCGCCGGTGACACCAGCCCCGTGCCGACGCCCGCCAGCACCAGGCCCGGCAACAGCGCGGTCCACGACGAGCCCGCGTCCAGCACGGCCTGCGCGAGCGTGCCGGCGTCGATCAGTGCCAGGCCGACGCCGATCGTCAGACGCGGCTGCACCCCGTGCAGCATGCAGCCGCCGACCACGGCCGCCACAAAGGCCGTTGCGGCCAGTGGCAGTACGGTGAGACCGCCGTGCACCGGGCTGAGCCCGAGCACCGTCTGCAGCCAGATCGAGGTGTACGGAGCCACGGCGAAGGCCGCCGCGTTGAAGGCGAGCGCCCCCGCCATCACGCCCACGAACACGGGCTTGCGGAACACGATAGGTCCGGCAGCGGATGGGCCGCCCTGCGTTCGACGAGCACGAAGCAGATGAGCGCGAGCGAGGCGAGCCCGAACGTGGTCACGGTGCTCGCCGAGGTCCACCCGGAGCTGCTCGCCCGTACGACCGCGTACTTCGTCGCCCCCGCGAAGCACGCGAACACCACCGTGCCCGCCCAGTCGATTTGCCAGCCCCACGCCGCAGGCGATTCGGGCACGGTGCGCCGGGTCCAGCCAGAGCGCCGCTGTGCTCACCGGCAGATTCACGAAGAAGATCCACCGCCAGCCCGGGCCTTCGGTCAGCAGCCCGCCGACCACCGGGCCGATCGCCGCCGCGGCACCGCTGACCGCGCCCCACAGACCGAGCGCGACCGAGCGCTGCCTGCCCTGATACACCGAGCCGAGCAGCGACAGCGTAGTCGCGAACATCGCGGCCGCTCCCACCCCTTGGACCACGCGCGCGGCCACCAGTGCCATGGGCGACGACACCAGACCGCAGGCCAGCGAAGCCACCGCGAAGAGCCCGACTCCCGCCGCATGGACCCGAGCGCCTGCCCAGCAGGTCGGCGGCGGCGCCTATGCCGAGCAGCAGCGCGGCGAGCGCCAGCGCATAGCCGTCGATGACCCCTTGCAGATCGGAGAGCGACGCGTTAAGCGCCCGCGCCATGTCGGGCAGCGCCACGACCACGATGGTGACATCCAGCAACAACATGAACGTCCCCAGACAGCCCGCGGTGAGCGGCCCTTACGCATCTGTTTCTCCCCGTACGGCGTTGAGTGGCGTTGTGTGCGGCCGAACCGCGTGCGGCAAGCGTGCATACGGCCCGCACCGCGGTCTTCGATCACTCCCGTACGATCGGGCGTGCACGTTCGATGTCCCCAGCCACGACGGGAAGTTCGCCAGAATCCGACACGAGGGGGATTGTCGGCATGGAATCCCACGAGATGAGACACTCGATCTCAGGCTGCTGCACGCCCTCGAGCTCGATGCCCGCGCCTCCTTGAGCCGGATCGTCGCCGTGCTCGGCGTTTCCGACCAGACCGTGGCGCGGCGCTTCCGCAGACTGCGGTCCGAGGCGGGGCTGCGGGTCGTCGCCGTCCGCTGCGCCAGCGCCCGGATGGGACTTGAGCACTGGATGCTGCGGCTGCGCTGCACGCCCGAGGGGCCGCGACCGTAGCAGACGCGCTGGCCAAGCGCCCCGACACGGTGTGGATAGGCCTCACCTCGGGCGGCACGGAGGTGGTCTGCCAGACCCGCGCCCGCACCCGCGGCGAGAGCGAGAACTGCTGCTCGGCAAACTGCCGCGCACCCCGCACATCGTCGAGATCCGCGCCCACCAGCTGCTGCACCGCTTCTACGGCGGCCCGGCCGGCTGGCTCTCCAAGGAGCGGCAGACTCACCGACGCCGAGGCCGCCGCACTCACCCCGGAGCCGCACCCGCGCCCGGGGCCCGCCCTGATCACCGAGGAGGACGAGCCACTGGTCACCGCCCTCGAGCGGGGTGGACGCGCCACCTATGCGGAGCTCCGGAAGGCGACAGGCCGCTCCGAGTCCGCGGTCAGGCGCAGGCTGGCCGAGATCATCGGCGGGCCCGCCGCGTGCGAGGAAACACCAGCGCACTTGTCGCCTCGCACGGGTGAAGCCCAGGTCAGAGGGGGTCATGGTCGCTGGTGGTCGCATGGTGTGCGCAGACTGAGCGTGTAGGCACCTTGCTCCACCCTCGGGAGGCGATCACCATGCGCTCCTCTGCCGACCGCGGACGCGTCTACCGCCGCTGCGGCTGCCGCGACCAGCACCGCCGCCAGCTGGGCACACACTGCCCCAAACTCGTCGCCGACCGTAACCACGGCATGTGGACCTTCGCCGTCGACCTGCCCAACCCCAAAGGGACACGCACCACCATCCGGCGCGGCGGCTTCCCCACCGAGGACGCCGCCAGCTCGGCCCTGCGGCGCCTGCTCGAGGGTGAGGCCGGCGGGTTCAATGCCGACCCGAACCAGACCGTGGCGGACTACCTCACCACATGGCTCGAGACGAAGGCACTCGTGCTCAAGCCCACCACCATGGCCCGCTACCGCGACTACGTCACCCACGATCTTGTCCCCGTCCTGGGCAGCTTGAAGCTCGACGAACTCGGCCACCGCCACATCGCCAGCTTCGCCCATACCCAGCTGGCAGCAGGCCGCGGGAAGGTGACCATGTTTCGCTGTCTCGCCACACTCTCCAGCGCCCTGGGCGACGCCGTCCGACAACGCCGCCTCGCCCACAACCCAGCCCGCCCCGCCGTCCTCCCCCGCCCACCGGCAGCCGAACGCCGCATCTGGACACCACAAGAAGCAGCCCGCTTCCTGCGCTACTGCCACCACGCCGACCCCTTCATGGCCGACCTATGCGAACTCCTCATCGGCACCGGCATGCGCCGAGGAGAAGCACTCGGCCTGCACTGGACGGACGTCCACCTCAACGAGCAGGTGCTCTACGTCCGCTACACCCTCTCCGCCATCAACAACACCCGCTTGGTCCTCACCGCGCCCAAGACCCTAAGCAGCAAGAACTGGGTCGCCATCTCCCCGCGCGTCGCAGCCGCCCTCAAACACCGCGCCACAGCCACCCGCACCCATACAAGTGATCCGACAGACCCGTTCTCAGGCCTGGTCTTCTGCCGCCCCGACGGCCGGCCTCTCCGCCCCCAGACGCTTCTGGACCGCTTCCGCCGGCTGGCGAAGGAAGCCGGAGTGCCCCGCATCGGCCTGCACGACCTTCGGCACCTCGCCGCCACCCTCACCATCACCGCCGGCGTCCCCCTGACCGTGGTGTCCAAGACCCTGCGCCACTCCACGCTGTCCACCACCGCGAACCTCTACAGCCACCTCACCCAGCAAGCCGCCCGCGACGCCGTCGACACCATCGACCAAGCCCTGACCAACGCCGACCGAGACGGCGCCCGCCGCCACTGGCCGAACTGGCTGCGACCACACCACGACCACGCAGAAAGGCGGCACAAGCGGCTCAAGCCGCCCTACTCCCCCACCCCAGCAGCCAGTTCACCCCAGGCATCCCAATTCCAGGGCACATACGCGACCACCATGCGACCACCAGGCCTCCGAACACGGAAAAGGCCGCTCTCCCATCTCTGAGAAAACGGCCTATGACCTGCGAAAACGCTGGTCGGGACGACAGGATTTGAACCTGCGACCCCTTGACCCCCAGTTCGAAAACAAGTGCGTCTAGGGTTCTTCAGTCCGAATCGCGCAGGTCGGGGCCTATCTCGTCCGTCTAACGTCACACCTGATGCCACCTCATGACACCTAGTCCGTGAGAGCGCTGTGAGAAGGCGTGTGAGCCGCAGTGAGTTGTCTCACTGCGGCTCAGCTATGAACAGGGCGGCGATGTCGAGGAGAAGTGCTCGGCCTGCCGCGAGGACTGCCGCATCGCCCACCACTCCCGGGTCCGTTGCGGCCACTCACCCTCCGCCAGGCCACAGCGGTAGGGCAGGCGGCTCGGCCTGCTCAAACCGCAGGGTGGTCCGCGATACAGAGCCGGAGGTGCGGCGTGCCAGACCGGCAGGGTCCTTCGGTGCACCCACGCCCAGCCACGCGAACATCTCCAGTCTCACATTGGGCAGTTCATGCGGCCTACCCCACCTAAGGCATCTCAGCGCTATCATCGAGATGGCCGTAAGGCGGCCTGTTCCGGCACTGAGCTGCCCCAGTACAGTGCCACTCGGGGATGAAGGAGCCATAGCTTCACCTGAACGGTCTGGTATGTCCGATTGCGTCCGTACAAGGGCGCGCCGATCAGTTGTCGGATGCTCAGGGGCAGCAGCGTTCGGGAACGGGTCGTGCTATGGCTACCGGCGGACGTCTCTGCCGCCTCGCTCGTATGCGGAACCTCTACACCGGCGAGCCTCATCAGCTTGCTCTAGAGGCATTGAGGCATGCAGATAACCGTATCCCCATCCCTCAAGCCTCGACGCAGCAGGCATATCTTGAATCCCAAATTTTGGCGCATCTCAACAGTGGCGGCTGGTGGTGGGCACACCCGTTGGGCATCTCCGCGATTCGGCCATCAGATCGCTGGCCTGTTGTCCTGCTAGATAGCCATACAGAGCTTTCGGGCGGCGCTGCACACCCAATGAGCGACTTCGCAATCGTGCAGCTGTTGCCCTACGCCGAGCCCGGCATTCAGGTGCATGCAATTCCCGGCGTCCGTGTGGCAGCCACCCGTGGGGCTGACCTCCATTTGGCCATGATTGGAACCGATGCTCGGGTGATTCTGCGGGCTACTAAAGGTACCAACTGGCGTCAAGAGCTCAGCGAACGGCGGGAATCCTTGCTCGATGGAAAGCTGCACCCGCTGTGGGAGGAACCGGGCCTCACTCATTATGAGCGGGAGCACGAGGCTGAAGCACCGCTCACGATGCGAGCTGAACGAAATCTGGCCTGGCTCGGTTCAGGGCTTTTCCGCCGAATCGCGCTCTTCCATACGTCGAGCTCGGCCTACTCCACGAGATCTTGGATTCAAAGCGACGAGTGGAGGATAGAACTCGATACGGCAACTGGCGTCTCACTCGACCACAATGGGTTCCTCGCTCGCCTTTGTGATCGCAGCTGGGGTATTCCACTCAAGATCGAGCGACACAACTGCACGTGCCACCTACAATTTCCTCCCAATCGGCCCCTCTCGCGGCAGTGTACGTACTACCTCGCGCATACCCACGATGACTCCGGCGAGCTCCAGATCAGATTCCGGTCCGAACGGGCGTTTGAGGACGACGGTGTTCGAGCGACGCTGGAGAGCGTCGGGGCCGAGCAATCCTGGCTAAATCGGGTGCTTCCCGCGACCGAGGCTAGCGAGGACGCGGAGGCGTCACGGTGACCTGGGACACAGTAACGCTATTCATCCTGGCCTTCTTCGGTGCCCTGATCCTGCTGCTCTCCCAAATCCAAGAACTTCTCGCCAAGGCGCACGGGGTGATCCAAGCGTGGCGTGAGTTTCGCGAATGCCTGGAAGTTAGAAGTGAAGGCGACGAGCCTGACGACAGCGGCGCCTCGTGTCCGTGCTGGCAACATCATCAGCCGTGAGACCACACCACGTGCTGTCCCCGGACTCGTACAGTATCCGAGAAGCAAAACGCTTGCGGTTCGGAAGAAAGGCGGGGAGGGGGTGTTCCTCCTGGGCCCACGATCAGCGCACTGCGGGTGCCGATCATCCGCGCCGGTTACGGCCTTAATCACCGCATTCTGGTCGGCACCTGCAGCTCGCCCCGCGATCTTCACGTGGCCAGGAGCCGGGCGGCATCATGATCTGTCGCGCTGCTGCGCCTGGCCTACCTCGCCGCCACCCACACCTTCGGCCTGCTGCGTCTCTTGCCGATAAGCGACCGGGACAAAGGCATCGAGATCCTTGCCCTGCGGCACCAACTACTGGTCCTGCAACGCGAGGTCGGCAAGCCTGCCTTAACCGACACCGACCGCATCGTGCTTGCCGGGCTGCTCCATCGCCTCCCGATACATAAGCTGCGGCAGCTCCTTCTACTGGTGCGTCCGGACACGATCTTGCGCTGGCACCGTGACCTGCTCAATCGGCGCCATGCCGCGTCCTGCGTGCCGAGGCGACGCGGGCGCCCACCCACCATCCTCTCGATCCGCGCCGTGGTCCTGCGCCTGGCCCGGGAAAATGTCTCGTGGGGGTACCGCAGAATCCACGGCGAGCTTGCAGCCCTCGCCTCCACCGTCTGGGAAATCCTGAAGGAGAACGGCATCCCGCCTGCGCCGGAACGCCAGAGCACCACCTGGGCCGCCTTCCTGCGCAGCCAGGCCCAGGCGCTGCTCGCCTGCGATCTCTTCGAGACCCGCACCCTGACCGGGGCGCGCCTGTACGTCTTCGCGGCCATCGAGCACGCCACGAGACGTATCCGGATCCTCGGAGCCACCGCACACCCCACCGCGGACTGGATCGTGCGCTCGGACGCAACCTCGTCATGGACTTGGAGGACGCAGGCAGCAAGGCCAGGTTCTTGATACGCGACCGAGACTCCAAGTTCACGCCAGCCTTCGACGCTGTGTTGACCGATGCCGGGCTGGAGATCGTCACCAGCGGCATCCGGATGCCGCGGATGAACTCCATCATGGAGCGCTGGATACAGACCTGCCGGCACGAACTGCTGGACCGCACTCTCATATGGGACCAGCGCCATCTGCTCCATGCCCTGCGCGAGTTCGAGTTGTACTACAACGGGCACCGGCCTCACCGAGCCCTGAATCAAGCGGCTCCGCTCCGCCCGCTACCCGAACCGATCACCGAGCCAGGACAGATCAGACGCCTGGAGATCCGTCGACGAGATCAGCTTGGTGGAACCCTTCGCGAGTACCGACATGCAGCTTGACCAGTACAGATGATTTATCGGCACCCGCAGAGTTTCGACACGCGCCTCGCGCGGAAACGCTCGAACAGGCTGGCTGCACAGGGAGTGCACTGGAAACTATTGACGGTCAGTCGTCGGCTAGGGTGGCCCCGCGTGCGGGCTTACGTGGTTGCTGCACGGAAGCCACCCGGGCTCCGCGGGATGTCGCCTTCCGGTGAATGCGCGATGTAGGCCAGACACTACCCCGCATGCCCTGCTGAGCAGCAGATCAGAGCAGCGCCCACGCTGATCCGCACACCGCGTTCGCTATTCCATTACCTCCGAGGACGGGAAGCCCGTCACCGTCACGCTCCCGTCCGCCCCGATGTGGATCTCGCACGCCGTCTTTCCGGGCATCGAGGCCAGGGAGTAGCGCTCCGTGAGGAAGTGCACTGTCTGGTTGGAGGAGCCGCGCCAGACCAGATTGAGCGAGCGGTCGGCGCGGCGGAACCGTCCGGCGACGAGAATGTCGCACAGCGCCAGCAGCTCCTTGCGTGCTGGCGAGTCGAGCTCGTTCAACTCGAACCCCGTGAACGCCATGACCGAGAGACCGGCGGCGCGAACCCGGGAGGCCAATATCGCGAGCTGGGCCGCCTGTTCGAAAGGCTCGCCGCCGGTCAGGGTGATGCCCTCGATTCCCTCGGTAGCAAGGATCGTCTCCGCCAGGTCGTGCACCGGGACTTCCGTCCTCGGCCGGTGGCTCCAGGTGTCCGGATTCCAGCACCCGGGGCAGTGCAGGGAACAACCCTGAACCCACACCACAAAGCGCTCCCCAGGCCCGTTGACCGCGCTGCGCGGGATCGTCCGGGCAATGTTCAGCATGTCCTCAAACACCAGACTTCAGGACATCAGTAGACACGCTTGACGAGGACGAGCCGGACCGTGTCGCCCTGACGAGTCTCCTGGACGCGGTATCCCATGTTTCGTGCCTTGTCGTGGACGGCCTGGCGCTGCGCCTCCACCAAGCTCTGCCGTTCCTCCTCTCGTCTGCGTGCCTCGATCTCGGCCAGCCTGCGCGCCTCCGTCTCGGCGGCCTCACGGATCTGCCGCGCGAGTATTTCCTGCTTGACGGCGTCGTGGTGCTGGTAACGGGCGCGCAGCTTCCGCATCCACTGCTGGCCGTAGCGCGACTGGTCGTAGTCGCTCACGTGCGCCCGGAACCCCGTGGCGGTCCGTTCGAAGCCGATGTCGTTGGACAGCTGGCCAACGTGCCGGCGGCGGATTACCACGTGGGCCCGCTGCCCCCGACTGGATCCCTCGTAACCGACGAGCGGCACGGCGCTGCCGTGGACCTCGACCCGGTCCGCTGGGAAGCCAAGGTCTGCCAGCGCCTTCACCAGGCTCTCCTGGTCGGCCATGGGCGTGGCCAGGGTGATGTAGGCGCTCATGCCGTCCGCCCCCCGCCCGGTTCCGTCGTCCTGCCCAGGCGCGCCGCCCGGTTGCGCGTGACGGTGCGCTCGTCGGTGTCCGCCTTGCGCTGCGTGCTCTCCCACTCCGCCAGCCCGTCGAGCAGCTTCTCCAGGTCGCGAAGGCAGGCATCGCCGGAGAAGCCGTCGGCCTCAGCCGTGATGCGACCGTCACGGTCGATCTCCACCTCGATGCGCTGTTCCTTCATCTCACCCCTTACGCGTGGCAACGAGGCGCGCGCCCAACCTCGCCGCTTCCGCCTCGCCGCGGTCCAGTTCCTCCCACCGGCTGATCGCGAGCAGGCGCTCCTTGCCCGCGCGCAGCAGGCTTCCCACCTCGGGCATGGCCTCGTCCGGAACCTGTTCCGCAGCACTCGCGCTCGCCGGCGGAACGAACGAGCCGGTACTCCGCTTGCTGGGTGCCAGAGCAGCCGGCGGACGAAACTCGAAGGGCTTGTCAATGGTCGCCTGAGCTTGTTCCACGGACTGCTCCAACATGCGGATTCGCTTGCTCAATCTGGTCTGCTCGTCGCGGAGCTTGTGCTGCTTGGCCCGGTGGTCCTTGCGCTCCTTCTTCGACATGCCCTCGACCTTGTTCTGTGAGGCAAGCGTCCCGAGATCCGTCTCGATATCCGTGAGCCGCCGCTGCTTGTCGGCCAGCTCCTGCTCATGGGCCGCTAGATCCTTGCGGGCCTTCTCGCAGGCTGCGGCGTGCTCCTGCTTCTGGCGGTTGCGCTCCGCCTCCTCGCGCGCCTTCCGCTCGGCCTCGGCCACCTCCTCCTGCAACTCCGCGACCCGGGCCTCGACCTCTGCGAGGTGTGCCAGGGCCTCGCGGGCGTCGTCCGGACCTACCTCAGAAGGCTTGACCTCGCCGCACTTGAGCACATCCGCCCGCAAGTTCTCCCGGGAGCGGCCGAATCCCAGCAGCGCTCCTTTCAGCACGGTGAAGGCCCGGCCCAGCGTGCCCTCTTTCTCCTCCAACGAGGCCAGCGTCGTGAGAGCTGCCTTCACCCGGGCCGCATACTGATCGTCCAGGATCCGCCACGACCGCACCAGGGAGTCCTCCACACCGCTCTTGGGTGACAACGGCGTGCCGACCCGCCACCGCCACCGCACCGAGAGGGCCAGCAATGCGGGCTCGGGCCACGACGGCGGCTCGGTTGCGGGCATGCCCCGGAGGGACGTGGCCACCACCAGTCCCGCATCCAACTCCTCCTCAGAGATGAGGGCTTGCGGCTGCTCCTGACCGGCGCGCCACACACGGCCGTGCGGGCCGACCCGTTCCTCGGCCTCTCCAAGAGTGGCTTCCGTCCGGAATATCGCATCCGGCTCCAGCTCCAGCACCCGGGTGAGCGCGGCAGCTTGGTGGTCCGTCAGGGAAGTGCGCAGCGACCAGCGCGCCGTGGACGGTAGTGCCGTGGCCCGCGAACCCGTCGTGCAAGGTGGCAGGCCGAGGTCGGTCCAGACGACGTCGGTGCCCCGCCGCACGGCGTCCGCAAGACTGGCGTGCCCTTCGCCGGACGGGGGCACCCAGACGCGTGCGGCCTCCCCGTCCGGGAGGCGGCCGTCGCACGCGTACACCGCCGACCCGGGATCGGGTTCGGGCAGCCGCGCGCCGTCCGGCTCCAGCCGGACGGCAGCGTGCGGCACGGGGGCTGGCAGGTCGAAGGGGGCCTCGCCGCGCGGGCGCCACCGCACGTCGCCCTTGGCGGGCCACCCCTCGTCGTCGGACCGGTTCCAGTACAGGTCCAAGAAAGCCAGGCGCGCCGCCTCAACTTGCTCCGCCTCCAGCGCCAGACGCCACTCGCCGGGCCCGTCTGGCCCCATCCAGAGCCAGCCGCAATCGCCGCACAACACGGCGGCGACAGGCGCCTGCCGTACCCGGCGAACCAGCACCCCGGTGGGCGGCGCTCCGAGGAGCCAGTCGGGCGCAGCCCAGCCGTCAGGGGCCAGCGCGTAGACGCGGCTACCGGCACTGATGGCAGCCGCCGCGGAGTCTGCGACCGCGGGGACGGCGTCCGAGATGATCACCAGGGCGGGGCTCTGCGCGGGCACGGGCACGGCAGCGTGCGCATCGCGCGCCAACACCGGGGAGCTGGGTGGCGCACTGGTCCGCCCCTGGATCAACCACGCGGTGTCCAGCCGCGTGGCTCTGCGGTCCTGCCTTCGGCCGGCACCGTCCAGTCTGGCCGGGATGGCTCCTGTCAGCTGCGTCGTGGTCGTCATCGCCCGTCGGCCTCCGTCCACGCTGCCATGGGCCGGTGAAGCTGCTCGACGCTCAGCCGCGCTGCGACCAGGTCACGCCAGCGCAGGGGGGTTACGGGCGAGGGCTCCACGCCGTCGTCCACGCGGGCGTCCAGCGGGCTGTTGGTCATCTGCCAGCCGTATGGGGCGCCGCGCTCCGGGACCACCACCAGGTAGCGGTCGTGGAGGTTGACGGAGTGCCCGAAGACCTGGCGGTAGCGACGGGGGCGGTGTCCGGTGAGGCGCTCGACGTGGGCGGCGGTGGCGTCGTCGGTGTCGTTGCCCGTCCAGACATCCAGTGCCGGAGATCCCAGCTCCGCCAGCGTCGCCACGAGTAGTTCGAGGCTGCGGAGGTTGTCGCGTCCGCGCACGTACTTGTCGACCAGCAGCAGGCGGCGCGGCTTCTCGTCGCCGGTGAGGCGGTCGAGCAGCATACGCATCGACCAGCCGCCCCGGTAAGGCACCCGGACCACCGCACTGTCGTAGTCCGTAGAGACCAGGTAGTCCCGGTTCCCCGCCTCGATGCTCATCGGCCCGAGTTCCTCCTGTGAGACGGGAGTCGGGGCGAGGTCGACGGGTGCGGCGAGCCGCCAGAACACCTCCGGAGCCAGCTCGTATCGCGCAAGCAGCGCATCGTGGTCCGGCAGGATCGGCCCTGGGGCGGCCAGCGGGGTGTCCTCGGTCACGGATGCGAACAGTCCGCGGACCTGTACGCGGGTGTGGCGGAGGCCGCTGCCCTCCAAGCGCCGGTCCAGGCGGGCCATCGCCCATGCCTGCGCGTCGTCCGCGGTCGCCGGGCCGATGGGCACGTCCGAGAGTACGGCGCCGCTGCTCCAGTGCCCGTAGCCCGTTACCTCGACCCCGCCGAGGTCCAGCGTCATGGCGAATGCCTCCTGCTCCGGTACGGACAGCCGGGCGACGGGGACCGCGAGCCTGCGGTCCTCGGCGGACCACCTGCCGTGGGCGCGCAGCGGGCCGAGCGCCCACGTGTCCGCCAGCCGCCACAGGTCGATCTCCATCCGCTCGGGCTCGTGACGGATCGGGCGGTGGCCGGAGGCAGTGTCGATGGCGCCGTCCAGCCGGACCTCGCTGGCGCCGTGTGGGCCGTGGGTCCAGTCCAGCACCCACGTCACCCGGCAGTAGGCGCGCGACTCGCGGCGCAGAGCGCCGTGCCTGCCGTGGTTCGACGGGAAGGACCTCAGGACGAACCGGCGCTGGGGATCCACGACCGACGGGTGCGCGGTGTTGCGGTCCGGCTCCACCGGGATGGCGTCCGTATCGGGGAACCGGCCGTCGCGCGAGGACGTCAGACGCTCGACGTGCAGCAGGCGGGAGCCGAGCAGCGGGTGGCCGGCCACCCACATCTCGTACACGCCCTGCTCCGGGACCGGCGCCCGGTCCGTGTCGGCGACGACCTCGCCGAGCCCCGTCAGGCTGCCGGAGCGGTCACACAGGGCCAGGTCGCAGCACCAGCGGACCACGTTCGCCGCGCCGGCGTCAGTCAGCCCCGGCAGCGCCTGCTGCACCACCGACGGGGCGATGCGCCCTCCGGAAGTGCGGGCCGCTCGGCAGATGGCGCCGAGCTCCGGACGCTGCTCCAGCGACGCCATCTCGGCGAACGCCGCGAACCGGCTGACGGGGACTTCGTCCGTCAATTCCGTTCTCATCGTGGCCCCTTGCCCCTCTTGCCGGTCATGCTGCCTCCGCTGCCCTTGAGCCAGTTCCTGGCGTCCTCGCGTGAGCTGTGCCTGGCCAGCTCCTCCAGCTCGGCCGTCCGGCACCCCGCGAAGTAGCCGGCGTTTCCCACGACGACGAGTTGCTGGCGGGCCCGCGTGATCGCCACGTTCAGGCGATTACGGCTGTCGAGGAAACCCACCCGCGCGGTGTTCCGCATCGAGAGCAGCACGAGGTCGGCCTCACGCCCCTGGAACCGGTCCACGGTGCCGCATACGATCTCGACGTTGCCCACCCGGAAGCGGCTGCGGCGGTCGTCCCCGGAGACCCGGCGCAGCATGTCGGAGATCGCCCCCTCCTGCCTGACGTAGAAGCACAGACACGCCACCTCCCACACCGGCGGCGAGGCACGCCGCGGCGGACCGGCCTTCCTCGCCCAGGCCAGGAATTCGCGGACGACTGCCTCCATGACGCGGACCTCGTCCTCGTTGACCCCGCCCCGCTCGCGACCGCGCACGTCCACCCAGGCCCGCCGCCCGCGGAAGGACCCGAAGTTCCATGCGAGGTCCCGGTCCCGGGCGTCGATGGTGTTCGCGTCCAGCAGGGACTTGCCGCCGTAGACCAGCGCTCGGGGGAGGGCCGAGATGTCGGCGTGCATGCGGTGCTGGTACGACAGGCTCCCGAAGCGGGCCCGGAACGCGCCGGCTTGGCGGTTCGGCAGGCCCTCGGTCAACGCGGACGCGCGGGCCCGGCCGTCGCCGATGCCCTCTTGCAGCACCTCCAGGATGCTGGGCAGGCCGATGTCCTGGATCTCCGCGACGGGTTCGGAGATGTCCACCGCCGCGGGGAGCAGCTCGCGCAGTTGCCGGGACAGCCGCTCCGGTTCGCGCTGGTCTCGGCCGTGTTTCAGCTCATGGATACGGGTCAGCCGCCAGGCGATCTCGTTGGCCAGGTCGTGCTCAGACAGCCAGCGCCGCTCGCAGGACTCGGCCCCGGCGAAGGTGGAGATCTCATCGCGCCGCTCCCAGTAGCTCGCGGGCAGGCGCCCGGCGCGCTCCAGCCACCAGGCGTGGCGGAAGAGCAGGGGGTGGGTCTCGGGCAGCCCGCGCCCGCCGAGGGCCGTCAGGTCGCGGTGGTGGAGCAGGTCGGCAGGCAGGTGGTCCGCCACCTCGGGCAGGACGTCATCCCCGACCAGCACCCAGTCGCAGGCCGCGAGCGCCAGCGCGGCCGGGTCTCCCGCGCGTATCCGTTCCGCACTCACCTCGAGGAACGGCCCCTTGCGCTCTCCGGTGCGCGCCACCACCCGGGCCACCGACAGCGGGAAGTCCTCACGGTGCGCCAACTCCTCGCCCAGCCGGTCCAGGACCCCGGGCGGTTCGACCACCAGCCAGCGCGCCTCGGTGCGGCGCAGCGCGCGGCGGGCCAGGCGGAACAGCAGCAGGCAGGCGCGCTGGTGGTCCGGCGGGAGCACCTCGCGGTCGTTCTCGTCCGCCAGGGACCGCAAATTGGCCACGATGTCGGCGCGGTCGGCGAAGGGCGGCAGCTGGTGGATGTCTCCCACCACAATCCATCGCCTGGCCATGAGTGCCGGCACCAGGAACTCCTGGATGAGCGTCTTGCTGGCCTCGTCCACGATCAGCACGTCCCAGTGGGGCAGGGAAGTGATGCTCCGCTCCCGAGGGTTGCGCTCCTGCTCGTGGGCGTCGAACAGTGGGTGGTTGACGATGCCCATGGTGGTGCCGCAGGTCAGGTTGGCCGCGCTGACCACCGTACGCTCTGCCATGGCCGCCAGTTCGCCCTCACCCAGCACGCTCAGATGCGGCACCGCCCGCCAGCTCTCGACCAGCGCCTCCACCTTGTGGTCGATCTGCGTGGCCTGCACTTTCTCGTCGACCTGCTTGGTTCGGCCGATGCGGACGGCATCGACCGGGGCGCCTGCGTCCAGCAGCCGCTCCAGCACGTTGTCGATCGCGACGTGCGTCGACGCACAGAGCAGCACTCGCTCGTCGTCCGCGATCAACTGCCGGACGAGCTCGCAGATGGCGGTGGTCTTGCCGGACCCGGGCGGCCCTTCCAAGATCGCGAGGTCCGGCGAGCCCAGCGCCTTGGCGACGAAGGCGCGCTGCTCCTCGGTGCCGCTGCGGGTGGGGTCGGTGAGTTCGGTCCATCGTTCCGGAGGGGCGGGGCGGACGGCGGGCCACCGGACGCGCTCCGGGTTCTCGCACAGGCGCAGCAGCCCGTGGTGATGCGGCAGCGGCGCATCGGTGAGCTGGCGCAGGGCGCGCCGTTGCAGTTGCAGGTTACGGATGTTGACCGGCAGGAAGAGAGAGGCACCGCGCGGCGGCAGGCGGTCCAGGAGGAGCTGGTACCTGTCCGAGTCGACGCGCTTGACCTTGAAAACGGTGTTTCTGCTGTGGCGCGCCTGGGTCCAGACCTCATCCACCTCGCCCTCGCAGAAGGCCGCCCGCGGGTCGAGGAAGTCCTCCGGGTCGGTGTTCTCGGGTGGCAGGAGCTGTACCCATGATCCCTTGGAGCCTCTTCCGCCTCCGCGCCGCGGCGCCGCCCACGCGAAGCGCACGCCGTTGTCGCCGGTGAGCAGTCCTTCGGCGGGCAGCTCCTCCACCTTGAGCGTGCCGCCAGTGAGCTCGTAGGAGCGCCCTTCCGCGTCCCGCAACCGTCGCAGCCCCTCAAACTCGGGCAGCACGTGCGGCTCGACCGGCTCGCCGTCCACGACGAGGTCGCCCTCCCCGTTCCACCCCTCCACGACCAGGACCCAGCCGTCCTCCTCCGGCTCGGGGGTGCGTACGAGGCGCAGGCCCGCGCCCTGGGCATCCTCGACCGACGACGGCGGGGGCGGCGCCGCTTCCCGGGCCAGCGCGTGCCGCCGGCCGCACCAGAACACCTGGTCGTCCTCGCGTAGATCGCTGTCGAGGTCGAGGCGGAGCCCGGCCGCGTCCCGGTGGTAGTCCAGCACGTTGATCACCGCGCTGCGGTTGACCGCCATCAGCGGCTGGGTCACGTCGGGTACGGCGTCGGCGGGCCAGTCCGTCACGTGCCAGGCGGGCTTGCGCCGCGGTACCAGCACCCTGCGGTCCAGGGCGGTCAGGTGGACCTGCTGCAGGTCGCGGACGGGTTCCCACGGGAGCTGGTAGCGGAACTGCCGCTGCTTGGCAGTGTGGATGGCCTGGCCCAGGAAGCGGTTGAACGGGCGCAGGGTGCTCGATGTCTGGCGCATCAGAGCAGGGGCGACGTTGGGGTGGCCGGCGACGGCGTGGAAGTACAGGCCCTTCACGTGCGTGCTCCCGGGATAAACGGGTTGCCCGTCTCCTGGCGCAGGCGCGGCACACCGCCCTGGGTGTCCGCGGGCAGCTGCTCGGGGAGTTCGGGGCTGGCCAGCCGTGCCCGCACCCTGGCCCACTGCCGTAACTGGCCGATCTGCTCGCCCATCGTGCGCGACAGCGGGAACGTCGACTTCAGCGCTTGGTCGATGTGTTCGGTGCGCAGCTCCTTGCCCTCGGCGAAGGCCTCCACCAGCCCCTCGCGCACGGCCTCCTCCAGCTCCGCCCCTGAGTAGCCGTACGCCTCGGAGGCGAGCGCGTCGAGGTCGAAGTCGGCCGGGTCGCGCTGCTTCTTGCGCAGGTGGATGTCGATGATCTCCTTGCGCACGCCCAGCGTCGGCAGGTCGACGAAGAAGATCTCGTCGAACCTGCCCTTCCGCAGCAACTCGGGAGGGAGCATCTCGATGCGGTTGGCGGTGGCCACCACGAAGACCGGGTCGCGCTTCTCCTGCATCCACGTCAGCAACGTGCCGACCACACGAGCCGTCGTACCGCCGTCCGACTGGTCGGAGGAACCCATCCCGGCGAGCCCCTTCTCGATCTCGTCGATCCACAGCACGCACGGGGCGAGCGCCTGTGCGACCTGGAGCGCGGAGCGGATGTTGCCCTCGGACTGGCCGACGATGCCGCCGAACACCTTGCCCAGGTCGAAGCGGAGCAGAGGGAACTGCCAGGCGGCAGCGACGGCCTTGGCCACCAGGCTCTTGCCGCAGCCCTGAACTCCCAGCAGCAACACGCCCTTGGGCGCGTCCAGGCCGAACGCGCGGGCCCCCGCACCGAACGCCCGCCCGCGACGGTCAAGCCACACCTTCAGGTTCTCGAGGCCACCGACGTCGGTCATGCGCGCGTCCGGCTCGTAGTACTCCAGTACCTGGCTCTGCCGGATCACCCGCTCCTTCTCACGGACCACCAGGGGCACGGCCGCGGGGCCGAGGCGGCCGAGCTCCTGCGCCGCCTGCCCGAACGCCAGGCGCGCCTCCATCACCGTCAGTCCCCGGGCTGCCTCCAGCAGCGTCCGGTCCTGGTCGTGGGTCACGCCGTGCTGCTCGGCGACGTGCTCGGCGACGACCGCCAGATCGTCCGTTCCCGGCAGCGGCAGCTCGACCGTCGGTACCTCCTTCTGCAGATCCACGGGCAGCCCCGGCAGTGGGGTGGACAGCACCAGCAGCCGGCGCGGCGAAGCCTCCAGGCGGCACATCTCCCGGATCCAGCGAGCGATCTGGTGGTGCTGGGGTTCGAGGTACGGGTGCACGTCCTCCATCAGCAGCACGCCGCCGCCGGCCGCGTCCCGCAGCCGCAGCATCGCCTCGATCGGATCGGTCAGCCCCTCGTCCTGCGGGGAGCAGCTCCCGTCGGCGTCGACCGCGAGCAGCCCCGTGGACGAACTCCACACCTCCAGCGGGACCTTGAGATCGCGCGCGAGCCCGATACACCAGCCGCGCACCCGTTCCCACTCGAAGGACGCCACGTGCAGCACGTTTGCGCCGGACCTCACGAGGCGGTGTACATCGTCGTACGTAGCGGTCACGCTTCTCCTTCTGGGCTCGCTGGTTGACGTGCCGTCATCCGAGTCGGGCGAGCTGGTCGGCCAGACCCTGTCTGCCAGCACTTGCCGCGGCCCGCCACAGGTCCTGGAGGGACACCGCTCCCAGATCGAGCTGACGGGAGATCAGGTCGATCCGGGCGATGACGATGTTGCGGTCCGCGGCCCCGCGGGCCCCGAGATAGGCATCGAGCCGCTCCAGCAGGGCCTTTCGGCGTACCCGTTCGTCACTGCACCACAGGTGGAAGAAGGACGTGCCCAGCACCACGAACGAGCCCAGTTTCGTGAGCGGCACCGCGCGGTTCGCGCCGAAGCTGCCGCCGGGGAGCGTGACCCGCCAGCCGCCGTTCCGGCCCCGGACCGGCTGGTGCTGGCCCAGGTTCCTGGTGCTCAGCCACCTGGCCACCCGGTCCTGGAAGTCCCGGTCCTGGCCATCGGGGGCGGCGTCCACCTCCTCCGCTTCCAACGCGCTGGTGATCTCCGGCGTGCTCTGGCACACGGCGGTGAGCTCGACATCGGCCTCGTCAGCGGCCTGGGTGTAGACCAGGTGCCGCGCCCTGCCGTCGGACCCGACGGCACGGACGACGTACGTGGGCAGGAACGCGAGTTCCTCGTTGAGGCTCTCCGGGCGGTCGATGCGCTCCGGCAGGTTGTAGCGGTCGCGCTCCGGGTGATCGGCGAGCTCCGCCAGCGCCTCGCGGCGGAACCCATGCGTGGTGCTGAAGATGTGGGTACGCGGCCCGTCGCGCCGGTTCAGCACCTCCTGCGCCGCGCCCCAGGACAGGAAGGTGACCTTCCGCTCGTCGTAGTACGGGCGGGTCAGCGGACGGCAAGCGAAGGCGTCGAAGTACAGCCGACGCCGGTCCTTCCGAGTGACGGTGTAGCGCCTGTTGTCACGTACGGACCGCTGGCCGAGCTCGGTGAGTTGGAGGCGGCCTGACCGGGACCATTTGATGTGGCCGATCGCGGTGAGGAACCGCAAGGCCTGGGCGACCAGGGGCGGTTCGAGGGCGAAGAACGAGGCGAGGTCGTCCGCGGTGTCGAGCCCGGCCTCCGCGATGCCGCGCTCCAGGAAGCGGTCGATCAGCTCGTACGGCTCTCCCGCGGTGACCTCCGCCTGCACCTCGACGCACCACACCGGCAGCAGGACCAGGTAGATCCGCGTGGGAACGGCCTCGAGCACGTACGCCGCGTGCTCCAGGACGCGCTCCTCGGGGTAGGACATCAGCCGCATCGTCGTACTCACGCGCGTCCGCTCCCCTCGGCGAGCGCGGCCAGGTGGTCGCGGATCTGCGCGTACGGGCGGATCTCGCCATGCGCCTCTAGGTGGCCTTTTAAGGAATGGGCCAGCTCGCGGAAGCCCCGGTGCCGCGCGTCGGTCAGCGTCGACATGTCGCCGACCAGCACCAATTGGTGCTTGGCCCGGGTGAACGCGACGTTCGCCCGGCGCAGCTCCTTGAGGAAGCCGACCTTGCCGTACGGGTTGCTGCGGGTGAACCCGTACAAGATCACGTTACGCTCGCCGCCCTGGAAGGAGTCGACGGTGCCCACATTCAGGTCGACGTGATCTGGGTCGATCGTCCGGGCGAGCGCTCTGGCGATCCTGGACCGCTGCGCCTGATAGGGCACGATGACCGCCCACTCCACACCCAGCCCGTGGTAGAAGGCGGCCAGCTCTGCGAGGAGCGCGCCCTCGGCCCGGTTGGTGTAGCCGCGCTGGCCGAACCGCTCACCCGCGTGCCCCTGCTTCTCGTACCTGTCGGCGGCGGGCAGTCCCGAGGTGTCGACGAAGGCCATCGCGCTGGTGAACAGCCGGTCGCGGTGCTCCCGCTCCACCGCGGTGTGCAGCTTCCCCTCGTAGAAGGTGCCGGAGATGAAGTCGGCGATCACTGGCGGCATCCGGCGCTGATGGGTCAGCAGCGCGCAGTGGCTGTCGGGCAGCCGGGGCACCAGCGTCTCCAGCATGCTCTCGGCCAGCAGCCTCGTGACCGTGGGATCCGCGACGTTCCTGCCCCACGCCTCCACTTCAGAGTCGAGGAACGGCGGCAGCTGCTGATGGTCGCCCACCAGCACCGCCCGGCGTGCACGCACCAGCGGTACGAGCGCGTCGGCCATGCCGATCTGCCCGGCCTCGTCCACGATGGCCAACTCGAAGTCGATGCCGGACAGCTCGGGGCGGGAAGCTGTGCCGATGCAGGTGGCGGCGATCACGTGGGCGTAGCGGATCAGCTCGGGATAGAGCTGGTCGGTTGCCCCGGACACCTCCTCGTGCCACTTGGTCAGCAGCTTCTGCCGGGCGGCGAGCAGTGGCAGGCGCCCGGCCAGCCAGGTTCGCAGCCCTGCCAGGTCCCTGTGGTCGGCGTCGTCGGGGAGAGGGGGCAGCGTCTAGGTGGCAGGCACGGCGGCGCGAGCGGCCCGCGCAGCGGTGCCGGCCTCTTCACGGCATTCGCTGCTGAGCCGCTCGGCCTGCTCCACGGCCGATCGGGCAGCCCGTACGGCGGCGAGGTCTCGCGTGACCGCGTCCAGCTCCTGCTCGGCCACGGCGAGGTCGTTGCGGATGCGCCGTACGGCGTCGTCCAGGTCCGTCATCCTCTGCCGGACGGTGGCCAGCCGCCGCTCGTACGCCGTGGCCAGCAGCGCGAAGAGGGCTCCGATCAGCCACCACGCGGCGCGGTTCCCGGCCCGTTGGTGGGCGCGGGTGAGGCGGTCGATGCGCCGCTGGTTGCGGTCGGCCGCGCGCTCCCGGCGCCCGCGCTCGGCGGTCAGGTCATCCACGCGGGTCTGCGCGGGACCGCCCGCAGCGCGCCGGACCGCGGCGTACTGGTCGCGTAACCGCGACTCGTCGGTCAGAAGGACCTCCAGCTTCTCCAGCCTGCCGTCGAGCTCCCGCGCCCACTGCTCGGCGATGCCGACCTCGGCGTAGCCGTCCTTCCTGGAGCCGATCGTCCCGACGATCTCCTGACGCAGCTCGGCGGCCTGACGCTCCAGCAGGAACGGCTGGCCCTCAGCGGTGACCTTTTCCTCGTTGCCCACCCTGACGGTCACCAGGTCGCGCGGCAGGCGGGACAGCACGTTGTCCACCGCGCGATGGGTGTGCGAGGTCACCAGGACGGGGCCGGGGCGACCGGCGGCGGCACCTGCGATCTCGGTGATCGTCCGGGTCTTGCCGGTGCCCGGCGGCCCCAACACCAGCAGTATGTCCTCGACAGCCAGGGCTTTGCGGAACGCTTCGAGCTGGTCGGTGTCGAGCTCCTCGACGGGAGCTTCGGAGCCTGGACGTATCCGGCGCACCTTGTGGTCGACCAGCGCCTCCAAGAGCCGGGGCGACCGTGCCTGCCCGGCCCGCAGCAGCGCCACCGCCTCGCGCTGCTTGGTGTACACCACGCTGCTGGGGGTGACTTCCAGCTCCCCCTGCTGGACCAGGCGCGCGAAGTCGACCGCCTGGTCGAAGCGGACCGTGACCGTGCCGTGCGCGACCCGGGTCACCTGCCCGCGCTGCTCGGGCTCCCCGCGTATCTGAACGAACGCGCCCTCCTCCGGCCTGCCCTCCCCGGCGAGCCGGAACTCGTAGACCGCACGTGTGCCGTGCCGTTGCCCGCCAGTGGAGCCGACCGAGCGGTAGGGAAACGGCGGGGTGGACCGCATGGTTTCGGTGGAGATCGCCTCCGTGGCGTCGATCATCCGGTCGAGGGTGTCGAGAAAGGCGGCGTGGTGTGCGCGCAGCGGCGCTGCTCCGTGCTCCGCAGCGATCCCCTCACCGATCCGCCGCCACTCCGTCAGCAGCCGCGACCAGTAAGAGTCGGAGCCCGGCGGGATCTGTCGGTAGTCGTGGCACAGCTGCCAGCGCACGGGCCGCAGCAGCAGGCAGCCCTGGGCGAGCCGGTGGTGGTCGCCCATCCGGAGCGGGTCGACTGCGGCGATCGTGTACGCGTCCCCGCGCTGCTTGGTGAGGTACAGCCGGGCGACGTACGTCCTGCCGTGGACGAGCAGGCTCCAGTCTCCGCCGGCGCGCTGGGGCTCCCTGAGCGTGGCGGGCACGCCGTCGGGACGGCTACCGAGGTCGACGGCGAGCTGGTCGGGGTCCGCGGGCAGGCCGAGGTGGTTGCGGGCCTTCTGACGCAGGGAAAAATCCAGAGATTTGCCGGGTACGAGGTTGATCGGGCCCGGGAGGCCGACAGTGCGGAACGGCATTCAGGCTCCTCGTCCTCAACGAAGGTCGTCGCGTGCGCCGCGCAAGGCGACCTGGAGCTGGTTCAGGGTCGGACGGTCGGCGGGGTCCCGGGCCAGGGCAGCGAGAATCGCGCGGTCGGCTTCCTTCGGAATGTCCGGCAGATGGGCGCGCAGCGGCAGCGGTCTGTCGGGGGTGGGCGGGTGCGCGGCAATGAGGTGGTAGGCGAGAGCGCCGAGCTGGTAAGCGTCGGTCCAGGAGCCGGTCTTCCCCCGCAGTGCTCGTCGTCGCTGCTCAGGGGCCCGGTAGGGGTCTGGCCCCTCGCCGGGCTCCGGGATGTGAGCAGCCAGTCCGAGGTCACGCAGCACAAAGCGGCCGTCGTCGAGCTCGATGATCCCGGAGGGCATGAGGTGGCGGTGGGTGGCTCCTCGGCGGTGCAGCTTCACCAGGGTGGTGCACAGCCCGGCCAGGCCGGTGAGCAGGCGTCGTAGGCTTCCCGGCCCGAGGGGTTCGCGCCGATCGAGCGCGGTGCCCAGAGTCGGGCAGGGACCTGACGAGGCCCGTGACGTCGGCCAAGGAAGGGCGAGCGTGGCAGTGCGGCCCTGCGAGGTGATCAGACCGGCCCGGGGCAGGCCCGCGCTCTGTCGTCCCAGGCGCTTGAGCAAGCCGTTCTCGCGTGCGAGCGGCCTCGCCGCCGTTTCCGCGGCGGTGTCGTAGCGCGCCTCGGCCTGGCGCAACCAGACGTAGCGCGTGTGCGGCAGGGGCTCGGGCTTGAGCTGGCGTGCCAGTGCCTGACGGGCTATTAAGCAGTAGTCGGAGGAAGGGCGTTCATCTAGCAGCTCGTCGTGGAGCAGGTAGAGGTAGTCGCCGCATGCGACCTCCTCGCCGCCGCACCATACCGTCGCTCCCGCGGCCCGGGACTCGACCGTGTCCGTGGCCGTCGACGCGAAGACCATGGACTCCCAGGCACCGCCTGCAGGGGTTTCCCTGTGCGGCTCCCCGTCCTCCTCCGGGAGCTCGCGGATCACGGAGAACGCGACGGCCGCCGCGTTCCGCGCCGCGACCTGCTGTAAACCGGCGCGGTCGGCGTGGTGCTTGCCGCCGTCCGCCCGGTCGCTGATGCCACGTACGACCAGGGTCGGCAGCGCCGCGTTAAGGTGGGCGGCCTTCGCAACGCCCGCGCTCTCCATCTCGATGGCGGCAGCGTCCTGGTAGTGCTGCCGCAGTTGCTCCCGCAGTGGAGACCGAGCCGAGTTCAGGACGACCTCACCGGCAGCAACGGGCTTGAGGTGAACATCGGGCCTGCGGCCCGAGCCAGACTCGGGCAGCGGCTGCACCCACGAGCCCTCTCTGCGTACATACCGGGCCAACTGCTCCAGTTCGTGGTCCGCGGCCCACACCCTCGGCCGGGCCAGGAACGCACCGTTCTCCTCTTTGCCGCCGTGGTAGTCGTACACCTGCGTCGCCACGACGACGTCGCCGAGCTGGATGTCATCCTTGAGCGCCCCCGCCACCCCGGCGAAGACCACGGCCCGCGGATGGAACAGCGCAACAGCCCGCTCGGTAATCACAGCGGCGCCCTGGTTGCCTTCGCCGATCTCGGCCAGGGCCACCCGCCACGGTGTGCCGTTCAGGTAGCCGACTTCGAACAGCGTGCCCTTGTCGGACCGCCGCTGTAACGCGACCAGGTGCTCGCGTGCCGCCCGGTACTCCACATCCAGGGCAGTGAGCACGACGATCGTGCCGCCCTGGCCGTTCGCATCACCCACAGCGTCCCCGTCGCCCCTGTATCCGGTGTTGGTATGACAGCGAACCGCCCGCGCTCGCCGTTCGGCACGTCCTGTGGCAACGCGGCCCCAGGGCCCGGCACTCTACCGCTCATGTTGCCGAAGTCACCCTCGGACGGGTGCACACAGAAGCCAAGCGCTTCCGTGCGCCCCCTTTGAACAACTTCCCTACCGGATCCCGGCCACCGATGCGGCATCCGGCCGCGATTCATGGGCTCTTCACATCCGCGTAGAGCACGATCTGCACGCCCAGAACGCCGATCGGGCGAGTTCGGCAAGCAGACGACAAGCAGGGGCGCCGTCACCGGGCGCGCCGCCCAGAACACCACGACTGCCGCGAGCGGCGCCGCGCAGAACGTGTCGGTCCCGACGGACAACAACTCGCCGACCGGCTGTCCGCACAGATCCGCGTCTGGGACCACGACCGCACCGCCTAGCCCGCCATCACCGCCCACCGCAGGCACCCTCGTCATACAGGCGGGAGCGCGGATGGGGCAGGGAAGTCGTCGGGTGCCCAACTCTCGGAGGTCAGCCCCGCGGCAGGCGGTCTTGCGACCGTACGGCCTGATGTGTCCAGAATTCTCAAGGGGTTACGGCAGAGTACCGGAAGGCTCTACCACGCTATCGCGCCCACCTGAGCATCGGCATACGTGAGGGGGAACTGTGTCGACGAGCGAGGACATCACAGTCGGCGGGCTGCTCGTGACAGAGTACGAACGGGTCAAGGAGGAGCAGCAGGCCCGAATCGGGTTCCGGGACAACCTTCTCTACGCCACACTCGCTTCCATGGCTGCGGTCATCGCTGCTGTCCTCCAGCGCGACGGGCACGCCGAATTACTGCTGTTGCTGCCACCGGTCTCGGTGCTGCTCGGGTGGACCTATCTGGTCAACGACGAGAAGATCTCGGCGATCGGGCGCTATGTACGTGATGAGCTCACCCCCCGCCTCACAGCCCTGGCTGGTGGTCAAAGTGGGGGGCAGATCTTTGGCTGGGAAGTGGCCCACCGCAGCGATCGGCGCCGCAGGTCCCGCAAATGCTTGCAGCTCGCCGTCGACCTGCTCACATTCTGTGGGGCGTCGCTGGCTGCGGTCATCGTGTTCTGGGCAGCGGGCACATGTCCGGCGATGCTCATCGTGGTGTCCGTCATTGAGGTGGCGGGGATCGCTGTTCTGGCCATGCAGCTTGTGGTGTACGCGGACCTTGGTCATGACGCGAGGAGAACCGGGGCATAGGCCCAGGCACCGCTGCCCCA
This sequence comes from Streptomyces sp. 8N616, assembly GCF_052246385.1. Lineage (NCBI taxonomy): Bacteria > Bacillati > Actinomycetota > Actinomycetes > Kitasatosporales > Streptomycetaceae > Streptomyces > Streptomyces sp. 8N616. The sequence continues at coordinate 11,208 of NZ_JBQQBY010000055.1, read as the reverse complement.
ACTGGTCCGAGGGAAAGCCGAACCGCAGCTGGTGAGCAGCCGCCCAACAAGCAGGTTGTCGAGGAAGGTCGATTGGCGCGTGAGGCCTGTCGCGGGGCCGGTAGAGTGCCGGCCCTGGGCCGCTGGGGAGCAACAACGCGGCCGCCCTGGTGGTCGTGGGGCGTGTTGGTGAAGCCCTTGATGGCCCACACGCACACCAATGATCCAACGGGACGAGGGCGTACGTGAGCGATGTGAACGGCCGAGGCACCACGCTTGTCGTGCTGACGGCGCTGGAGGTGGAGTATCAGTCCGTGCGTGCACACCTGGGCGCCATGCAGCAGCGGCGCCATCCCGCTGGCACGCTCTTCGACGTGGGCCACCTGCCCGGTACACCATGGCAGATCGCGCTGACTGAGATCGGGGACGGCAACCAGGGCGCTGCGGTGCTGACCGAGCGGGCGATTGCCCTGTTCCACCCGCGGGCGTTGTTCTTCGTCGGGGTGGCTGGGGCGCTCAAGGACGATATCCAGCTGGGGGATGTGGTCGTCGCCACGCACGTCTATGCCTACCACGGGGGCAAGGACGAGGACGGGGAATTTCTGGCCCGCCCCCGGCTCTGGACTGCCCCGCACGAGCTGGAGCAGCTCGCCAGAGACCTGCGCCGAACAGCTAGGTGGACTCACCTGCTGCCGCAGCCCTTCCTGGACCTACCTCCGAGGGTCCATCTCGACCCCATCGCTGCCGGGGAGGTCGTGCTGAACTCGGCACACTCCGCCCTGAGGGAGCAGCTGCGACGCCACTACCAGGACGCCGCCGCCATCGAAATGGAAAGCGCAGGAGCGGCTCAGGCCGCGCAGCTCAACCACGGGCTGCCCGCCCTTACCGTGCGGGGCATCAGTGACAAAGCCGACGGCGACAAGCACATCGCCGACGGGGTGGGCTGGCAGAGCACCGCGGCCCGCAATGCCGCCGCCTTCGCGTTCTCCGTTATCCGTGAACTGCCGGCAGAATACTCGGCGCAGGACCGGGAGTCAGCAGGGAAAACCTCTGACCACGGTTCCCGGGCGCGATACGGCGCCGCGGCAGCCACGACCCCGCCGAATCCCCCTCCGCCAGACATGGCCCCCGCTCTTCCCAAGAAGTTCACTCCGCGGGCCGACGAGGGTGGGCGCTTGCTAACCGCCCTGCGCAAGCGCGAAACCGATGTGGCGCTGTGCGGACCGGGCGGCTTCGGCAAGACAGCGCTGGCGAGCTGGGCGTGCGAGGAGGTGCGCGATTGGTTTCCCCAGGGGTTGCTATGGGCGGAATTGGGACAGCGGCCAGGAGCCGACCGGATCGTACGTTCCCTGGCCGGGCTGGCATCGCATCTCAGCGGCTCGCCTCCGGGAATCTACGCTGACGTGATGTCCGCGGCGCAGGCACTGCGTTCCGCGCTGACGGGCCGCCGCGTCCTTCTCGTGGTCGACGACGTGTGGAGTGCCACCGACCTACGTCCCTTCCTGGGGCTTGGCGATGAGGTCACACTCCTTGTCACCACGCGCCGCGCGGGGCTGCTGAAGGGCACCGAAATCCCCGTGGGTGACATGAGCGGCCAGGAAGCCGTAGCGATGCTCGGCGTAGAGCAGGCCGACGGTGACGCTTTACTTCCGCTGCTCCGACGGACAGGACACTGGCCGCTGGCCCTGGCCCTGATCTCCGACCTGATGCGCAGCCTCTTGGACAGACACGACAAGTCCGTGCCGCAAGCGGTGAGCGAGCTCGTACGCGAACTGGATGAGCAGGGCATCCCCACCCTCGACGACTTGACCGACAACGACGCGGTGAACGGCATCGTCCGCACGCTCGAGCTGAGCCTAGAGGATCTCGTGGCTGCGGGCGGCGACGAGTGCGAGGAGCGCTTCACCTCTCTGGCCACGTTCCCCCCGGGCGAGACGATCCCATATCGGTTGCTGCACCGCCTGTGGAACGTCAGCGAGGTGCGGGCTCGCGCGGAGGGCGACCGCTTTGTTGGCCGCTCACTCGCGTCGGCTGTTGGCGCCGAGGGGCTGCGTCTGCACGACGTGACGCGCGAGGCATTGCGGCGGATCCGAGCACGGCACGTGTCCGAATCAGGCGTTCGGCTTCTGGACATGCTGCGCCCGGCCCAAGGGTGGCATCAGCTGGCTGACGAGGATTGGTCGTTCGCCGACAGTCTCGCCTTCCACCTACAGCAGGCCGGTTTGACTGAGGAACTGGGTGACACGCTGCGGGACATGCGTTTCCTCAGCCGACGCCTGGCCGCATCCGGACCGACCGCGACGGACGCGGACCTGGTTCGCTACAACGACGTAGCCTCCTCCGACACAGGGGCCCGAGCACTGACCGAACTCATCAGACGAGAAGGCCACTTGCTCACCGGCGGGCTCTCAGCGCACGACCTGGCGCTCACGTTGGAGAACCGCTCCTGGGGCAGCCTCCCGCTCCGCCAGTGGCTACGCCATTCCGGGCAGGCCCGCATGGCTGGCGGGCTCAGGGCACTGCATGCACCCCCGGACCTCGACCACGCCGCTCTTGTACGCTCCTCGGCCACGTCGGACAGCGGCGAATTCCGCGATATCGACTGGCACCCACAGGGCCGACTGCTCGCCGTCGCGGGAACAGAGCCCTCACTGGAGATCATCGATGTGGACCACGCCTGGACATCCGTGGGCTCCGTCGACCCCCCGGTCTCGTGCGTCAACCGCGCACGCTGGAGTCCGGATGGGACGAGACTGGCGCTCCTTGGGCTCGGTGACCGTTTCGCCACCGAGCACAACGACGCGAGCACCGCCCAGGAGGCCCCGGGGATCCTCCACTATGATCTGTCCGTCTATGACATGCGGACCAGTACGGAGATCAAGGCAACGCCGGTTGAGGCCCATCCATTGTCTCTCAAGGCACCCGCCCTGTGCTGGTCTCCTGACTCCCGAACGCTGGCCGTAGCCCGCGATACCGACGTATGCCTGTGGGACCCCGCGACCGACGCCGGGCTGAGGCCTCTGACCGGTTGCGTAGGCATGCGGAGAGAAGGAGAGGTGTCCCTCACCTGGCATCCCGACCATGGCCTGCTCGCGCACACTCCCGCAGAGCAACCCGCCGAGCGACACGTCGGGGTGCTGCGCAGATGGCCCGACCCTGCCCAGCAGCACTGCGAACCGGAAGTCTGGCGCGACCCCTCCCTGCGGGGCCCGGGCAGCGCGCTGACCTGGCGGCCCGATGGCAGCAGCGCCGCGCTGGAGGTGGAGGGCGCGGTCGTGGTCGTGGATCCCCTCGCCCGACGGGTGCTGTGGCAGCACGAGCATCACCAGGCTACGACGGTCCACTGGTCTCCCGACGGTGAGCGGCTCGCTCTGCGGGAAGCCCCCGCTTGGCTTCGACAGGGGAACGCCACTCTCACCCTGTGGGACATGCCAACCGACAGCGACATGGCACGAGGTGCGGTCCCCACGCCGTCGCCCACCATCTCCCTGAGCAATGGCCACACCGAGCAGGACTCCGTGGCCTGGCGCCCCGACGGAACGGCACTCGCAACCACCAGCGACCGACGTGTTCTCCAGATCTGGCGCGCCGAACCCCAGGGCTCGGCTGACAACTTGTCGCCACACAGAGCAGCCATGCAACACGTGCGATGGGGCCCCGATAGCCAGACCCTGGCTGTCGCGGGGGCGGACAGCCGCTGGTTGACCCTTAGCCTCGCAGCGGTGCAAGGTCCGTCTGTACGCATATGCCAAACGTTCCCCTTCTCCGGACGCGACCCGGCGACACGGCAGCAGTGGGTCGACAAGGTCGGCGTTCCAGCCGAGCAGCGCCCCCGAGGCGGGCCTCCAATCATCGTCCAGTTCGCACCCAGCGATCAGCTTTACCTGATTGGCCGCTGGTTTCAGCCACTGCGCCTCTTCACTGCGGATGGACAGCTGGTGACTGAGTTCGATTCCCCGGCAGACGCGCAGCGATGGGGCGATGCGTGCTTCACCCCGAGCGGCGACAGGATCATCGCAGCCGCCGGTGACCGGACATGGCACGAGACGGTCTTCAGTGTGTGGCCCGTGACGGGTGGCGCACGACAGCCGGCATCCGCCTCGTCGATGCACGGGGACACTCGCCCAGGTGCCAGCCGGATGATCTGGCGCGTCGCCGCGAGCGAGACGCACGCGGCACTCCTCGCGAAACCCGGATACATCGGCCTCTTCCGGCTGTGCGACATGCAGCCCGTCTGCTGGATCAGGACCAACTCCCACCTGCACGACGCCTCTTTCGACCCCTCCGGCCGTTATCTAGCGGTAGCGGGCGACGCAGGGCTTCACTTCTTCGCGGTCCACGATCCGTCCAGGGACTGACACGAAAATAACCCGTGGTTGAGCTGGTCAGGCCGCGGTGATGGGTTCGAAGGGCACTTGTCAGGCCCAGGCTGTTGGCCTCCTTGAGCATGCTGACTCACCACCTCCGCAGGACAGGCTCTCCCGGTGGCGCGCAGTACTACAGCATCGGCGTGACTGCCGTGCCACGCGGCGCTGTGGTGGTGACTGACAGACGTGCGGCGCTGTCGCGGTGCGGATGGCCAGCGGAGCCACGCCGACGTCCGCGACCTCCCTACTCACACGCAAGACGCCGGTTACCTCGCCTGCGGCGACTTCCGGTGCACCAACGCACTTGTCGCCTCGACACGGGTGAAGTCCAGGTCAGAGGGGGTCATGGTCGCTGGTGGTCGCATGGTGTGCGCAGACTGAGCGTGTCGGCACCTTGCTCCACCCTCCGGAGGCGATCATCATGCGCTCCTCTGCCGACCGCGGACGCGTCTACCGCCGCTGCGGCTGCCGTGACCAGCACCGCCGCCAGCTGGGCACACACTGCCCCAATCTAGCTACCGATAGTGACCACGGCAGCTGGACCTTCGCCGTCGACCTGCCCAGCACATCCCGCTAGCGCACTACCATCCGTCGCGGTGGATTCGCTCATGAAGACGCTGCCCGAGCTGCGCTGCGGCGCCTGCTCGAAGGTGAGGCCGGAGGATTCAACGCCGACCCGAACCAGACGGTCGCGGACTACCTCACCACCTGGCTCAAGGCCAAGGCTCTCGTCCTCAAGCCCACCACCCTGGCCCGCTACCGCGACTACATAACCCACGATCTTGTTCCAGCACTCGGCACTCTCAAGCTCGACGCACTCGGTCACCGCCACATCGCCGGCTTCGCTCACGCCCAGCTGGCAGCGGGCCCCGGAAGGGTGACCACGTACCGCTGTCTCGCCACACTCTCCAGCGCCCTGGGCGACGCCGTCCGCCAACGCCGCCTCGCCCACAACCCAGCCCGCCCCGCCGTCCTCCCCCGCCCACCGGCAGCCGAACGACGCATCTGGACACCACAAGAAGCAGCCCGCTTCCTGCGCTACTGCCACCAGACCGACCCATTCATGGCCGACCTGTGCGAACTCCTCATCGGCACCGGCATGCGCCGAGGAGAAGCACTCGGCCTGCACTGGAACGACGCCCACCCCGACGAGCAGATCCTCTACGTCCGCTACACCCTCTCCGCCATCAACAACACCCGACTGGTCCTCACGGAACCGAAAACCCGCAGCAGCAAGAACTGGGTCGCCATCTCCCCGCGCGTCGCAGCCGCCCTCAAACGCCGCGCCGCCGCCATCCGCACCCATACAAGTGATCCGACAGACCCGTTCTCCGACCTTGTCTTCTGCCGCCCCGACGGCCGACCCCTGCGACCACAGTCGGTACTCGACCGCTTCCGCCGACGGGCAAAGGAAGCTGGTGTCCCGCGTATCGGCCTGCACGACCTGCGGCACCTCGCCGCAACCCTCACCATCACCGCTGGCGTTCCTCTGACCGTGGTGTCGAAGACCTTGCGGCATTCCACTCTGTCCACCACGGCGAACCTCTACAGCCACCTCACCCAGCAAGCGGCCCACGACGCCGTCGACACCATCGACCAAGCCCTGACCACCGCCGACCAAGATGGCACCCGCCGCCACTGGCCGAACTGGCTGCGACCACACCGCGACCACGCCGAAGGCCGCACCCAGCGTCTCAAGCCGCTCTACTCCCCCACCCCAGCAGCCAGTTCACCCCAGGCGTCCCAGTTTCAAGGCACGTATGCGACCACCATGCGACCACCAGGCCTGCGAACACGGAAGAGGCCGCTTTCCCATCTCTGAGAAAACGGCCTATGACCTGCGAAAACGCTGGTCGGGACGACAGGATTTGAACCTGCGACCCCTTGACCCCCAGTCAAGTGCGCTACCAAGCTGCGCCACGTCCCGGTGCCCGTGTCAGCCTGGGGTTCCCCCCGGGCGACCGCGCACGAGAACAATACCGCACCTCAGGGGGTGGCTGCCCACCCCATTCCCCGGGCGGGGCACGTACGGGTCACGTCGGGTTGAGTACGGCTACTCAGGCGCGCGCCCGGCCCATGGTCGAGCCTACGGACATGAGTACACCGATCCAGCGGCCGACGACGACGGCCTTCTTCGTGCAGGCCGCGATCTCTTTCGGGATCTCGCTCGCGGCGGTTGCGTACGGCATCTTGAAGCTGCCTGTGGGCGCATGGGAGCGGGGGTTCCTGGGGCTCGGGATGATCTTCGTCGTGACGTCGAGCTTCACCCTCGCCAAGTGTGTGCGGGACCGGCAGGAGATGACCGAGGTGACGAGCCGGGTGGACAAGGCCCGGCTGGACAAGCTGATCTCGGAGCACGATCCGTTCGACATCAAGAACGTCTGACGCCCGACGTCCGAACCCGGCCGGGCGCGGTCACTCACCGTGAGCGCGGCCGGTTCTCCACATGGCCCAGTTGACCTCAAGCAGGCTTGAGGTTGCACGCTCGAGTCATGACCGCCACATCAGACGACCTCGCGTACGGCTACGCCGATCTGCCCGGGCTCATGAGCCTGATGACCGGGGACGAGAAGCACGGCCCCGCCGCGACCTCGACGCTCGACGCGCTCTGGGTGCTCTACGACCGCGTGCTGCGGGTCTCCCCCGCCACCGCCGACGCGCCCGTCCGGGACAGGTTTCTGCTGTCCAAGGGGCACGGGCCGATGGCGTACTACGCCGTGCTCGCCGCCAAGGGCTTCTTCCCCGCGTCGCTGCTGCCGGGCTTCGGCTCGTACGACTCCCCGCTCGGGCACCACCCGGACCGGATGCTGATCCCCGGGGCCGAGATCGGCAGCGGGTCGCTCGGGCATGGGCTGCCGCTCGCCGTCGGTACGGCCCTCGGGCTGCGGGCGCAGGGCCTGGCCGTCGCCCGCGTGTGGGTGCTGATCGGAGACGCCGAGCTGGACGAGGGCAGTAACCACGAGGCCATCGCCTTCGCGCCGGCCGCGGGCCTCGACCGGCTGCACACCCTCGTGATCGACAACTCCTCCGCCACCCACGGCTGGCCCGGCGGCATCGCCTCGCGCTTCGAGGCGGCGGGCTGGTCGGCCGCGACCGTTGACGGGCGCGATCACGAGGCGCTGTACCAGGCCTTCACCGCGCCCCACCCCGGGCGGCCGCACGCCGTCGTCGCCCGCGTCGAACCCAAGACCGCCTGAGCCCGGCCCCAGGTCGGGCTCAGGCCCCTGCCCCTGGCCGCGCCGGGCCACGGCCGCCAGCGGGCGGCCCCGGCACCGGCCCCGCCATGCCCCGGCCGACAGCGCAAGCCGACACCCCCCGCCGAGAGGAACCGCCATGGACACCATGCGTGAACGCTTCGCCGCCACCGCCTCCCAGCTCCTCGACGAGGACCCGCGTGTCGCGGTCGTCCTCGCCGAGATCGGCAGGGACGGCTTCGCCGAGGCCGAGCGCAGGCACCCCGACCGCGTGATCAACGTCGGCATCCGGGAGCAGCTGCTGATCGGCGCGGGCGGCGGACTCGCGCTGACCGGGATGCGACCGGTCATGCACACGTTCGCCAGCTTCCTGGTCGAGCGTCCGTTTGAGCAGGTCAAGCTGGACTTCGGGCATCAGGGCGCGGGCGGCGTGCTGGTCAGCGCGGGCGCGTCGTACGACTGGCCGGCAGGCGGCTACACCCACATGGCACCCGGGGACGTGGCTCTCCTCGACACCCTCGACGGCTGGACCGTCCACGTCCCCGGCCACCCCGACGAGGCGGAGCGGCTGCTGCGGCACGCGGTGGCCGCCGGGGACGACAAGGTGTACGTACGGCTCTCCGTGCAGCAGAACGCGGAGCCGCAGCCGGTCACCGGGGACGGCGGGTTCCTGACCGTACGGCGAGGGCGCGGCGGGGTGGTCGTCGCCGTGGGGCCCATGCTCGGCACCGTACGGGCGGCCGTCGAGGGCCTGGACGTGACCGTGCTGTACGCCGCCACGGTGCGGCCCTTCGACGCGGCCTCGCTGCGCGCCGCCGTCGGCGACCGGGCCGACGTCGTGCTCGTCGAGCCCTATCTCGCCGGCACCTCCACCGCCGCCGCGGGCGACGCACTCGCCGACACCCCGCACCGAATCCTCGGGCTCGGCACGGCGCGCGGCGAGCTGCGCCGGTACGGCACCATCGACGAGCACCTCGCCGCGCACGGGCTCGACCCGCGTGCGCTGCGCGAGCGCGTCACCGGCTTCCTCGGCCTCGGAAGCCCCGGAAGCCCCGGGAGCCCTGGGCGGCCTGGGAGGCCTGGGAGGCATGTCAGGCCCGTTCGACCCGTCTGACCCGGCGGGCCTTGCACGCCCGGCGCGCCCGGCAAGCCGGCAGCCGACCGGCTGACCACTAACCGGCCGACGCCAGCTGGCTGGTCCCCTGGCCGCCGGTCCGGGCACGACCGCACGCTGACCACACGCTCTCAGCCCGTCGTCGCCTCCTCGCCCTCCCCCTCGTACTCCTCCGCCAGCCTGCGCGGTGCCGTCAAGCGCCAGGCGTCCAGCAGGATCGCCTCCAGCTCGTCCTCGTCGTCCAGAGCGGTGAGCCGCACCCGCAGCCACGCGAAGTTGTCGTCGTGTCCGGGCCGCAGAAAGAACTTCCCCGGCTCGGCCGCGATCAGCTCCTCCCGGTCCTCGATCGGACACTTCACGCCTATCGAGGCGTCGTCGTCGGCCAGCGAGGCGAAGATCTTCCCCTTCACGCGGAAGGTCGGCATGCCCCAGGCGAGCTTCTCCTCCGTCTCCGGCAGCGCGAGCGCGATCCTGCGGACGTCCTCGGCCGTGGTCCCCATCCCCTTGCCCTCCGTTCTCCCACTCTCCCCGGCAACCGGCTCCCGGCTCCCGGCAGCACGGTCATCCCCGGCACCCCCGGTTCTCCGGGACCGCCCGGTCTGCCGGTGCTGCCCGTCCCCGGCTGTCACCCACTGTCACCGACCGTAGCGCCCGCCACTGACAGCGGCCCCGGACCCGGCCCCGAACTCCGATGACTCGGACGCGTCAGACGTGCTTGTCCAGCCACTCCAGCAGGTCGTGCTGCACCTCGTCGCGGTTCGTCTCGTTGAGGATCTCGTGCCGCGCCCCCTCGTAGGCCCGCCAGCTCAGGTCCTCCGTGCCGAGGTAGCGGAAGTCCTCCAGCAGTTCGTACACCAGCGTCATCCGCTGGTTGCACGGGTCCTCGGTGCCGACCGCGATGTGGACCGGCAGGCGGGCCGGGATAAGGGCGAGGTTGCGCGGGTCGTTGATCTTGCGGACGGCCCGGACCCAGTCAAGGGCGAGACCGGCGCTGAACGCGAACCCGCAGCGCTCGTCCGCGGCGTACGCGTCCACCTCGGCCTCGTCGCGCGACAGCCATTCGAAGCCGGTCCTGTGGGGGTAGGGGTCGTTGAAGGAGGCGAAGAGGTCGGGGATGAAGGAGGAGAGCGCGGCGCGGCCGCGCTCCGCGATCTCCTGCTCCAGGTCCGCGATCCCGCTTTCGGTCTCCGCGCCGGGCAGCGAGCGGAAGGTGCCCGAGAGGATCAGCCCCGCGAGCTCGCTCCCGTACTCCTGCGCGCAGTCCCGGGCGAGCATCGAGCCCAGGCTGTGGCCGAGCAGGACCAGGGGCGCTCCGGGGTGTTCGGCGCGGACCCGGTCGCCGATGGCCTTGATGTCGGCGACGATCGCCCGCCACCCGTCGTCGCCCGCGACGCCGTAGCCGCCGGTGGAGACGGCGGTCGCGCCGTGGCCACGGTGGTCGGAGGCCACCACCGCGTAGCCGTGCCCGGCGAGGAAGCGGGCGAACCGGTCGTAGCGCAGGCCGTGTTCCGCGGCGCCGTGCGCGATCTGGACCAGCGCGCGGGGGCGGACGCCGCTCGCGGGCAGCCAGGTGTACGTGGCCACGCGCGCGTGGTCGGCGGCCTCGAGGTGGTCGGTACGGTACGTGAAGCCGGCACCGCCGCCCGTGCCCGTGCGGGCACCCCTGCCCGCGCCCGCGCCCGTGCCCGTGCGGGCACCCTTGCCCGCTCCCGTACCCGTGCCCGTGCGGGTACCCTTGCCCGCTCCCGTACCCGTCCCGGCACCCCTGCCGGCTCCCGCGCCGTTGCCGGCCATGCCGTGCGTCGTCTGCGTCATGCGGCTCGCCTCCTGAATCACTGTCAGGGATGCTGTGGTATCCGTCCCGGACCACCCTCCCCCGCCCGCACGTCCCTCATGCCAGGGCCCCCTGGAGGGTGAGCCGTGAAAATGACTCACGACGCGCAGGTCACCTGGACCTCGGATCTGTGCTTTCGTGTCGGCCCAGGACGGATAACTCGCCGTAATCAAAGCAAGTTGACAGTCTCGGTACGTGGTTCTGCGGCGGACGGAGTGCTGGAATGTCCGAGACAATGGTGGTGGTCGGCCAGATCGCCCCTTAGCTGACCGCGGCGGCCGCATCGATGGGCACCGCCGTACTCGACTCCGCCCGGAACCAGGCCGCCGACGGCATCGTGACCCGCGGGCGCGCCTTCCTGACACAAACCCAGCGCCAAATCCGCAATGCAGTAAACGCTTTCCAGAGCGCCTACGAACGGCGGGACGGGGTGCGGGAATGAGCGCTGGCGGGTTTGGGGATCTGGCTGCCCGAGCCGTAGAAGGCGCGGCTGAGTTTCGCGCGCAACTTCTGCGAGCGCTTGATCTTGCGCCGTACGCCGTTCTCGTCGACCTCCTCGACCTCCGGGCCGAGCTCGAGCGGCTCGTACTGGCGATGCTGGGTGAGCGTGTGCAGCTGCTCCTGCGAGAGCGGCTCGTGCACCTCGACGAACTCTCCGTGCGGCAGCCGCTTGATGATGCCGCTCTCCCGCCCGTGCAGCACCTTGTCCCGGTCCCGCCG
>NZ_JBQQBY010000054.1:0-48611 GCF_052246385.1 Streptomyces sp. 8N616 | reverse complement strand
CTTCAGGCGGGCGGGAAACCGACGGCGATGCGCCGCGGGAGCCGCGAAAGGCACCACAGTTCCGCACAGCCGCCCGCCTGAAGGGCCTGGCCGTCGGCGGCTGACCGCGCCGAGGGCGCGAGGAGCGGCGGCGAATGGGCCAGGGGGACGGCCTCACGGCATAACGCCGGAGGCGCTATGCCGTGAGCTCCTGCTGCAGGGCGTCGCGCAGGCGGGCCGCGCGTTCTGCGACCTCCGGCGGGCCATGCTCCACCGCACGGGAGCACCAGTGCTGGGCGTCCGCGAGCTCGCCCCGCCGCGCGGCGAGCAGCGCGAGGCGCAGCGCCGCCCTCCCGTGCCCCGCCGAGGCCGCGCGGGTCCACCACAGCGCGGCCTCCGGCTCGCTGCCCTCCCGCGCGAGGAGCAGCCCGAGGTTGAAGGCCCCGTTGCGGCTGCCCGCCTCCGCGGCCGTGCGGTACCAGCCTGCGGCCCCGACCGCGTCGCCGCGGAACGCCGCGATCATTCCGCAGCGCACCTGCGCCCGCCGGTGGCCCTGCTCGGCCGCCCGCTCGTACCACTCCTCGCACTCGGTGGTCCCGCCGTCCCCCTCCTCGGGACGCTGCCGCCGCTCGAGCAGCGCGCCGAGCCGGAAGGCGGCCTCCGCGCTGCCGCCGCCCGCCGCGCACCGCAAGTGACGTTCGGCGGCCCGCTCGTCGCCGTCCCTGAGGAGCGCGATGGCGACCTGCAGCGCCGCATCCGTGTGCCCGGCCGAGGCGGCGCGCTCGTACCACTGCCGAGCCGTACGGTCGTCGTCCCGACTGGCGTGCAGAATGCCGAGGTTGAACGCTGCGTCGACGCTGCCCGCCTCCGCGGCCTTGGAGAACCACGGCTCCGCGCCCGCCGCGTCACCGCGCTGCAGCAGCAGTACGGCAAGGGCGTTGGCGGCCTCGCGGTGCCCGGCGTAGGCGGCGCGGCGGTACCACTGCTCGGCCTGCGGCGTACGCCCCTGCTCGGAGCACAGCAGGCCGAGGTTGTACGCGCCGTTGACGTCTCCGGCGTCGAGCGCGGCGCGGTACCAGCGCTCGGCGGTCTGCGGCTCACCGCGGTCGGCGTGCAGCGCGCCGAGGGCGTTGGCAGCGTTGCCATCGCCCTTCTGGGCGGCCCGGCGCCACCAGATGGCGGCGCTGTCGGTGTCGCCCGCGTCGCGCAGCAGGAAGCCGAGCGCGCAAGCAGCGCGCGGCTCACCGTCCTTGGCGGCCGTGAGGTACCAGCGGCCCGCCTCCTGCACCTCGTCCCGCTCTTCTAGGAGCATGCCGAGGTGCAGGGCAGCGCGCCGGTGACCGCGCGCGGCGGCCTGCCGGTACCACTGCTCGGCCTCGGCCGTGGCCGCGCGCTGCTCCGGGTCGTCGGGCGACGGCCCGTCCAGGGCCGCGATGCCCCGGCGTACGGCGTCCGGACGTCCGGCGTCCAGACCTCCGTCGTCCCGGCGTACGGCGTCCAGACGTCGGTCCCGGCGTACGGCGTCCCGGTTCCCGATGTCGCGGCCACCGAGGTCCGGTCCCCCGAGGTCGCGGCCCGCGGCGTCGCGCCCCCCGGCGTCGTGGCCGCGCAGGTCCAGGATGCGGGCGAGGCGGTACGCGGCCTCGCGGTGCCCCTGCTCGGCGGCGGCACGGAACCAGCGCTCCGAGCCGACGTCGCTGCGGTGATCCAGCAGGTCGGCGAGCGCGTACGCGCCCAGCGCATGGCCCGATTCGGCCGACTGACGCAGCCAGTACTCCGCCGCCGGCTCGTCGCCCCGCTCCCGGTAGTGGCGGCCGAGGGCGTGCGCGGCAGCGGCGGATCCGGCCACGGCGGCGATCCGCCACCAGCCGGCCGCCTCGTCCGGGTAGCCCTTCTGGTGCAGCAGGACGCCCAGGTTGTTGGCGGCGGCGCGCTCACCCGCGCTGGTGGCGGCGCGCAGGTAGGGCTCGGCGCCGTCGAGGTCGCCGCGGCGCAGCAGCAGGGCGCCGAGGACGCTCATCGACTCGGTGTCCCCGGCCTCGGCGGCCTGGCGGTGGCGGGCCTCCTCCTCCGCCTGCCCGGTGAACGTACCGGCCTCGGCGGCGGGATCGGCGGTGGTGGTGTCGTCACAGCTCGCAGCGGATCCGGGCACGGCGGGGGCCCGCTCGTCACCGGGCGGGTCCGCAAACCGACCTGTTTCCAACAGAATTGCCTTGTCCCCCATAAGGGCCATCGTCGCACCACCTGCAACCTGCGTACACCTGGTATACCGCAGCCAGTGAAGTCACTTCGGCGTTTTGTCGACTTCCCGACAGAGCTACTTGCCAAACGCCATATCCGCGGTGTCCCCCACACAAGCGAAGGACCCGGAGTCTGTTGACTCCGGGTCCTTCTGTAGTAGCGGGGACAGGATTTGAACCTGCGACCTCTGGGTTATGAGCCCAGCGAGCTACCGAGCTGCTCCACCCCGCGTCGTTGTGCGCTCACCGTACCACGACGCGGGATGGCGCCTGCTCAGTTGCCTTGCCCGCCGCCCTTCTCGCCGGCCTGCCCGTCGCCTGACTTCCCGTCACCCTCCTGGTCGGCCTGCGCCTGCGCATCGGCGGCCCTCTTGATCGCCGCCTCCAGGTCGTCCTGGGCCTTGCCGTACGCGGTCCAGTCCTGCTCCTGGAGCGCCTTCTGGCCCGCCTCGAACGCCTTCTGCGCGTCGTCGAGCGCCTGCTGCACGGTCGGGTTCTCCGCCGACGGCGGCTGCGTGGTGCCCTCGCCCGGCGGCTGGCCGGTCTCGGCCCCCTCCGTCCCGAAGACCTCGTTCAGCGCCTCGCCCAGTGTGTCCTTGAAGACGGTCTCCTTGCCGTACGAGACCCCCACCTTCTTGAGCAGCGGGTAGTTCGCGTTGCCGCCTCGCACGTACACCGGCTCGATGTAGAGGAACCCTTCGTCGAGCGGCACCGTCAGCAGGTTGCCGTACTCGATGTCCGAGTCGGTGCCTCTGAGGTTTCTGACGAACTCGGCGACGTCGGCGTTGCCGTTGAGTTCGCTCTGCACCTGTTGCGGGCCCGGCACGTTGGAGGTCACCTTGAGCAGCCTCATCGTGCCGTAGTCCGGGCTCGTGGCATCGGCGTCGACGGCCATGAACGCTCCGAGGTTGGGGCGTCCGCTGGGGGTGAAGGTCGTCGTCAGCGAGAAGGTCTGTGCCGTCTGCCCCGGCATGGTCATGCTGAGGTAGTACGGCGGGACGGCGCCGGAGTCCTTGTTGGTGGGGTCGTCCGGCACCTGCCACGCGTCACTGCCGCTGTAGAACTGGGCGGCGTCGGTGACGTGGTAGCGGGTGAGCAGTTCACGCTGCACCTTGAACAGGTCCTGCGGGTAGCGCAGGTGCTGCATCAGATCTTGATCGATCGAGCTCTTGGACTCCACCGTGCCCGGGAACGCCCTCATCCAGGTCTTGAGAACCGGGTCATCGGTGTCCCACTCGTACAGCTTCACGGAGCCGTCGTAGGCATCCACCGTCGCCTTGACCGAGTTGCGAATGTAGTTGACCTGGTTCTGCTGGGCGACCACGGTCCGCTGGCCGGTGGTCAGCGAGTCGGCCGTCGTGTCCCCCAGCGTCGTACGGGAGGAGTACGGGTAGCCGTTGGTGGTGGTGTAGGCGTCGACGATCCACTTGATGCGGCCGTCCACGACCGCCGGATACGCGTCACCGTCGATGGTCAGCCAGGGCGCGACGGACTCGATCCGCTCCTTGGGCGTCCGGTTGTAGAGGATCCGCGAACCCTCGCCGATGGCCCCCGAGTAGAAGATCTGCGGGTCGCTGAAAGCCACGGCGTAGGCGGCGCGGTTGACGGGGTTGGAGAGGTCGACCCCGCTGTTGCCGCGGTAGCTGGTGCTCCTCTCGCCGTTCTGCTCGTAGTCGAGCTCCTTCTGGGGCCCGCCGACGATCGAGTACTGCTCGGTCTTCTCGCCGTAGTAGATCCGCTGCTCGTACCTGCCGAGCTGCCCCCTGGTGGGGAGGCCGGACTCGGTGAAGTCCGGGGAGCCCGCGGGGTCCGCATCCGGGTCCGTGGTCGTGCCCCTGGCCGCGACCATGCCGTAGCCGTGCGTATAGGTGAAGTGGTCGTTGATCCAGTTGTGCTTGGGAATGCCTGCGATGTTCAGTTCGCGCAGGCCGATGACGGTGTCCTGCGCCTTGCCGTCGGGGCCCTTGTAGCGATCGACGTCCAGCGTCAGCGGGAACTGGTAGTACTTGCGCTCCTGCTGGAGCTGCTGGAAGGTCGGCGGGACGACGTTCGGGTCGATCAGGCGGTAACTGGCCGTCGTGTCCGCGTCCTTGCGGAGCTTCGCCTGATCGTCCGTGCCTGCCCGGCCCGAGTAGTTCGTCACGCTCGCGTCATTGATGCCGTACGCCTCGCGCGTGGCATCGATGTTCTTCTCGATGTACGCGGACTCCTTGGCCTGCTCGTTCGGCTGGACCTGGAACTTCTGCACGATCGCCGGGTAGAGCCCGCCGATCAGAATCGCCGAGAGCACCATCAAACCGAAGCCGATCACTGGCAGTTGCCAGGTGCGGCGCCAGAGTGTCGCGAAGAACAGCACCGCGCAGATCGCCGCAATACAGAAGAGGATCGTCTTGGCCGGGAGATACGCGTTGGCGTCGACGTAACGCAGACCCGTCCAGTTGCCCGTCGCCTTGAAGTCACTGGACTTCACCGCGAGGCCGTAGCGGTCGAGCCAGTAGGCGACCGCCTTGAGCGAGACGAAGATGCCGAGCAGCACCGACAGATGGCCGGTGGCCGCGGCCGTGGCCCGCGCGCCGGGGCTGGTGATCCGCAGCCCCCCGTACAGGTAGTGCACCAGCGCGGCCGCGATCAGGCCCAGCACCGCGGCCGCGAAGCCGAAGCCCAGCAGGAAGCGGTACCAGGGCAGGTCGAAGGCGTAGAAGGACACGTCCTTTCCGAACTCCGCGTCCTCCCTGCCGAACGACACGCCGTTGACCCACAGCAGCCACGTGCGCCACTGGCCGGAGGCGGAGGCGCCCGCGATCAGCCCTACGAGGGCGGTGACCCCGAGCAGCACCCACTTCTTGTAGGGCGCGATACCCATCCGGTAGCGGTCCAGGCTCTGCTGCTCGACGGACATCGCGCTCAGCGGCGGGCGGAGCTTGTGCGCCAACCAGATGTTGATGCCGACGGCCGCGGCCATGAGGAGGCCGAAGACGAAGAAAAGGCCGATCTTGGTCCACAGGGTGGTGGTGAAGACCGACGAGAAGCCGACCGAGCGATACCAGAGCCAGTCCGTCCAGAACCCGGCGAACATGACGAAGAGCATCGCCAGCACGGCGAGCACGCCCAAGGTCATGAGCAGGGTCCGGACGCGCCGGGACGGTCGGCCGACTCTGATCCGCGGGCCTGTCGGGCCTCCGCCGCGGTCCGGCATCTGGAAAGCCAAGGTGCGCACCTCGAAGTTCGCTGTCGTATGAGCAGGCCCCGCGATAGTAGGGCCCACCCATGCAACTTACTCAAGCTTTACTCGGTTCCCGATTCCGGTTACGAACAGGGCAAGATACTGACCATGTCCAACCTCTCCTCCGCCTCGGGTGCTCCGATGGCCGCAAGCCCGCTCACCCGCGCCGTACTCGAGATCGACGAGTACGCGGCCGGGCTCGGCTGGGACCAGCCGGCCCGTCTCTTCGCCCTCGTCGACACCGATCAACTGCGCGCCCAGGAACCGGGGCTCGCCGCCCAGCTCGGCATCGACAACGACGCCGAGGCCACCCTGACCCCGGTGGAGCAGGACGAGCTGCCGCGGGGCGCGCCGCTCGACGAGTTCCTCGCCACCATCGCCTGGCCTGACGCGGTGGTCGGCTGCGCCCTGACCGTGGAGCGGCTGATGCTGCCGCCGGCCGCCGAGGCGTCCGTGCCCGAGGGCATGGACGAGGGGCAGCTCGCGAAGTGGGTTGCGGAGCACCCGGACCGCCAGGAGGTCAGGATGACCGTGGCGGTGCTGCGGGACGGTGCGCGCGAGACGGCGCTGCGGCTGCGCGAGAAGGACTCGCCGACCGAGGTGCTCACCGGCTCCGACCTCGTGCCGGGGCTCGCCGAGGCCCTCGCCGCGACCTTCGCGGAGTAGGCGGTCCGCGACCTTTCGCGGAGCAGGCGGTGCGGTCGGGCCCGGGGTTATCGGGCCAGGGCGCGTGCGGCCGGGCCGGGGTGTTCGGCCCAGGGCCGGGCCGGGTGCGGCCGGTACGTGACGGTCGGCTCCGGACCGGCTCAGTCCTTCGTGCAGCGCTTCACGTCGGCCGTGTCCCCCGCGCGGATCTGCTCCAAGGCCTTCACAGCGTCGTCGATCGTTCCGACCTTCACCAGAGTGAGGCCGGAGGGCTTGTCCTTGGCCGCGGTGGCGCAGTTGTCCTCGGGCGTCAGGAAGTACCGGGCGCCCTTGTCACGGGCCCCGACCGTCTTCATCTGAATGCCGCCGATCGGCCCGACCTTGCCCTCGTCGTCGATCGTCCCGGTGCCCGCGACGAAGTTGTCGCCGGTCAGGTCGCCGGGGGTCAGCTTGTCGACGATGCCGAGGGTGAACATCATCCCGGCGCTCGGGCCGCCCACGTCGGCCAGCTTGATGTCGATCTCGAACGGGAACGTGTGGTCGGTGCCCGCCTGGATGCCGACGATCGCCCGGTCGTCGTCCGGCGCCTTCCGCGTGGTGATGGAGACCGTCTCCCGGGTCCCCGGCTCCGGCTTGCCGGCCTTCTCCGCGGCGGCGGCCGCCTTGGCCGGGACGATGGTGAAGCTGACCTGCTGCCCCGGCTTGTGCTGCGTGACCAGCTTGGCGACATCGCCCGGCTTCGCGACCGGCTTGCCGTCCACGGCCTTGATCACATCCCCGGCGTGCAGCGTGCCCTGGGCGGGGCTGTCCTTGACGACGGATGCCACGACCACGCGCGCGGAGACCGGTATGTCCAGCACCTTCATGGCCGCGACCTTGGCGCTCTCCTGGGACTGGCTGAACTCCTCGGCGTTCTCCTGATTGGCCTGCTCCGCGGTCTGGCCGTCCGGGTAGAGCGTGCTGTGCGGGACGACCGCGTCATCGTGGGAGAGCCAGCCGGCGACCGCCTCGACGAGATTCATCCGGTAGTCGGCGCCGGTCACCCGGACCGTCGTCATGTTGAGATGGCCCTTCGCCGGATAGGTCTTGCGCCCGGAGATGTGCAGCACCGGCTCGCCACCATGATCGCCGAGGGTGTTCACCGTCGGACCGGGAGACATCTCCGAATACGGCACGGGAATCAGCACCCCTGCACACAGCAGCGCAATGAGAATCAGGGTGGAGGCGAGCAGCGTCGCGGTGCGGCGTGGCATGAGAACGACAGTACGGGACTGGTCCGACAGTGCACTCCCGGGGCCGGTCCGTACGGGGTCGCCCGGGCCCTCGGGGCCCGGTGCGGAGGCGCTCAGGCCGCCGCGTCGGAGTCGCCGGTGCGGGAACGTTCCATGGCCTCTCGGAACCGCTCGTACCCGGCCAGTTCGGCGACGTCGCCGACCTTTCGGTTACGCGCGGCCCAGCGGGCCCACGCGGCCGCGACGACAGCCGCGACAACCGGAATCAGCAACCAAGCGAGCGCCGCCATACCGGCCTCCCGACCCCATGCGCATCTAGAACTGACAACCGCAACTGACTGATCAGCAGATTAACCATCCGCCCGATCAACGCTCACCGCAGGGTGCCGGTTACGCAACCAGGGAGGGGCTGTTGGTGGGCCATCAGTGATCGCAGGGCCCCGGCGGGCGCTACGCGCCGACCCACTCCTCGTCTCCATCCGCGAACTGCTGGTGCTTCCAGATCGGGACCTCCCCCTTGAGGTCGTCGATCAGGCGGCGGCAGGCGGCGAAAGCCTCGGCGCGGTGCGGGCACGAGACGGCCACGACGACGGCCAGGTCGCCCACGGCGAGGTCGCCGACCCGGTGAACGGCGGCCATGGCCCGGACGGGAAAGTCGGCCGCCACCTTCTCCGCGACCCGGCGAAGCTCCGCTTCGGCGGTCGGATGGGCGGAGTAGCCGAGAGCCGCGACATCGGCCCCGCCGTCGTGGTCGCGCACGGTTCCCACGAAGAGGGCGGTGCCGCCCGCGGAGTCGTCCCCGACCGCCGCGAAGACCTCGTCGACGGACAGCGCGGTGTCGCGGATCGCGAGGAGGCGGATCGGGTTGGGGGCCGGCGCCTCGCCGGGGTGGTCGTACGTCCGTGCCATGGCGTCCATCGTGCCGTACCCGTCTCGATTAAGGAATCCCAGATATCCCGCATGGCGGAAGGATTCTTCCGTCATGCGTTCGCACTCGCTCCGTGAGCCAGGTGCGTCAGCCCCTGCGGCGGGCCTTGCGAGCCCGCCTGACCAGGGCCGCCGTGCCGACCAGGGCGACGGTCGCCCCCGCCGCTCCGAGCGTCGTCGCGTCCTTGCGGCCGAGGCGGCGGCCCGCGACCGTATGGCGGCCCGCGACCTCCTCCAGAAGCTCCGCGAGGACTTCCTCGTTCGTCCACCCAGGACGCCAGCCGGCGTCGTGCAGCCGGCTGCCGCTGACCACCCACGGGTGCATGGTGTACGCGAGGTCGCCCGCGGGGGACGGAGTAAGGCCGAGCCGGTGCAGCCTGGACGCGGCGCCGAGCGCGACGGCGGACGGGAGCTCCATGCGCCGGATGCCGGTCAGCTCCTCGATCTCTTCCTGCTCCAGCCAGCCGTCGCAGCCGACCGCCAGTTCGCCGTCGACCTTCCCGAGCGCCGCGTACTCCAGGGCGCTCGCCAGGTCCTCCACGTGGCAGAACTGCCAGGTCGGGCGGGACCCGGCGACGACGAGGAGACGAGGGGACTCGAAGTAGCGGGTCAGGGCGGTGTCAGTACCGCCCACCAGGATGGCGGGCCTTACCACCGTGACATTGAGGCCGGGGTGCGCGCGGGGCGCACGGCGGCCGAGATGCTCGATCTCCAGCAGGTCGCCCACGCCGGTGGCCTCGGCGGTCGCGCGCAGCTCCGCGTCCTCGGCGAGCGGCACATCATTGTCGGGCAGCGCGCCGTAGACCATGGCCGAGGTGCACAGGACGACCCGGTGCACTCCCGCGGCCGCGGCCGCGGTCAGCACCGTCTGGGCGCCGCGCACGTTGTAGGCGGTGCGGGCGGCCGGGTCGGTGCCCAGGTTGAGGTCGAGCGCGAGGTGCACGACGACGTCGGTGCCCCGCAGCTTCTCCGCGATGGCCGGATCCCGTACGTCGAGCAGGTGCCACTGGGCCTCGGGGACCTCGCCGCGGCGCTCGTCGATGGCCACGACCTGCTTGATCTCCTCGGAGTCGGCCAGCCGCCGGGTCAGCACGGCGCCGACGCCTGAGGCGGCGCCGGTGACCGCGACGACGGGCCGGCGCGCGGGCGCCGAGGCCTCGTTTCGCGCTGCGCGAACTTCTCGGTCTGGGGAACTCACCGGGCGGCTCCAGCGGTTGTCTTCAGTACGTACGGGCAGTGACGCGTACGTACCAGGTGGCGTCCATCCTGCCGCAGGCTTCCGGGCAGCCAAGCACCGAGCCTAGAGGTGGGCAGGGTGTCTACGCTGGGTTGTGATGTCGGGCAGTCGCCGCCGGCCCCGGGCCGGCGGCCCTAAGAGCCGAGGAAACCCGTGAGTGACACCCCATTCGGATTCGGCCTTCCGCCGGAGGAGCCGGACGACGGCGACGACGGCAAGAAGAAGGGCGGCCAGGGCGGCAATCAGGGCCCCGCGAATCCGTTCGGGTTCGGCGGGGGGAGCGGTGGGGAGAACCCGTTCGCCGCGATGTTCGGTTCGCTGAATCCGAACGACCTGGGAGCGGCCTTCCAGCGCCTCGGGCAGATGCTCTCCTACGAGGGCGGCCCGGTGAACTGGGACATGGCCAAGGACATCGCGCGGCAGACCGTCGCGCAGGGCACCTCCGACGGCACCAAGGACGCGAGCGTCTCGCCGGGCGAGCGCGCGGCCGTCGAGGAGGCGGTGCGGCTGGCGGACCTGTGGCTGGACGGCGTCACCTCGCTGCCGTCCGGTTCGGGTGCGGCGGTCGCGTGGAGCCGCGCCGAGTGGGTCGAGGCGACCCTCCCGGTGTGGAAGGACCTGGTGGACCCGGTCGCCGAGCGCGTGGGCGCGGCCATGGGCGACGTACTGCCCGAGGAGATGCAGGCCATGGCGGGCCCGCTGCTCGGGATGATGCGCTCGATGGGCGGCGCCATGTTCGGCACCCAGATCGGGCAGGCCGTGGGCATGCTGGCGGGCGAAGTGGTCGGCTCGACCGACATCGGGCTGCCGCTCGGGCCCGCGGGCAAGGCAGCGCTGCTGCCGGTGAACATCGAGACGTTCGGCAAGGATCTCGGCGTCCCACCGGAGGAGGTACGGCTCTATCTCGCGCTCCGCGAGGCGGCCCACCAGCGCCTGTTCGCCCACGTGCCGTGGCTGCGCTCGCACCTCTTCGGCGCGGTCGAGGGCTACGCGCGCGGGATCAAGGTCGACACCGCGAAGCTCGAGGACGTGGTCGGCCAGCTCGATCCGACGCACCCCGAGCAGCTGCAGGAGGCGCTGCAGCAGGGCATGTTCCAGCCGGAGGACACCCCGGAGCAGAAGGCGGCGCTGGCCCGGCTCGAGACGGCGCTGGCGCTCGTGGAGGGCTGGGTCGACGCGGTGGTGCACGCCGCGGCCGCGCCGCACCTGCCGTCCGCCGGCCGGCTGCGCGAGACGCTGCGCCGGCGGCGCGCGAGCGGCGGCCCGGCGGAGCAGACCTTCGCCACGCTGATCGGCCTCGAACTGCGGCCGCGGCGGCTGCGGGACGCCTCGCGGCTGTGGGCCTCGCTCACCGACGCGCGCGGTCTTGACGGCCGGGACGCCCTGTGGGCCCATCCGGACATGCTGCCGACGGCCGGGGACCTGGACGACCCGGACGGCTTCGTACACCGCGAGCAGCTGGACTTCGCCGAGCTGGACAAGATGCTCGGCGAGGCGGCGGGCGGGGACGGAAAGCCGCGGCTCGACAAGGGCGACAAGGCCGAAGGGGACGGCGAGCCCAAGGACAGCGGCGGCGAGGGCGACAGCGAGAAGTGAGCCTGTACGAGGACGCGGCGCGG
This sequence comes from Streptomyces sp. 8N616, assembly GCF_052246385.1. Classification (NCBI taxonomy): domain Bacteria; kingdom Bacillati; phylum Actinomycetota; class Actinomycetes; order Kitasatosporales; family Streptomycetaceae; genus Streptomyces; species Streptomyces sp. 8N616. The sequence goes on along the minus strand of NZ_JBQQBY010000054.1, from coordinate 37,509 downwards.
GCCCTGAAGGAGTGGCCCGCGCCGGATGCGGATCAGGAGCGGCTGCGCCTCGCGTACGGCGATCACCTCGCTGCGCACCCGAACGGAATGTGGAAGTCCTGCCGGGACGGGCACATCACGGCGAGCGCCCTGGTGGTCGACCCGGCAGGTGGCCGCGTACTGCTGACCCTGCACAAGAAGCTGCGGATGTGGCTGCAGATGGGCGGGCACTGCGAGCCGCAGGACACCACCCTGGCCGGGGCCGCCCTGCGTGAGGCCACCGAGGAGTCCGGGATCGAGGGCCTGACGCTGCTGCCCGCCGGCCCGGCGCGCCTGGACCGCCACCACACGCCGTGCGCCTGGCACCTGGACGTGCAATACGCCGCTCTCGCGCCCGGCGGCGCGGTGACGGCGATCAGCGACGAGTCGCTGGACCTGCGCTGGTTCGCGTACGACGAGGTGGCCGCGGTGGCGGACGAGTCCGTCGTACGGCTGGTGGACCGCACCCGCGCGCTGCTGCGAGGCTGACGCGCGCGGGTGCGGTCCGTCCGCACCCCGCGCGGGGGCGGTCCGTCCGCTGCCGTCCTCTAGCGGTTGGACCAGATGTTGCCCTGGTTCTGGCCGTGGGCGCCCTGCTGGCCCATGCCGTACTGGGCGGCCATCCCCTGGCCGATCACCGCGTTCTGCGGCGGGAGCAGCTCGCTGGGCTGGACCAGTGCGTAACCCTGGCCGAGGAAGCTGAGCTCCCAGCCCTCGCCGGTGTTGCCGCGCCGCCGGTAGACGCTCGAGGACGACGTCTGCGCCTGCATCTGGACCCGCAGCGAGGTGGACCAGGCGATGAGGGCGTCGGAGTCGGCGTTGACGTACTTGTCCGGGGTGACCTGGAGCATCAGCGGCTGGCCCGAGGTCATCAGCGCGACCTTGCCCTGGCCGGAGATCTGCAGGTTGTACGCGCCGGACCCGGAGACGCCGAACTGGCTGTCCACCGCGATCGCCTCCCAGTGCAGCGCGGAGTCGAGCGCAAGGACGTAGGCGCTGTCGACGGTCAGCCCGTCCCGGTCCACGTCCACTACGTGGACGTACTGGGCGAGGTTGGCGAGGTAGACGGTGCCCTGGCCCGAGCAGCGCATCAGGTCGAGGCCCTCGCCGGTGTGGGCGCGGGCGCGACGCTGGCCCTGGGTCTGGTACTCGCCGTCGAACTCGAGCAGCCCCTGGTAGGCGACCATTGCGCCCTTACGGGCGAGGACGTCGTCGTGTCCGGTGAGCGCGACGCGCAGCATCTGCGGGTTCTGCAGCGCGTAGCGGTCCTGGGTCTGGTGCTCGGTGTAGCCGAAAAGCGGGCTCTGCATGGTGTGTTCGCTCCCCCTCAGCCCCGGGCCCGGAGCCGGTCAGTGCTGTCCTCACTCGGCTGTACGACGACGAATCCCTGGCCGGAGAAGCCGATCTGGTACGCCTCGCCGCTGCCCCGCCCGATCATGGAGGAGGCCTTGAAGCTCCGCTTCCCCTTCATCTTCAAGCCGGTTGACCAGGCGACGAGCGCGTCCGGGTCCACGTAGGTCTCATCCTCGCCGCGGCCGCAGTCGACGACGATCGGGGTGCCGCGCGAGGTCAGGGCGACCCAACCGGTGCCGGAGAGCCCGACGTTGAAGAGTCCCTGCCCGGCGAACTTGGCCATGCCCTTGACGCGCTGGACGCCCCACTGGAGGTGGGCGTCGAAGGCAAGCAGGTTGGTGCCGTTGACCGAGACGGAGTCGTTGTTGAGGTTGATGCAGACGACGTCCGCGCCGTAGTCGGCGAGGTAGAGCAGGCCGTCGCCGCTGCACTTCATCAGCGGGGCGCCCTCGCCGGTGAACCACTGGGAGGCCATCTGGCGTACGGCGGGCGGGTTCGGCTCGTACTGCACGAAGCCCTCGTACGCGACCATGGAGCCGGTGCGCGCGAAGAGGTCCTGGCCGCTCTGCATGGCGACCTTGAGCATGCTGCGCCCGTGGTTCTCCATGCGGGCGGCCATCGGGGTCGGGGCGTAGCCCGCGATCAGTGTCTGGTCCATGACGGGCTCCTTCAGACCTCGTAGGGCTGGACGACGATGAAGTTGCCGGGCGCGCCGCGGAACTGGAGGTTCACGGTCTCCCCGCTGTGGCCCGGGTAGGCGTTGCGGCGCAGCCGCACCTGACTGGAGATGATCACCTGCGAGGCGGCGGACCAGGCGACGATGGCGTTGCTGTCCGCGAACGTGGTCGGGGTGACGGGGAGGACGACCGGGACGCCCTGGGTCTTCACGACCACGGTGCCGGTGCCCTGGAACTGCATCGTGAACAGCGCTCCGCCGGGGATGCCGTGGCCCTCGATCCGGCGCACCTCATGCTGCAGCGACTCGTCGAAGGCCAGGACGCTCTCGGCGGAGACGCAGATCGCGTCGCCCTGGAGCTCGATCGGGTGGACATGCGAGGCGTTCTCGGCCAGGAAGACCTGGCCGCGGCCGGCGCAGCGCATGAGCTGCATCTCCTGGCCGGTGGCGTTGCCGACGATCCGGCCGCCGAAACCGGCTCCCTTGTAGCTGAAGTCGACCTTGCCCTGATAGAGCACCATGCTGCCCTGGCGGGCGAGGACGGGCTGGCCGTCGGCGCCGAGGTCGATCCGGATGAGTTGTTGGTTCTGCAGGGTCCAGCGCTGACCGGTGGGCGCCTCGCGGTACTTGTCCAGGGCCGCACCGAGCCCGGGCGCGGTGGGCACACCGAGTGCGGCGGGCGAACCGGCTGCGGCGGGCGAACCGGTCGCGGTGGGCGCACCGGTCGCGGCGGGCGCACCGGTCGCGGCGGGCTGACCGTAGGAGGCGGGCTGCTGGCCGTACGGGGCGGGGGCCGGTGCCGCCTGGCCGGGCTGACCGTACGGGCCCTGCTGGCCGGGGAACTGACCCGGCTGGGGCTGGCCTCCATAGGACGGCTGCCCCGGCGCGGCGGGCGGGGCCTGGCCGGGCAGAGGGGCTCCGTAGGGGGCGGGTTGACCCGGCGGCTGGCCGTACTGGGGCTGCTGACCCGGGAATTGGCCCGGCTGACCGGGCTGTCCCGGCTGACCGGGCGGCGGTGGAACCTGACCGCCGGGTGGGGTGTGCTGGTCGGGGACCGGAGACGTGATGGGCGCGGCGATCGTGGGCGCGGTGTGCACCTGCGGGTCGGAGGGAGCGGGTGGAGCGGGCTGCGGTGGTGGTGCCGGAGTAGCCGGGGCGGGCTGCGGGGCGGCCGGGGCAGCGAAGCCCGGCGCGGGAGCGGCCGCCTGGGGCGGTGCGAAACCGGGCGCGGCCTGTTGCGGCTGCTGCGGAGCCGCCCCACCCCCATCCTCCTCGAGCACCTCACCGCCGAAGTTCTTCAGCAGGGCATCGAGCCCGCCGTCGAACCCCTGCCCGACGGCGGCGAACCGCCACACGTCCTTGAGATAGAAGTCGCCGAGCATCACCGCTCGTTCGGTGGTGAACTCCGCGCCCGTGAAGGAATAGCGGGCGACTTCCTCGCCGCCCGCCACGATCCGGATGTAGCCCGGCCCGACCTGCGACATCTGGCCCGCACCGTCGATGGTCGCGGTGAAGGAGAGCTTCTGGATGCTCGCCGGGATGCGGTCGAGCGTGACGCGGAACGACTCCGTGTCGCCCGCCTGCGCGCCCAGTTGCTGGATCGACTCCTCGGGCGACTTCGGCTGGTTGAAGAAGATGAAGTACCGGTCGTCCGACAGCCGTTCGTCGCGGTCGAGGCCGAAACAACTGATGTCGAAGGACAGTCCGGGCCCGGAGATCTGCACTCCTACGTACAGATCCGTCCCCGCTGTCAGGTCACTGATCTTGGCCTTGTGGCCGCGTTGGAATTCCCTGGCCATACGTAACGACCGTCCCCCATCCGAGCGGTGAATACAGCGGTGATCACAGCGATGATCACTGCGGTGATTACAGCGGTGATTGCAGCGGTGAAAGCGTTGCGTCAGGCTAACCGCTGGGGCAGACAGCGGGCGATGCCGGTGCCGGGTTGGTACCGGGCCGATACGGGGCTGGTGCGGGGCCGGTGCTGCGGGGCCGGTGCGCAAGCCGCGCGCGGTCGGCCCGCGTGGCCGATACGGGCTACTCGCTCCGGGCCGCGGGCAGATGCGGCAGCCGGTCCGCCGCGACCACGCCCTCGAGGTATCCGCGGGCGCGCTCCGTCCGCGGATACGCCTTCAGCAGCTCCCAGAAGCGCGGTCCGTGGCCCGGCACGAGCAGGTGCGCCAACTCGTGAACCAGCACGTAGTCGATGACGTACTCGGGCATGCCCTGGAGGCGGTGCGACAGGCGGATGCTGCCCTCGGCAGGGGTGCAGGAGCCCCAGCGGGTGTTCTGGTTGGTGACCCAGCGGACGGTGGTCGGGCGGGCCCGTCCGTTGAGGTACTGGTCGGACAGCTGCTCAGCTCGCTTGGCGAGTTCCCCGTCGCCCAGCATCCGCTTGCTCTCCTGGGCCGCGAGCTTGTCGAGCATGACGGTCACCCAGCGCTTCTCCTCGGCCTCGGACATGCGGGCCGGGATGAGGACGACGGTGCGGTCGCCCTCGCGGTAGGCGGAGACGGTTCTGCGCCGCCGGGCACTCCTCCTGACCTCGACCGCGCTCGTCCCCGAGCCGCGGGCGGGCTGGCTGGCTGCGCTGCGCTGCGCGCTCCCGGCGCGGTGCAGTGGGTCGGCGGACACGCCCCGACGTTACCTGCTGGGGGCCGGGGAAGTCCCGCCCCTCGATGGGTGTGCGCAATTTGAATGACTAATCCACACCGCCTGTGGACAACTTTCCGCAGCTGAACCGCGGTACGGGCATGCTGGAGGCCGGTCGGATCGATCGACCGGGGCGAACGGGGAGCAACAGGGATCAACGGGGGACGGAATCATGCATCCGATGCTCAAGCCCGCGCTGCGGCGCGGCTGGCGTGACCGGCAGAACATGCAATTCGGCGTTTCAGCGGCGCACGCGGTGGTCGTGGGGCCGGTGGACACGGCGACGGGCAGTTTCCTCGGACTGCTCGACGGCACCCGAGGCCTGCCGCTGCTGCGGCGGGAAGCCGAGGCGATGGGCCTCGGGGCCAGCCGGGTCGACGAGTTGGTGGAACGGCTCGGTGCGGCCGGGCTGCTCGACGACGCTACGGCGGCGGGCGGGCCGCCGGGAATGGTCGACCCAGACCAGGGCGACCGCTGGGTCGCACAGGACCGGGGTGGCCGCTCGGTCGCGCAGGACCGGGGCGACCGTTCGGTCGCGCAGGACCGGGCCGCGGCCTGGGACCGGCTGAGGCCGGACCTCGCATCGTTGTCCGTGGTGCATCCGGAGCCGGGCGGCGCGATGCGGCGGATGTCCGCGCGGGCGGCCATACGCGTGCAGGTGCGTGGCGCGGGACGGGTCGGTGCGGCCGTCGCGGCGGCACTGTCGGCCTCGGGGGTCGGCCAGGTCGACGTGATGGACGGCGGATGTGTCGAGCCGTGGGACGTCGCGCCGTCCGGTCTGCCGCCCGAATCCGTAGGCGAGCGGCGGAGCGTGGCCGCACGGAGAGTCGTACGGGCGGCGGCGCCCGGCCGGCGTCCACGGCGCCCGGGGCCGGATGCCGCGGCCGCGGCGGCAAGGGCTGCTGGGACGGCCGGGGCCGCCGGACCCTTCGCGGCGTCGGGTACGGCGACGGCGCTGGTGGTGCTCGCCCCGCGCGACGGGCTCGCTGCCTACGCACCCGACCCGGTCATCGCCGACGAGCTGATCGCCTCGGGGGTGCCTCATCTGTATGCGGGCGTGATCGAGGGCACGGGCGTGGTGGGGCCGCTGGTGCTGCCGGGCGGCTCGGCCTGTGCGGGCTGCCTGGCTCTGGAACGGGCCGAACGGGAGCCCGCATGGCCCCGGATGCTGGCCCAGTGGCGGTCGGGGCGCAGCGGCTCGGGGGTGATGGCGTGCGACACCGCACTGGCGACGGTGGTGGCAGGACTCGCCGCCTCGCACGCGCTGAGCTTTCTCGACGGGCGGCTTCCGCTCAGCGCCGGGGCACGGCTGGAGTTCGCGCTGCCGGACCTGCCATGGGAGGCGCGACCGGTGGCCCCGCACGCGGCCTGCCGCTGCGGCGCGGCTCGGGCGGCAGACGCGGACACCTCGGCCGGGGAGTCTCCTTCCGCAGGGGAATCCGCCTCCGCAGGGGAATCTCCGCGCGCAGGGGAATCCCCCTCCGCCAGGGACGAGCCGCACGGGACAATGGCCGGGCGACCGCCGTCTGCGGCGTGGCTCGGGGGGTAGCCCTCCCGGAGGATGCAGTGGAGTTGGAGGGGCGAATGTCGGATCTTCCGCGGAAGGCGGTCACGCGTACTGCCAAGCTGGCCGCGCTGCCACTGGGAATCGCCGGCCGGGCAACCTGGGGTCTCGGCAAGCGGATCGGCGGCCGGTCGGCGGAGATCGTCGGCCGGGAGCTCCAACAGCGCACCGCCGAGCAGCTGTTCAAGGTGCTCGGCGAGCTCAAGGGCGGAGCGATGAAGTTCGGGCAGGCGCTGTCGGTGTTCGAGTCCGCGCTGCCCGAGGAGGTGGCGGGGCCTTACCGTGCGACGCTGACGAAACTCCAGGACGCCGCCCCGCCGATGCCAGTGCGGACGGTGCACTCGGTGCTGGAGGAGCGGCTCGGCGAGCACTGGCGGGAGCTGTTCGAGGAGTTCGAGGACAAGCCGTCGGCGGCGGCGTCCATCGGGCAGGTGCACCGCGCGGTGTGGCACGACGGGCGCGAAGTGGCCGTCAAGGTCCAGTATCCGGGCGCGGGTGAGGCGCTGCTGTCCGACCTCACCCAGCTCGGCCGGTTCGCCCGGCTGCTGGGGCCGCTGATTCCGGGGATGGACATCAAACCGCTCATCTCCGAGCTGCGCGACCGCGTCTCGGAAGAGCTGGACTACGGCCTGGAGGCGCAGGCCCAGCGGATACACGCGGCGGAGTTCGCCGACGACCCGGATGTGGTCGTCCCCGATGTGGTGCACCAGAGCGACCAGGTGCTGATCACCGAGTGGATGGAGGGGGTGCCGCTCTCCGAGGTCATAGCGCACGGCGGACGCGAGGAGCGGGACCGCGCCGGACAGTTGCTGGCCCGTTTCCTCTTCTCCGGCACAGCCCGCACCGGGCTGCTGCACGCGGACCCGCACCCCGGGAACTTCCGGCTGCTCGTCGGCGATGCGGACGGCGGGCCGCCCGAGAAGTGGCGGCTGGGGGTTCTGGACTTCGGCACGGTCGACCGGCTGCCGGACGGCCTGCCGCCTACCATCGGCACCTCGCTGCGGATGACGCTCGACGGCGACGCAGAGCCGGTGTACCGGATGCTGTGCGAGGAGGGTTTCGTCAAGCCGACGGTCGAGCTGGACCCGGAGGCGGTGCTCGACTATCTGCTGCCCATCATCGAGCCCGCCCGGGCGGAGGAGTTCACGTTCACGCGGAACTGGATGCGCACGCAGGCGGCCCGTATCGCCGACCCCCGCTCGCCCGCGCACCAGCTGGGCCGGCAGCTCAACCTGCCGCCCGCCTACCTTCTGATCCACCGGGTCACGCTGAGCACCATTGGAGTGCTCTGCCAGTTGGGTGCCACGGTCCGGCTGCGCGACGAACTCACTGCCTGGGTCCCCGGTTTCGTGCCCGAGGAGGCGGGCGTGGAGGCGCTGGAGGAGGACGGGACGGCGGCGGGCGCCTGACCTGCCGTGGACGCCTGGTGGGCTGCGGCCTCGCCGACGCTCTCGGGCGGCTCTCACCACCGGGGCGGCCGGCGACGCGCTACCACCAGGACGAGTCGAGCCGTCCTTCGATGGCGCGGATGTTGTCGCGGGCGCAGTTCTCGCAGAAGTAGATCCGGCTGCCGTTCTCCACGGAGCAGGTCCAGGTCACGGGCGGGGTCGGGCCGTCCGCGGCGGCACCGCAGCGGGCGCACACCACGGTCTCGTTCTCGGCACCCTGCTGCGCGGGGTGATGAGTCTGTTGTTCCACCTGTCGACGATACCCCCGTGAACCGCGTTCGACGGGGCACAACGCACCGCGGGACCGGTTCGGCGAACCGGTCCCGCGGTTTCAGAAGACTGCTGAGCTCGGGTGGCTCAGACGGTCACTGCATGACGGCCATGGCCAGGGCGCGGCGGGCGCGCAGCGAGGCGCGCTCGGCGCGGCGCTGCAGACGCCGGGCAGCGGCCAGGCGCATGGCCCTGCGTTCGGACTCGGCCTCGTACAGTCGCTCTTCCATTCGAGCACGGGCCAGGGCTTCTGGGATGAGTTGCATCTCTCGGGTCCTGTTCTGGCGCGAGGCGTTCGCGCCGGAGTTGTTGAGTTCTGGGGTGCCGGTGACGGACGGCTCGTGGGCGGACGGCTTCATCGTCGGGACCTGCTTCTTGGGGTCGTGCGTGTGAGGGCGGTCGATCGTTCCTGCGGTGGTCATGCCGCGACCGGGTTCTTGCGCGGGCGGCCACGCGGCCGCTTCCGGGGCACGACGACACCCTGGACGAACAGCTCGCCACCCCAGACGCCCCACGGCTCGCGGCGGTCCTTGGCGCCTGCGAGGCAGGCCTCACGCAGGGGGCAGGTCTGGCAGAGCGACTTGGCGTACTCGACATCGGCCGGCGACTCGGCGAAGAAGACCTCCGGGTCGTACGAGCGGCAGGGGACGAGCTCGCCGAGGCGCTCGATCTCGTCGTCGAGCACGGTGAGCTGGGTCAGCTGAGTCAAGGGGACCTCCGAAGAGCCGGGCGGGGGGATCGCAGGGTCGTGCGGTACGGACGGGGCGTGCGCGGAACTGGGCACGGTTGGTGTCTTCCTCGTCTGTTCGGCCCGGCCTTTCGGCCGGGGTTTCGGTCGGTACCGGGTGGCTTTCCGATTCCGCTGCCGGGGAGGACGTGGTGTCTCCGGCAACGGAAAGGGCCGCGGATCCCGGTTCGGGTTCCGCGGCCCTGGAAGGTGCCGACCTGATCTCGCGATCAGGATGGATCTCTCCAGGGTTGGAGCCCGCGGAAGGCCCGCATCGTCTTGTGCTCGGCTGCAGAGGTCGCACCGGTGGCGAAGCCATCGGTCCACTTCTGCTGGAGGTCGGCACCATTGGCCGCGAGGACATAGGCCGAGACCTGTGCCGCCGCTACTGCCGCCGCCGGTGCCTTGGTCGGTCGCTCATCGACCGCGACAATGCCGCGCTCGACGAGACGTGCTTCGGCGGCGCCGGACAGACCGGTACCGCGCAGCACGGAGACGCCGGACAGGCAGAAGGCGGCCTGGTGACCGGCCAGTTTGGTGATGCTGATCATGTGGGCTCGCCTCCTCTCGGCGTCTCGGGGGACTGGTCGGAACCAGTCCCGGGTCGTTCAGTACAGCATGAAACCCGGAGGTCCAAAAGACCTCCTGCCATCCGTGCTCGGAAGGCTATGGCTCCCCCGAAGGGGCTTCTCGCCTAGGCCCCAACAGCCCTGCGACGGACAAGCCCTGCCCGTGGAACAGAAACCTATGGGGATTCCCGCGGCATGCGCAAACTATTTTCTCGACGAGTTCGTATCAGTCATCCGCGCTGTCCTCGGAGACGTCCTGAGGGGCTTTCTCCGCAGGGCCTTCGGCCGCGCCCGCCGCCTCGTTCTCCGCCGCCTCCCGGGCCGGCTCCTCGCCCGCGCACAGCGCCAGCACCTCGGCCCCGAACCGGTCGAGCTTGCGCCTGCCCACCCCGGAGATCGAGGCCAGTTCCGACTCGCTGTCCGGTACGGCCTCGGCGATGGCCATCAGCGTCTTGTCGGTGAAAACGCAGTAGGCCGGCTGGCCCAGCGCCTTGGCCTGCTCCATGCGCCAGTCACGCAGCCGCTCGTAGAGGGCTTCGTCGAGGTCGGACGGGCAGTCCTCGCAATGCATCAGCTTCATCTCGCCCGCGTCGGTCAGCGTGCGCCCGCACACCCGGCACTGGACGGGGCCGCGGCGCCTCCTTCTGCTGCCGCTGCCGTGCTCGACGCCACCGCCACCGCCCTCACCCACGGTGCGGCTGCGGGTCGCCGCGGAGCCCGGCCTGAGCCCGTTGAGGAACCGGCTCGGCCGTCGGGACGCGCGGCCGCCGGGCGCCCGCGACAGCGCCCACGAGAGGGAGAGGTGGACCCGCGCGCGGGTGACGCCGACGTAGAGCAGCCGCCGCTCCTCCTCGACCTGGTCGTCGGTCCTGGCGTACGTGATCGGCACGGTCCCCTCGGTCAGACCGACCAGGAACACCGCGTCCCACTCCAGGCCCTTCGCCGCGTGCAGCGAGGCGAGCGTGACGCCCTCGACGGTCGGCGCATGCTGGGCGTTCGCCCGCTCGTCGAGCTCCGCGACGAAGTCGCCGAGATTCGGGGCGGGTGCGCCCGCCGCGGTGCGGCCGGTGGCGAACTGCTCGGCGAGCCGGACGAGGGCCGCCAGGGACTCCCAGCGGTCCCGTACGGCGCCGGAGCCGACCGGAGGCTCGGGCGTCCAGCCCGACGCGGCCAGCACGGCCCGCACCTGGGAGGGCAGGTCGACTGCGTCGTCGAGGAGCACATCGTTGCCACCGGCGCGGGCGGCGCCGCGCAGGGCGACGCCCGCTTCGCGCACCTCGGGGCGCTCGAAGAACCGCTCCGCACCGCGCATCTGATACGGAACGCCGTGGTCGGCCAGCGCCTGCTCGTAGACCTCGGACTGGGCGTTGACGCGGTAGAGAACGGCGATCTGGCTGGCCGGGACGCCGGCGTCGAGCAGCTCGCGGATACGGCGGGCCGTGCCCTCGGCCTCGGCCGGTTCGTCGGCGAACTCGCTGTAGACCGGCTCGGGGCCGGGGTCGCGCTGCGAGACCAGCTCCAAGCGGTGCTCGGCGGCCCGGCCGCGGGCCTGACCCAGCAGGCCGTTGGCGAGGTGCACGACCTGCGGCGTGGAGCGGTAGTCGCGGATCAGCTTCACGACCGTGGCCTGCGGGTGCCGGGCGCGGAAGTTGAGCAGATGGTCGGGGGTCGCGCCGGTGAAGGAGTAGATCGTCTGGCTGGCGTCGCCGACCACGCACAGGCTGTCCCGGCCGCCCAGCCACAGCTCCAGCAGCCGCTGCTGCAGCGGGCTGACGTCCTGGTACTCGTCCACGACGAAGTGCTGGTACTGGCCGCGCACCTGGTCGGCGATGTCCGGCCGGTCCTCCAGCACCCCGACCGTCAGCAGCAGCACGTCCTCGAAGTCGATGACGCCCCGGTCGCGCTTCAGGCGTTCATACGCGCCGTAGATCCCGGCGATCTCGGCCGGGTCGCGCGGCACTTCCCTGCCGGATTTGGCGGCCGCCGCCGGATAGTCCTCGGGCACGGTCTGGGTGACCTTCGCCCACTCGATCTCGCCCGTGACATCCCGCAGTTCGTTGCGGTCCAGGCGGATACGGCAGCGGGCGGCGGCCTCGGCGACCAGCTGGATCTTGCGCTCGGCGAGCCGCGGCAGCTCGCCGCCGACCGCGCGCGGCCAGAAGTACTGGAGCTGGCGCAGGGCCGCCGAGTGGAACGTACGAGCCTGGACGCCGCCCGCGCCGAGCTGGCGCAGCCGGCCGCGCATCTCCCCCGCAGCGCGGTTGGTGAAAGTGACGGCGAGCACGCTGGCGGGCTGGAGTATCCCCGCCCGTACCCCGTAGGCGATCCGGTGGGTGATCGCCCGCGTCTTGCCGGTGCCGGCCCCGGCCAGCACGCAGACCGGACCGTGCAGGGCCGTGGCGACCTCGCGCTGCTCCGGGTCGAGCCCGTCGAGCACCGCGTCCGCCGAGTCCGGTACGGCCGGGAAGAGGGTGGTCTCCGTTGCTGCTGTCACCCCGCCATGCTGCCAGGTCGGGCGTTGCAGCCGGGACGGTTGTCCACAGCTGTCCAACGGCGGTCATACTTATCGGCTGCAACCGCACGCAGACGGCCATGATCAGGGGGGAATGACCGTGAAAGGTTGCGCGTTCCACTACCGGCATCAAGCCGCCGCCAGACTTCAGACCAAAGCTGCGAGGAGCACACAACGATGCAGGAGCCGATGCAGGGCACGGTGACGATGTACAGCACCACGTGGTGCGGTTACTGCCGCCGGCTGAAGAGCCAGCTGGACCGCGAGGGCATCGCGTACACGGAGATCAACATCGAGCAGGACCCGGCGTCGGCCGCCTTCGTCGAGAAGGTCAACAACGGCAACCAGCTGGTCCCGACCGTCCTCTTCCCGGACGGCTCCGCGCTCCCCAACCCCTCCCTGGCCCAGGTCAAGGAGAGGATCGGCGTCTGAGCCCCGGCGCCCCGCCGCGTACGGGGCGCGAGCGCGAACGCGCCACGCCGCTGCCCGCGAGTGCGGCCCGCCTCAGCGCGGGACGCCCGCGGGCAGCGGCTTTCCGTACCAGAGCTCGATGAGCCGGGCCGCGATCGAGATGCCGGACGGCGGCAGCACCTCGCCCGACTCGAACGCCGCCCGCAGCTCGTCCCGCGAGAACCACCGCGCCTCGTGGATCTCCTCGCCGTCCACCCGGATCTCCGAGGAGGTGGCGCGCGCCATGAAGCCGAGCATCAGGCTCGACGGGAAGGGCCACGGCTGGCTGGCCACGTACTCGACCTCACCGACCGGTACGCCCGCCTCCTCGCGCACCTCCCGTACGACCGCCTGCTCGATCGACTCGCCCGGCTCGACGAAGCCCGCGAGCGTCGAGAAGCGACCCTCCGGCCAGTGGAGCTGGCGGCCGAGCAGCGCCCGGTCCTCCTGGTCCGTCACGAGCATGATCACGGCGGGGTCGGTGCGCGGGTAGTGCTCGGCGCCGCACGCCGGGCAGCGGCGGATGTGCCCCGCGGCCGCGACGACGGTGCGCTCGCCGCAGCGCGAGCAGAAGCGGTGCAGCCGCTGCCAGTTCTCCAGGGCGACGGCGTGCACCAGCAGGGCGGCGTCGCGCTCGGACAGCAGCGCCCCGGCCTCGCGCAGCCCGGCCGGCCTGGCCGACTGGTCCATCCGCCCGGGCAGGGCGTCCTTCTGGAGCGCGAAGTAGCTCACCCCGTCCTCGTCCGTGCCCAGGAAATAGCGGTGGGTCTCGGTCGGCGGCGCCTCGAAGGAGGGCGTCATGACGAGCTCGGTACGGCCGTCGGGGGTGTCGTCGATCAGCGCCTGACCGCCGGAGACCACGAAGACCCGCGTCGTGGGGTGGCTCCACGCGGCCGCGAGCCAGGCCTCGTCGAGCCGGTGGTGCGCGGCGCGGTCGATGCCGCTCGCCGCGGTCAGGGCGATCTGCGGGACTGCGTTGCGGTCGGTCCAGGTGGTCACAGCTGCTTCCAACTCCCCCTGCGGGACGCGGATTCCTCGCGGCGCGGGCCAATGGGCGGTTTCAGGCGTTTCAGGCGTCTCAGGCGGCGGTCCGGCCATTCTCCGCCAGATCGCCCCACAGGTAGGCGGCGGTCTCCACACCCTTCATCAGAAGATCGAGTTCGACCTTCTCGTTCGGCGCGTGCCAGCCGTCCGACGGCACGGAGATTCCGAGGACGAGCACGCGTGCGCCGAGTACGTCCTGAAGATCCGCCGCCGGTCCCGAACCGCCTTCACGGGTGAACCGGACTGGCTGCCCGAAGGCGCGGCCGATCGCCCGTACGACGGACTGGAGCGCTGGGTGGTCCAGGGGGGTCAGGCAGGGGCGGGTCGCTCCCCCGAACGTGATCTCGTGCCGGATACCGGCGGGCAGCCGGGCCGCGACCCAGTCGCGTACGGCCTGCTGGACCTTCTCCGTCTCCATGCCCGCGACCAGGCGGAAGGACAGCTTCAGCTGGGCGGTGGACGGCACGATCGTCTTGCCGCCGGGGCCCTGGTAGCCGCGCCCTATGCCGTTGGCCTCGGCGGTCGGGCGGGCCCAGATCCGCTCCAGGGTGGAGTGGCCCGCCTCGCCGAGCGTGGCGTACGAGTGCGCGGTGCGCAGCCACGCCGCCTCGTCGAAGGGCAGCTGCGCGAAGAGTTCCCGCTCGCGGTCCGTGAGTTCGATCACGCCGTCGTAGAAGCCCGGGATCGCGACGCGGTGGTCCGCGTCGTGCAGGGCGCCGGCCAGGCGGGCGGCCTCGGTCGCCGGGTTCGGCACCGCGCCGCCGAAGGAGCCGGAGTGGCTGTCCTGGTCGGGACCGTAGAGGTCGATCTGGCAGTCGGTCAGGCCGCGCATGCCGGTGCACACGGTCGGGGTGTCCTCGGACCACATGCCCGTGGCCAACACGATCACGGCGTCGCAGCCGAGGCGGTCGGCTCGCTCGCGGAGCAGCGCGGGGAAGTTCGGGCTGCCGGACTCTCCCCTGGCCTTCGGCATGGGCGACCCCACCTCGCCCTCGATGAGCAGCTTGAGGTTGACGGCGGGGGCGGTGCGGCCGGTGGCGGCGAGGTGGGCGCGCACGCCGAGGGTGTGGAAGAACACCTGGCTCTTGTCGTCGGCCGCCCCGCGCGCGTGGAGCCAGCTGTCCCGGACGACCGGCTCGAACGGGTCGGTGGCCCAGCCGTCCTCGCGGGCGGCGGGCTGCACGTCGTGGTGTCCGTAGACGAGCACGGTGGGGGCGTCCGGGTCGCCGGACGGCCACTCGGCGAAGACCGCGGGGGCGGAAGGGGCCGGTGGGGTGGCCGGGGTGGCCGGGGTCTCCTCCGGCGGGGCCGAGGAGGGGGCGGTGGTCCCGGTGCCGGCCTCCCAGACCTCGGTGACCGGGAAGCCGGTCTCGGCCAGCTTGGCCGCCAGCCACTCGGCGCTGCGCCGCACATCGCCCGCGTGCGCCGGATCGGCCGATACGGAGGGGATGCGCAGCCATTCCGCGAGGTCGTCGAGGAAGGCGGCGCGGTGGTCCTGGATATCGGCGCGGACGGCGCTGTCCGGGGTGGTGCTCATGCGGGGGAGCCTACCGGCCGGGTGCGGGGCGGCTGCCGCACGCCCGAGGGCGCCCCGGGCGTACGGCAGTGGCCTCGCCCAGGACCCCCAGGGCGCGCGTCGGGCAGGGGGACGCGGCGCACGTGGGGGCCGGGTCGCCGCCGACGCCGGGCCCCGGCCTCGCCCGGACGACCGGGCTCGCTGCCATGGCAGGCGCCCCACCGCTCGTCGCTCCGGGCCCTGCTCGCCGCAGGCCTCAGCTCCCGCAGGGCACGGGGGCACGGCTGGAGCCCAGGGCGGCAGACCGTCGGTCAGCCAGTCGAGCCCGGCTCATCCCGGGGCGGTGTCTCGCCGCCCGCCAGGGCGGTTCGGGCGTCGGCGGGACGCTTTGGGGCGGACGGTCGCCGATGCGTGATGCCGGGCGGACGCGGGTGGTCAGTCCTCGCCGAGCAGGATCCGCTCCAGGGACGGGCGGTCCGGGAGGTCCGGGAGGCGCACGATTTCGCCTGTGCGGACGTACAGGAACGCCGCCGTCACGGCCGACAGTGGGAGGTCGTGCTGTTCCGCCCAGGCGAGGCGGTAGACCGCGAGCTGGAGCGGGTCAGCGGACCGGCCTCGGCCCGTCTTCCAGTCGACGATCTCGTACGTGTCACCGCCGTCCGCGCCCCTGTCGCGGTACACCGCGTCCATGCGGCCGCGGATCATCCGGCCCGCGAGCGCCAGTTGGAACGGCGCCTCGACGCGGTACGGGGTGCGGCGGGCGTACGGGGTGTGCTCGAAGGCCTCCTTGAGTGCCGTCAGATCGCGCTCGTCCGCGATCTCCGCGGTCGAGTCCGCAAGGGCGTCATCGAGGCCGCCGGGAAGCTCGTCAGGGCCCAGCAGGGGCAGCGGCAGTTCCTCGAAGCGCGATTCGACCCACGCGTGGAAGCGCGTGCCGCGGCGCGCGGCGGGCTGCGGGGGGCGCGGCATGGGCCGGGCCAGCTCCTGCGCGAAACCGTCGGGGTCGGCGGCGAGGCGGAGCACCTGCGAGGTGCTGAGCGAGGGCGGCAGGGGCACGTCCCGTACGGTCGCCCGGGCCTGGCGCAACTCACCGGCGAGCGCTTCGAGATCCCGGTCCCATGAGGCGACGGCCCGCGCCTCCTCGGGCGTGAGCGGGCCGGCGGGGGGCTCCGCCCCAGCCGGTACGGGCGGATGCCCGGCCGCCGTGGCGGTCTCCGCCCCGGGCGCCGGGGTCTGGCGCGGCACGGCGCCCGGTACACCTGCGACGCCGGGCAGACCCTGAGCGCCGCCCGGCACACCCTCGCTGCTCAGCTCACCCTCGCCGCCGGGCACTTCTTCGCCGACGGGGCGGGCGGCGAATTCGGCGGCGTGGGGCGGGTGTTCGCCATGGCCCGGGGTGGGCGGGCGGACCGGCGACCAGGTGTCCCAGTCGCCTGGGTCGGCGTCGCCGGACGGGTCGAATGCGTCCGCGTTCCCGTCCTCGTCCTCGTCCTCAGGCAGTGGCGGCGGACCCGGGTCCGCGTCATCGTCGGGCGGCGGGGGCCACTCCGGGTCGTAGGCGTAGTCGGCCTCCCGGGGCTCTGGATGGGGCTCTCCCGCGGCATCGGCAGCCGGGAGTACGGAGGCGCACGCGCGCGTTGCTCGGTCCCGTCCGGGGAACTCCGCGGCGCGGACATCGTCGGCGGGGTGTCCGGCCCGCACGGCCTCGGGGGGTTGTACGAGTGCGGGTCCGGTGCTCATGGCGGCGGAGGCGACAACCGATCCGGCACCGCTCTCATGCCCCGCAGCACCCTCATGCCCCGCAGCACCCTCATGCCCCGCTCCACCCTCACGCCCGGCACCGCCCCCGCGCCCCGCTCCGACCTCGCCCCCAGCACCCCCAGCACCCGCGGCCGACGTAAGCCCGTCCAGGTGTGCCAGGACCGTCTCGGCCGCGCGTCGGCGCATGGCCAGGGCCGTCGGGTCCAGAGGCAGAGGCCAGGCCTGTTCCGCGGCTGCGGACGCCTTCAGGGACGGGTTCTCCTCGCCCTCTCCCGGCGCGTCGGCCCAGGCCTCGATCTCCCCGTGGCCCCGCTCGCAGTGCTCGCGCAGCGCCTCCAGGAAGGCGGAGGGCCCGCGCGGCCTCTTCTGCGTCGGCCCCCACCAGTGGCCGGAGCCGAGCAGCAGGGAGCGCGGGCGGGTGAACGTCACGTAGCCGAGCCGGAGTTCCTCGGTCGCCTGGTGGTCCTTCATGGCGGCCTTGAAGGCTGCCAGGCCCCTGCTGTCCCACTCCCCCACGTCCGGCAGGGTCGCCGCGTCGCCGCGCAGCGCGTGCGGCAGCACCTTCGCGTTCGAGGTCCAGGACTCGCGCGACTGCTCGCTGGGGAACTGCTTGGCGACCAGCCCCGGGACGGCGACCACGTCCCACTCCAGGCCCTTGGACTTGTGGGCGGTCAGCACCTTCACCGTGTTCTCGCCGCCGGGCAGGGCGTTGTCCAGGCCCTTCTCGTGCTGGACGGCCGTGCGCAGGAAGCCGAGGAAGGCCAGCAGCGTGGCCTCGCCGTCCAGCGCGGCGAAACTCGCCGCCACATCAAGGAAGTTGCCGAGCGTCTCACGGCGGCGGGCCGCCAGTGCGTGCGGGGAGGCGGATAGTTCGACCTCCAGGCCGGTCGTGGCCAGCACCCGGTGGAGCACGTCCATGAGCGGGTCAGCGAGGGATCGCCGCAGATCGCGCAGCTCGGCCGCCAGCCGCGCGAAGCGGACCCGCGCCTCCGCTGAGAAGGGCAGGCCGTCGTCAGGACCTTCGGTCACCAGGAAGGTGTCGAGTGCGTCGGCGAGCGAGACGACCTCGGCCGGGTCGGTGCCCTCGACGGCCTCCGCGAGGCGCCGGTCGGGGTCGCCGTCCGCGGCTGCGGGGTCCGCGTGGTCGGCATGGCGTACGAGCGTACGGGCGCGGCGGCCCAGGAGCGCCAGGTCGCGCGGACCGATCCGCCAGCGTGGTCCGATCAGCAGCCGGACCAGCGCGGCGTTGGCCGTCGGGTCCTGCAGCACCTCGCACACGGCCACGAGGTCCGCGACCTCCGGCAGGTGCAGCAGCCCGGACAGGCCCACCACCTCGACCGGCACGTCCCGCTCCACCAGCGCGCGCTGGATCTCCGCGAAGTCGCCCGCCGTACGGCACAGCACGGCGATCTCCCCGGGCGCTGTGCCCGTACGGACCAGGTGGGCGATCGAGTCGGCGAGCCACACCAGCTCGTCGGCGTGGGTGGGCAGCAGGGCGCAGCGGATCGTGCCGTCGCGCTCGGCGCCGTCGGCCGGGCGAAGTGCCTCCACGCCCGCGTGGAGCGAACGCAGCGGCGCCGCGAGCCGGTTGGCGAGGTCCAGGAGGCGGCCGCCGCTGCGCCGGTTCTCGCTGAGCGCGAAACGCTGCGCCGGGCGGCCGTCGGCATACGGGAAGTGGGCGGGGAAGTCGTCGAGGTTGGCGACGGAGGCTCCGCGCCAGCCGTAGATGGCCTGGCAGGGGTCGCCGACGGCGGTGACGGCGTGGCCCGTGCCCTCGCCGAACAGGGCGGCGAGCAGCAGCCGTTGGGCGACCGACGTGTCCTGGTACTCGTCGAGGAGGACGACCGCGAACTGCTCGCGCAGCATGCGACCGACCTCGGGGTGGGTGCGCGCGAGGGTCGCGGACAGCGCGATCTGGTCGCCGAAGTCGAGCAGGTCGCGGCGATGCTTCTCGCTCCGGTACGCACCGGCCAGCTCCAGCAGCTCCAGGCGGGCGCGGGCGGCCTCGGGCACCTTGCGCAGCTCGGCGTTGCTCAGCCGCGCGCCCTCGAGCCTGCGCAGCAGCGCCGTGTCGTACGCCCGCAGGCGCTCGGCGGGGACGAGGTGCTCGGAGAGCTCGGCGTCGAGGGCGAGCAGGTCGTCGACGAGGGCGGGCAGGGACTTGGTGAGCGCCGGGTACGGGCCGGGGGCGGTGCGCAGCACGCGCGCGGCGAGCTGGAAGCGGGTGGCGTCGGCGAGCAGCCGGGCCGTGGGCTCCAGCCCTATGCGCAGGCCGTGGTCCTTGAGGAGCTGGCCCGCGAAGGCGTGGTAGGTGGAGATCCGGGGCTCGCCGAGCGCGTCCTCCGGCTCGCCGGAGGCACCGGCGAGCGAGCCAGCGGGGGCTCCGGCACCCGGGGGCGCGGCGGGGCCGGCGGGGTCGGCGGGCGCGTCCGGGTCCATGACGCCCGCTTTGATCAGGGCCTTGCGCACGCGCTCGGACAGCTCGCCCGCGGCCTTGTTGGTGAAGGTCAGGCCCAGCACCCGGTCCGGCGCGACCTGTCCCGTTCCCACGAGCCAGACCACGCGGGCCGCCATCACCGTCGTCTTCCCCGAGCCGGCTCCGGCCACGATCACCTGCGGGGCGGGCGGCGCGGTGATGCACGCCGTCTGCTCCGGGGTGAAGGGGATGCCGAGGAGCTCTTTGAGCTGCTCGGGGTCGGTGATGCGTGGGGCCACCCGAGTGAGGCTAGTAGCCGCAACTGACAGCCGTGGCGGGGTGGGCTCGGTCCACGACCCGACTCACTTCACGACCCGGCCCACTTCACGACCTGGCTCACTCCATGACCCGACTCACTCCATGACCCGCCTCGCTCCACCACCGCCCTCACTCCACGACCTGGCGGCCCTCGGGCCTGGCGGTGCAGGAGTTCCGGAAGGAGCAGTGCTGGCAGTGCTGACCGGTACTCGGCGCGAACCGCTCGTCGAGGACCCGGCCCGCGGCCGCCGCGAGCAACTCCCCGACCCACTCCCCTTCCAGGGGTTCCTGCGCCTGGACCGCCGGCGACTCCTCGCCGCCGTCCTTCTCCGGTGCGCCCAGGCGCAGATGGACCAGCTCCGCGCCCCCGGCCTCGGGCGTACGCCCCCCGAACGCGCCGTCCACCGCCCCCGCCCGTACGGCCAGCTGGTACACGGCGAGTTGCGGGTGCCGGGCGACCTCCGGCCCGGTCGGCCTGGTCTTGCCGGTCTTGAAGTCGACGACGTAGGCACGGCCCTGCGCGTCCTCCTCGACGCGGTCCATGCTGCCCCGGATCCGTACGGAGTACGGGCCCGCTTCCAGGGTCACGTCGAAGTCTTGCTCCGTGGCCACGGGGGTCCGCGCCGCACGGTCCATGACGTGCCAGCGCAGGAAGCGTTCCAGGGCCATGCGCGCGTTGTCCTTCTCCTGCTGCGACTTCCAGGGCGCGTCGAAGGCCAGGGCGTCCCAGACGGAGTCGAGCCGCTCCATGAGGACGGCCAGATCCGCGGGCGTACGGCCGGAGGCGACCTCGTCGGCCAGGACGTGCACGACGTTGCCGAAGCCCTGGGCGGCGGTCGAGGGCGCGTCCGCTTTCACCTCGCGCCCCAGGAACCACTGGAGCGAGCACGTGTTGGCGAGCTGGTCCAGGGCGCTGCCGGAGAGCGTGACGGGGCGTGCCGGGTCCCGGAGCGGGACCTCGCTGTGCGTCGGCTCGTACAGGCCCCACCAGCGGTACGGGTGGGCCGCGGGGGCCAGTGGCTGGTCGTTGTCGTCCCGCAGGGCCGCCAGCCGGGCCAGACGCCGGGCGGCGGCGTCCCGGAGCGCCGGGGACGCCGCGGGGTCGACGGTGGTGACGCGCAGCTCGGCGACGAGCGCGGCGACGGAGAGCGGGCGGCGGGGGCGGTGGGTGACGTCGGCCGGCTCGACGCCGAGTTCGGTGAGGAAGCGGGAGGGCTGGTCGCCGTCGTCGGCCGGGGCCTTGACGGCGGTGACGACGAGCCGCTCCTTCGCGCGCGTGGCGGCGACGTAGAACAGCCGCCGCTCCTCCGCGAGCAGGGCGCCGGGGGTGAGTGGCTCGGCGAGGCCGTCGCGGCCGATCCGGTCCGCCTCGAGCAGCGAACCGCGCCGCCGCAGATCGGGCCACAGGCCCTCCTGGACGCCCGCGACGACGACGAGCCGCCACTCCAGGCCCTTGGAGCGGTGCGCGGTCATCAGGCGTACGGCGTCGGGGCGTACGGTCCTGCGGGACAGAGTGTCGGCGGCGATGTCCTGGGCGTCGAGCTCCTCGAGGAAGTTGAGGGTGCCGCGGCCGCCGGTGCGCTCCTCGGCGCGTGCCGCGGTCTCGAACAGGGCGCAGACGGCGTCCAGGTCGCGGTCCGCGTTCCGCCCGGCGGCACCGCCGCGCCGGGCGGCGCGCTCGAGCCGCTGCGGCCAGGGCGTGCCGTCCCAGAGTGCCCACAGCGCCTGCTCCGCGGTGCCGCCGCGGGCCAGCAGCTCGCGCGCGTCGCGCAGCAGCCGCCCGAGCCGCTGGGCCACGCGCGCGTACGCCGGGTCGTGCGCGGTGAGCCGCTCGGGCTCGGCGAGCGCCTCGGCGATGAGCACGTCGGACGCGCGCGGTACGGCCCGCCCGGCGGCCCGCTCCTCGTCCCTCAACGCCCGCCCGAGCCGCCGCAGATCGGCGCTGTCCATCCCGCCGAGCGGCGAGGTGAGCAGCCCGATGGCGGTCTCGACATCGATGGCGGGCCCATCCACCCCCGATCCAGCCGCGCCAGGGGCCGCGGCCGCGCCTTGCGCCCCGAGGGGTCCCGGGCCCGCAGCCACACCCTCACCGCCTTCGGCGGACTCACCAACCCCGGCAGTCGACTCCACAACTCCCGCGCCCCGGGCCCCCGCAGGCCCCAACGCCTCGGCTCCCGCAGGGGCCAAGGCCGCAGGCGCAGGCCCCTCCGGCCCGGCGGGCCCCGGCGCCGCCCGGTCTTCGGCCTGAGGCGGAGCGGCCGCGCCCGCGCCCCCCGCCACTGCCCTCACCGCCGCCTCCGCCGCCACCCTCAGGGCTGTCAGCAGAGGCGCGACCGCCGGTTCGTGGCGGAGCGGGAGATCGTCGCCGTCGATGTCCAGGGGGACGCCCGCGGCGGTGAGGGCGCGGCGGACCGCGGGGATGGTACGGCCGCCCGCCCGCACCAGGACCGCCATCTCGCGCCAGGGCACGCCGTCCTCCAGGTGCGCCCGGCGCAGAATGTCGGCGATGTTGCCCAGCTCGGCCCCCGCCGTCGGATACGTGAACACCTCGACGCGGCCGCCGTTCCGTACGGCCGCAAGGTCGCGGTGGGCGCGTACGGCGTCCGCCGGGAGCCGGGTGAGCGGCATACGGCGGGTGATGAGGCGGGTGGCGGCCAGCAAGTCGGCGCCCGAGCGGCGGCAGGTGCCGAGCACCTCGACGTCCGCCGGGGTGCCGTCGGCCTTCCGGAAGGCGTGCGGGAACTCGAGGATGCCGCCCACGTCGGCGCCCCGGAAGGCGTAGATCGACTGGTCCGGGTCGCCGAAGGCGACCAGCGTCCTCCCGCTTCCCGCCAGCGAGCGCAGCAGCCGCACCTGCGCGGCGTCGGTGTCCTGGAACTCGTCGACGTACACCGCGTCGTACCGCGCCGCGAGCTCCGCCGCGACCTCCGGCCGCCCGGCCAGCAGCACCGCCCGGTGCACCAACTCCGCGTAGTCCAGCACCCCCTGCGCGTCCAGCACGTCCAGGTACTCGGCGAGGAAGGAGGCCGCCGCGCCCCAGTCCGGCCGCCCGGTTCTGCGCGCGAAGGCGCCGAGCGCGTCGGGCCCGAGGCCCAGTTCGCGGCTGCGGGCCAGCACCGCACGCACCTCGTCGGCGAAGCCGCGCGTCGTCAGGCAGGCGCGCAGCTCGACCGGCCAGCGGACCGCGCCGCGGCCCTCGTGCTCCAGCTCCGCCTGCCCGGCGAGCAGTTCGCGCACCACCACGTCCTGCTCCGGGCCCGAGAGGAGCCGCAGCGGGTCGACGAAGAGCTCGGCGTCCTGGTGGGCGCGGACGAGCGCGTAGCAGTACGAGTGGAAGGTGGTCGCCTGCGGGCTGTGGGCGCCGCCGAGGCGGGCCGCCATCCGGTCGCGCAGCTCGACCGCCGCCTTGCGGCTGAAGGTGAGGACGAGGATCCGCTCCGGGTCCGTGCCCTTGGCCACCCGCTTCGCGACCGCCTCGACGAGTGTGGTCGTCTTGCCCGTGCCGGGTCCGGCGAGGACGAGTAGCGGACCGCCGGGGTGGTCAACCACCGCGCGCTGCCGTGCGTCCAGCACAGGAGGATCCACCGGCTCCGGCGGGGTGCGCACCAGTCGGTACGCGCCGGTGGCCGGTGTTCGTACCTGCCGGTGCGCCGAGAGGGGCGGGATGGAGGAGCTCACGTGGGTCGCCGGTCCTGGTGGGTGTGCTGTGCTGCGTGCGTGCGTGTTGCTGGTGGTGAATCCGTGGATTGCGTGAATGCCTGGTCTTCGTGGGTTCTCTGCTGTATGTGGTGTCCGTGGACTCAGTGGTTCTCGCGGTCTTCGGGCGCTTTGCGCTCCTCACGTGGCTCGCGTGCCTTGCGGGTCTCACGTTCCCCACGTGCTTCATGGTGCGAGCTCTCGACGCTACGCCTCCGGGGCCGCGAGGCGCAGCGCGTCTCGCGTGTCGATCCGACACCCCGATGTCCGCTGCGAATACTCCCAAAGGACTTTGGATCACCTCTTCTGCCGCCGAATGGCGGAAGCTGTCAGATATGAGCTCCTTCGTCCGCGCCGCTCGCGGCGCCGCCGCCCCCGCTGCCGGCCCAGCGGGCCCTGGCCATGTCGATCTTCGGCTGATGGCCCGCGGCGGCGCGCGCGGCCGTGCGCAGCGGGGTGCCCTCGGCGCGGTAGTGGGCGAGCGCCCGCTGTTCGTGGCCCGGCAGCAGGGCACCGTCCGCGCGGACGACCCGCCACCACGGCACACCGCCGCCATAGAGCGCCATCACCCGTCCCACCTGCCGGGGGCCGCCCTCACCGAGCCACTCGGCCACGTCCCCGTACGTCATCACCCGGCCCGGCGGGATCAGCTCGGCGACCTCCAGGACCCGCTCCGCGTACTCCGGCAGCCGCTCCGCCGCCGTGCTCTCCGGACTCACCCGGACCATGGTGCCGTACGGCACCGACAGCGCGGCCGGGAGCGGCCCCTCGCCGCCCCGGAGCCCGTACGGCGCCAACCGGTGGCGTTCCTTCCGCTTCCCCCGCCCTCGAAATGCACCCTGATGCCCACCTCCGGGGTCCGGCCGTGCCACCATCTTCCGGGCGGTGACTGGTGATACGAGATCAAAAAGAGACGGCAGGGCAGCAGAGTGCGGGGCCTCCTGAGGGAGCCGGCACCTCTGACGAGTCGTCGCGCCCGGACGCCGGACGGACCGGCAGGACGGCGCCGCGCCACGACAAAAAGGCCCGGCCGGACTCCGCCGACCAGGACCACCAGGGCCCCCAGGAAAGCCAGGACCACCGCGCCCACCAGGACGCCGACCAGGACGCCCACGAGGAGACCCGCCAGGACACAGCGCGGCCCGACAGGAAACGTGCCGACGGGAAACGTGCCGACAGGGCACGAGCCGACAGGACAGGAGCCGACAAGGCAGGATCCGAGAGGCCCGAGAGGACATCCCCGCGCCCCGCGGGCGGCGCTGCCGGCGGTGACGGCGACGACGAGGGCGAGGTCCACGTCGACCAGGTCTCCGGGGACGAGCCGCTGCTCCCCGCGCGCGTGCACCGGCCAGCCGACCTCGTACGCGTGCTGCTCGGCATCCTCGGCATCATCGTCGTCCTGGGCATCGCCGCCTTCGCGCACGGCACCACAGAAGGCCTGGAGCAGGACATCGGCAAGGGCACAGGACAGGCCCCCGACCTGCTGACGAGCGTCGCCGGGTTCGCCTCGAGCGTCGCCATCCTCATCGTCCCCGTCGCCTTCGCCATCGAGCGGCTGATCAAGCGCGACGGGCTGCGCATCGCGGACGGCGTACTCGCCGCCGTCCTCGCGCACGGCGTGTCGCTCGCCACCGACCTGTGGGTCGCGCGGTCCGCGCCCGACTCGATCCAGGAGGCACTCACCAAGCAGGCCCCGAGCGGCGACATCACCGACCCCGTGCACGGCTATCTGGCCCCCGTCATCGCCTATATGACGGCGGTCGGCATGGCCCGCCGCCCGCGCTGGCGCGTGCTGCTGTGGGTCGTCCTGGCACTGCAGGTGTTCGCCGTGCTCGTCGGCGGCTTCGCCACACCGTTCTCGATCCTCGTCACCGTCCTGATCGGCTGGACGGTCGCGTACGGCACGCTCTACACGGTCGGCTCCCCGAACGTACGGCCCACCGGCCGGAACCTCCTCACCGGACTCCGCCGCGTCGGCTTCAAGCCGATCAGCGCCCTGCGCGCCGAGGAGCCCCCGGACGCCGACAACCAGGAGCGCGGCCGCCGCTACATCGTCACTCTGGAGGACGGCCCCCCGCTCGACGTCACCGTCGTCGACCGCGAGCAGCAGGCACAGGGCTTCTTCTACCGCGTGTGGCGCCGGTTCGCGCTCCGCGGCATCACCCAGCGCCGCAGCCTCCAGTCGCTGCGCCAGGCCCTCGAGCAGGAGGCTCTGCTCGCCTATGCGGCCATCGCAGCGGGCGCCAACGCACCGAAGCTGATCGCCACCTCCGAGCTCGGCCCGGACGCCGTGATGCTGGTGTACGAGCACACGGGCGGCCGCACCCTGGACTCGCTGCCCGACGAGGCGATCACCGACGAGCTGCTGCGCAACACCTGGCGGCAGGTCCAGGCGCTGCAGTCCCGGCGGATCGCCCACCGGAGGCTGGTCGGCGACGCGATTCTGGTGGATCGTTCCGGCAATGTCGCGCTGACCGATCTGCGCGGCGGTGAGATCGCGGCCGGCGACCTGGTGCTGCGCATGGACATCGCCCAGCTCCTCACCACGCTCGGGCTGCGCGTCGGCGCGGAGCGCTCGGTGGCCGCCGCCGTCGAAGTCCTCGGCCCGGACGCGGTCGCCGACAGCCTGCCCCTGCTGCAGCCCATCGCGCTCAGCCGCTCCACCAGGTCCACGCTGCGGCACCTGGCCAAGGAGCGGGCGCAGCGCGAGCGCGAGGCGGTCCTGGCGGCCTCCCATGCGGCGCGCGAGGCCCTGCAGGCGGAGCAGGACGAGCACGGCGACGCGGACACCACAGAAGGCGGCAAGACAGAGGGCGGCAGGGCGGACCGCAAGGACCGCAAGCCCACGCGCGCGGAGCGGAAGTCCGTACGGGCCGAGCGGATCGCCGAGAAGCGGGCCATCGAAGAGGCGATCGAGGAGGCCCGCGAGGAGGACCTGCTCGCGCAGATCCGGCAGCAGATCCTGCTGATCCGGCCGCAGGCGCCGGTCGAGCCCGCACGGCTGGAGCGGATCAGGCCGCGCACGCTGGTCAGCATCATCGCGGGCGCCATCGCCGCGTACTTCCTGCTCTCGACGCTCACCCACGTCAGCTTCAAGGACGTGATCGCCGAGGCGAACTGGTACTGGGTCGCGGCCGCGCTGGCCTTCTCGGCGCTGACGTACGTGGCCGCCACGTTCACCCTCCTCGGCTTCGTGCCCGAGAAGGTGTCCTTCGTCCGCACGATGCTGGCGCAGGTCGCAGGGTCCTTCGTCAAGCTGGTCGCGCCCGCGGCGGTCGGCGGCGTCGCGCTCAACGCCCGCTTCCTGCAGCGCTCGGGTGTACGGCCGGGACTCGCGGTGGCGAGCGTCGGCGCGTCCCAACTGGTCGGCCTGGGCGTGCACATCGTCCTGCTGATGGTCTTCGGCTACATCACGGGGACGGAGCGGACGCCGTCGCTGACCCCGTCCCGTACGGTGATCGCCGGGCTGCTGACGGCCGCCGTACTGGCGCTGATCGTCACCGCCGTGCCGGCGCTGCGGAAGTTCCTGTCGACGCGGGTGCGGTCGCTGTTCGCGGGTGTGGTGCCGCGGATGCTGGACATCATGCAGCGGCCGCAGAAGCTGCTCACGGGGCTCGGCGGGACGCTGCTGCTGACGGGTGCCTTCGTGATGTGCCTGGACGCGTCGATCCGGGCGTTCGGCGGCGAGCTGAGCTACGCGAGCATCGCGGTCGTGTTCCTCGCGGGCAACGCGCTGGGGTCCGCCGCCCCGACGCCGGGCGGCGTGGGCGCGGTCGAGGCCACGCTGACCTTCGGCCTCATCGCGGCCGGGCTGCCGAAGGAGATCGCGACGCCGGCGGTGCTGCTGTTCCGGCTGATGACGTTCTGGCTGCCGGTGCTGCCCGGCTGGCTCTCCTTCACGCACCTGACGCGCAGGGAAGCGATCTAGGCAGGTCGGCTCAGGTCGGCCCAGGTCCGTCCAGGTCGATCCAGTCGGCCTTGGCGCCCAGGGCCCTGGGTCAGCTGTCGCGGGACATACGTCATCTGTGGCGTCTGCCTGGTCGCCGCGGGGGGCTACCTGGAGCTCACCCTCGTACGGAACGACTCACCGCTCTTCGTCGTCCTGACCGGCGCGAGCATCTATGCGGTCGGTGATGGCGCTGGGCACGGAACTCGTCCTCGGCACCGCACCGCCCGAGCGGGCGGGCGCCGCGTCCGCTCTGCTGGAGTCGGGCTCCGAGCTCGGCGGCGCGCTGGGCATGGCGATCCTGGGCAGCATCGGCAACGCCGTCTACCACGCGGAGGCCGCCGACTCGGTCCGCCCGGCGCCCGGCGCGCTGCCGGACGGCGCGGCGGACGCCGCCCGCGAGTCCCTCGGCGGGGCTGTGGCGGTCGCGGGCCGGCTGCCGGGGCAGACGGGGGACACCGTGCTCGCCGCGGCGCGTGAGGCCTTCACACGTGGCCTGCACGCCACGGTGATCGGCTGCGCCGCGGTCATGGCCGCGGCAGCCGTCCTCTCGATCGTCCTGCTGCACAACGTCACGCTGGGTGACCGGCCTGAAGCCGAGACGGGGGCGGAGGCGCCCCCGCCGGAGCCGGCGGGAGCGCGCTGAGGCCCGGCGGCCCGGGGCCTGAGGCCGTACGCACGCAGAGGCGGCCGGGCGAGAGGCCGTACGTGCGCTCAGCCGTCCAGGTCGCGGCCCTGTTCCGGCCGGAATTCCTGCCGGAGTTCCGGCCGGAGTTCCTCCTGGAGTCGAGGCCTTCCCGTCCTCCGGGAGGGCCCTCGGCCGAGCTGAGAAACCGACTGGCTGTTCTACTGTTCCTGAAAGAGTGATCCGGCGAACGGGGAGCAGGGTGCCGACACGCAAGCGATCCATAGGGCGGGCCGGAGCCGCGGCCGCCACGGCCATGCTCGTCGCCGCGGCCGCCACTGCCTGCGGCGGAGGAGGCGACGGCGACGAGTCCGGCGGCCCGCTCGCCGAGCAGAAGCTGAGCTGGAAGAGCTGTCCCGCCCCATCCGTCCTCCAGGGCGCGGGCTCCGGCAAGCCCGGCCCGCTCCCCGACGGCACCGAGTGGGAGTGCAGCACCCTGAAGGTGCCGCTGGACTGGGAGAAGCCGGACGGCGAGCGGATCGACCTCGCCCTGATCCGCGCCAGGGCCAAGGCCCAGGACGGGCGTATCGGCTCCCTCGTCTTCAACTTCGGCGGCCCCGGCGGCTCCGGCGTGGCCACCCTGCCCCTCGCCGCTCAGGAGGACTACGAGAAGCTGCACAGCCGCTACGACCTGGTCAGCTTCGACCCGCGCGGCGTCGGCGCCAGCGAGGGTGTGCGCTGCCTGGACGACAAGGCCATGGACGCGGCCTACGCGGTCGACGGCACCCCGGACGACGCGGCGGAGGAGAAGGAGTCCCTGGCGGTCACCCGTAAGTCCGCGGCAGGCTGCGAGCAGAACTCGGGCGAGGTGCTGCCGCATGTGGACACCGAGAGCGCGGCCCGCGACATGGACCTGCTGCGCCAGGTCCTCGGCGACCGGAAGCTCAACTACTTCGGGATCTCGTACGGAACCGAGCTCGGCGCCGTCTACGCCCACCTGTTCCCGCGGAACGTGGGCCGCGCCGTCTTCGACGCCGTGGTCGACCCGACCCACGACCCCGAGAAGAGCGCCCTGGGCCAGGCCAAGGGCTTCCAGCTCGCCCTGGACAACTTCCTGGAGGAGTGCGCCGCGGACGGCGCGTCCTGCCCGACCGGCACCGACCCGGAGCAGGGCCGCCAGCGGATCACCGACCTGCTGCGGCAGCTCGACGGGAAGCCCCTGCCGACCAAGGACGGCCGCCGGCTCACCCAGTCCCACGCCCTCAACGGCATCGCGCAGGCGCTCTACTCCGAAGACTTCTGGACCTATCTGAAGCAGGGCCTCTCGGAGGCCCAGGACCTCGGGACCGGGAATCTCCTCCTCGCCCTTTCCGACGCGATGACGGGCCGGGACGAGCAGGGCCACTACAGCAACATCCAGTCCGCGAACACCGCGATCGTCTGCGCCGACGCGAAGCAGCGCTACACGCCCGCGGACGTCAAGGCGAAGCTCCCGGAGTTCCGGAAGGCCTCGCCCGTCTTCGGCGAGTTCCTGGCCTGGGGCCTGATGCAGTGCACGGACTGGCCGGTCGAGGGCGGCTCGGAGAGCCTGGACGTCGCCGCGAAGGGCTCGGCCCCGATCGTCGTCGTCGGCAACACGGGCGACCCGGCGACGCCGTACGAGGGCGCGCGGCGGATGGCCGACGGGCTCGGCGAGGGCGTGGGCATCGAGGTCACCAACAAGGGCGAGGGCCACGGCGCGTACGGGACCGGGACGTGCGTGACGAACGCCGTGGACGCGTATCTGCTGGAAGGCAAGGTCCCGCGCGACGGCATGACCTGCGCAAGCTAACGCCGGGCGCCGCGGGACGCCATAACCCGCGCACGCTAACGCCAGGCGCCGCGGACGGATGACCTGCGCAGACTAGCGCCGGCGCCACGGGACGCATGACCCGCGCAAGGCGCCAGGCGGCCCGGGACGCCATGACCCGCGCACGAGGTGCCGCGTGACCGCATGACCGGCGCGAACTAGCGCCGGGCGCCACGGGACGCATGACCCGCGCAAGCTAACGCCGGGTACGCATGACGCCATGACCTGCGCAAGCCTGCGCCAGCCGCCGCCGACAGGCGAGCCAGCGCCGGGCGCCGCCGACGGTAGAGCCCATCAGCCCGCCGCCTGCTGACACCATCGAGCCGGGGCGACAGCCCCGCAAGGCACGAGCGAGGCACGAGCGATGCGAGGCGCTCGGGCCGCCGGGCCTGGGCCGCGCCGGCTCGGCGAAGCCGGGCGGCGTCCGCGCCCAGGGCGCGGACGAGGCCCCTGCTCACCGGAGGTGAGCAGGGGCCTCGTCAGAACTCCCGCGGCGGAGCCGACCCTACGTCAGTAGACCGGCTTCGACGGCTCGATCTGGTTGACCCACCCGATCACGCCGCCCCCCACGTGCACCGCATCCGCGAAGCCCGCGTTCTTCAGGACCGCGAGCACTTCCGCGGAGCGGACACCCGTCTTGCAATGCAAGACGATCTTCTTGTCCTGGGGCAGGCCCTGGAGGGCGGTGCCCATCAGGAACTCGTTCTTCGGGACCAGCCGGGCGCCGGGGATCGAGACGATCTCGTACTCGTTCGGCTCGCGGACATCGATGATGTCGATGTTCTCGCCGCCGTCGATCCACTCCTTGAGCTGGCTCGGCGTGATGGTCGAGCCGGCTGCCGCCTCCTGCGCCTCGTCCGAGACGACCCCGCAGAAGGCCTCGTAGTCGATCAGCTCGGTGACGGTCGGGTTCTTGCCGCAGACCGCGCACTCGGGGTCCTTGCGGACCTTGACCTGGCGGTAGTTCATCTCCAGGGCGTCGTAGATCATCAGGCGGCCGACCAGCGGCTCTCCGATGCCGGCCAGCAGCTTGATGGCCTCGTTGACCTGGATCGAGCCGATCGACGCGCACAGCACGCCGAGCACGCCGCCCTCGGCGCAGGACGGGACCATGCCGGGCGGCGGGGGCTCCGGGTAGAGGCAGCGGTAGCAGGGGCCGTGCTCGGACCAGAAGACGGAGGCCTGGCCGTCGAAGCGGTAGATCGAGCCCCAGACGTACGGCTTGTTCAGCAGCACGCACGCGTCGTTGACCAGGTAGCGCGTGGCGAAGTTGTCGGTGCCGTCGACGATCAGGTCGTACTGGCTGAAGATGTCCATCACGTTCTCGGCTTCGAGCCGCTCCTCGTGAAGGACCACGTTCACGTACGGGTTGATGCCCTTGACGCTGTCGCGGGCGGACTCGGCCTTGGAGCGGCCGATGTCCGACTGGCTGTGGATGATCTGGCGCTGCAGGTTCGACTCGTCGACCTCGTCGAACTCGACGATGCCGAGGGTCCCGACGCCGGCCGCGGCGAGGTACATCAGCGCGGGCGAGCCGAGGCCGCCCGCACCGACACACAGCACCTTGGCGTTCTTGAGCCGCTTCTGCCCGTCCATCCCCACGTCCGGGATGATCAGGTGGCGGGAGTACCTGCGGACCTCGTCGACGGTGAGCTCGGCAGCCGGCTCGACCAGGGGTGGCAGCGACACGGGGACTCCGTTGGTCGGTTATGAGTACGGTTCGTCTGTTGGTAACAGTGCCACGGCCCATCTCATTCCGTGGCACCCGGTCCGATCCGCGAGACGATTTCGTCCCAGTAACCGGGAAGGGCCTCCCAGGGGTCCGTGCCGCCGCCCCGGTCCGTACGGTCCGTGAAGTAGATCGTCCCCGCGCCCTGCCAGCGGGCGATACGCATCGCCTCGTCGAGGTGCGTGCGCGGGACGCCGTGCACGAGGTGGCAAAAGCGCTGCGGCGCGTGCTCGGCCGTCCACTCCGCCACCTGTGACCAGCGGTATTCCGCCCACGGCCCGGAGAAGGTCACCAGCTGGTCACCCCACTCCGCGTATCCGGGATACGGGTGCACGCCGTGCCCGAGGACGATGTACGCCTCCCCGAGCAGGGCACGGAGCGTAGTCGTCGTACGCCGGGTGTTCTGCAGCTCGGAGTGCTCGGACGGGCAGCGGTCGAGATAGAAGCCGTCGACCTTGTACCAGTCCAGGAAGTGGTGGGCGTCCCCGACCAGCTCGGCGAAGGGGCGGGTGCCCTGGCGCATGTCGAGGTGGCCGAGCACCCGCACACCCGCGTTCGCCAGCCGGCCCACGGCCTCCAGGCAGTGCGGGTCCGGGCGGATGCCGGGCCCGCGCGCGACGTTCAGCACCGCCCAGTGCACCGGCGTCCCGGGGCGGGTCAGCTCGGCCCACTCGGCCGGGGCGACCAGCGGGTGGGCGTAGCCGGGCACCCCGAAGCCGAGGCCGCGCGCGCCCGCGGTCGGGGCGCGCCGTCGGCCGGCCGAGATCAGATACGACATGCTGCCTCCATCCAGATGTCGGCGAGGGACTCTTCGAGCTGAATGCGGGGGCGCCAGCCGAGCCGGTCCCGTGCGGTGCGCACGTCCGCCTGCTGCCAGCTGCCGCAGCCGTCCGGGTAGGGGTACGCGGGCTGGATGCCCAGGTGCTCGGCGGCTCCGCCGAGACCGCCCCTGGCGGCGCTCGCGTCGAGCTCGTGGACCGAGCCGCTGTAGCCCGCGACCTTCGCCAGAACGGCGGCGGCGTCACGAAGTCTTACGGCCCGGCCGGTGCCGATGTTCACCACGCCCTGAGCGGCGGACAGGGAGGCGGCGTGCACGGCGCGCGCCACATCCCGTACGTCCACGAAGTCGCGCTGCACGCCGATGCCGCTCAGTTTGAGCTCGGCGTCCCCGGCCTGCATCGCGCGGCGCATCGCCTCGGCGAGGCGGCCCAGCGGGGAGCCGGCCGGGGTGCCGGGGCCCGCGGGTGAGAAGACGCGCAGCACGACGGCGTCGAGGTCGGAGCCGAGGACCAGCTCGGTGGCGGCGAGCTTGCTCACGCCGTACGGGCCGCCGGGGCGGGGCACCGCATCCTCCGAGGTCGACGAGCCCGGCTGGGACGGCCCGTACTCGGAGCCACAGCCGATCTGCACCAGACGCGCACCGCAGCTGCTGCGACGCAGCGACTCGCAGACGGTCGCCGCGGCCACCGTGTTGTGGCGGGTCAGCTCGCGCGCGCCGCCACGGGTCGCGCCGGCGCAGTTGATGACGACGCCGGGATGCACGGCGTTCAGGAACCGGGTCAGCGCGCCTGGGCTCCCGGCGGCCAGATCGAACCGGACGTCGGCGTCGTCGCCGCGCCCGAGCGCCGTGAGCTGGACGGCGGGGTCGGCGAGCAGCCGCTCGGCCACATGCCGCCCGATGAACCCGTTGGCGCCCAACAGCAACACCCTCATCGTGCGGCCTCCTTGCGGTGGGGCGGGAGCACGCGCGCGTGGGGGCGGGCGTCGTGGGAGCGGGGCTTATGGGGGCGGGACTCTTGGGGACGGGCGTCGCGGGGGTGGCTCTCTTGGGGGCGGGCCTCTTGGGGGCGGGGTGTACGGCTCGTGTCGCGGTCGGACAGGTGGACCGGGCGGGATGCGGTGGGACGAACGGGCGGCTGGGCGGGTGGCTGTGCGGGTCGTGGGGAGGGCAGTGCTCTCATCTCGGGTTCTCCTAGGGGGACGTACTTGAGCCGTGGGGGACTCGGGAGGGTCCGGAACCGGACCGCCCGTGTGGCCGCCGTACGGCGGGAGGGGCGGCCGGAGCGGGAGGCGCGGGCCGGGGGCGCCTGGGCCATATGCGGCGCATGCCGAGGGCGAGTTGTCACCGGGGCACCACCGGGGGTGTGGTGTGGGCCTCGGCGCGGGAGAGGGTGACGGTGGCGTGGGCGAGGAGGGCGAGCGCGGCGGCGGTGCAGGCGGCGAGCGGTACGGCGGCTGGGCCGTACGCTTCGACGACCGCCTCCACCGGGCCGCCGAGCGCGCCGCATCCCGGCAGCCGGGCGGCCAGGGCCGTGCCGAGCGCCGCCGCCTCCACCGCACAGGCCGCGGCGAGACCGCGCGCGGCGGCGGACGGACGCCCGTGGACGGCCAGCAGGCGCGCGACGAAGAGCAGCGTGCCGAGCGCGGCCGCCGAGGCCGCGGCCGCGGTCCCGTACGATCCGCCTTCCGAGCTGCCGCCCGGGTACAGGGCTGATCCCGCCCGGGCCGCGACCAGCAGGCCGACGAGAGCGGCAAGGAAGAGGGCGACGACCGTCGGCACCAGGGGCCGGATACCCGCCGAGAAGTCCTCGAGACCTCGACTGGCCGTCAGCCTGCGCCGGGCGCATCCCGTGAACCACCTGGCGCACCAGGCGGCGGGCGCGACGGCGAAGGCGAGGGCCACGGCGGCCGGGGCCGCGTAGAGGGCGGCGTGGGCTGCGTGGAGGGCCGTGTGGAAGGCCGTGTGGAGCGCTGCGTCGAGGGGTGCGTCGAGCGGTGCGTCGGGACGGGCGGGGAGCGACCAAGGGCTCTCGTGCGGTCGTCCGGCCCACCGGGCGAGCAGCGCGTCGCCGAGGAGGAGATGGCCGAGCAGCCAGCAGGTCCACAGCGGTGCGGTGCCCGGTGACGCGCCGCGGAGGCTCAGCGGCCCGCGCCGCAGACACAGCCACAGCGTCACAACCACGAGGGCGGCGCCCGCGACGCCGGCGCCCAGCCGTACTGCCTGCCCGGCCGCCAGCGGCTCGACCCCGGCCACGGTGCCTGCGCAGGCAGTGCCCGGCAGCAGATACAACAGCGCGCGCCGGGCGCGGGGCCGGGCCACGACGGCGGCTTCTTGCGGCGGCGCCACGCGCGCGTGGCCCTCGGCACGGGGCACGCGCGCGTAGAGCTCCTCCGCGAGCGAGAACACGTCGCGGTGCCGGAACCGCGCGGCCGTACGGTCGGTGACGCCGTGCGCCTCGAGACCGGCGGCGATCTCGAGCGGATCGACGGCCCGTTCGCACAGCTCCCGGTGTCGATGCATCAGTGCCTTCACGGGGTCGGCGGGCCCTCGCCTGGCCATGCCCCGCGGGGGCCGCTCGGACCGCCCGTGCCGTTCGGACCGCCCGTTCTGCGCATGGGCCGCGTGCGCCCGCGCGCCTTCGTAGTCGCGTCCAACGCCCGCGGTCGCCTTGCCAGGTGGGTCACGTACCTCGTCAGCTGACACCGAACTCCCCTCCTGTGGGTAGGGGTCGACGGCTGCCTCGAACCATTCGCGCGGTGCTCTCCCCGAGGATCCGGACGGGGCTCCCTCGGAGCGCCGCTGCGCAATCCGCTGCCGTGCGGCGGCGAGCGAGTCCCGCCCCGTGGCGTCGGGCGGCTTCGCGTACCCGCCCGCCGACCGTCGCGGCACATCGCCTTCCGAGGAGCCGTGCTCACCCCTGGGCACGGCACCTGAGCCCAGCTCCCCCAGGTACCCGGCCTCCTCCTCCGAAGCAACGCGCGCGCCACGGATACCCGGGAGGTCCCTCTCGCCCCCCTGCGGGGCCGCCCCCGGCGCGACCTCCCCGAACGCGTCGCCTTCCGCCCCAACCGCGCGCGCCCCGCTGGACGCTGAACGCGGGCCCGCCGTAGCCGCGTCCGCAACCTCCGCCGCGGAGGGGGGAAGTGGGCCCGAACGCGTATCCCCGTCGCCCGAGCCGTCCGGGACGCGCAGGGCATGGCCGACTCCATCGGCGTACGCGTCCGCCTCCGCGGACCCGGCGGCCCTGGGCTCCGCAGCGGGCGCCACGCCCGATGAACTGGGCCGCGGACCTGCCGTGACGGCGTCCGCGCATCCGCCAAGGTCCTCGCAGGTGCTGGGCCCCAGGGGCCGCGCTTCGCCGGATGCCGCGCGCGGGCCCGCCGTGACGGCATCCGCAACCTCCGCCGCAAAGGGCGGCGGAAGGGGGCCGTCCGGCTCGGGGTCGGATGGGCTTCCCGGAGATTGGGATGCGGTCATGCCTCTGCCTCCCTGTGGGAGGAGGGCGGGGCGTACGGCGCGCCGGCGCCCACCGGATGGCCGCGGCGAGCCGCATCGACGGGCATCGGCTCGGCGGCGGGTGCCCGGCCAGGGACGCTCGCCGCCCAGGTCGGGATGTGGGAAGGCGCGACCCGCCCCCGGGCCGGGCCCTCCCAGGAGCCCGCCCCAGGGCCCGGGCGGGCAGCGCCGGAGGAGGCCCAGCGGCCCGGTACGTGGGCCTCGGCCGGCCGGGCGAAGGGCAGCGGCTCGCCGTCCTCGTCCACGGCCTCGCGCTGGACCGGGCAGTGCGACATCAACTCCAGGTAGATGCCACGAAATGCCGCGATGTTCTGCTCGACCGTGAAGAGCTCGAGCGCCCGGGCCCGGGCCGCGGCGCCCAGCCGGGCGCGGCGGTCCGGGTCGCGGAGCAGCGCCACGCACGCGTCCGCCAGCGCACGCGGATTCCGCGGCGGCACCACAAGCCCCGTACCGCCGATGACTTCGCACACCGCCCCGGCATCCGTCGAGACCGTCGCCCGCCCGCAGAGCATCGCCTCGACCAGGCCCACGGGAAAGCCCTCGGTGACGCTCGAGCGCACGATCACCGTGCCCGCCGCGTACGCATCGGCGAGTTCCGGCACCTCCGGGCCGCCGACCTCCTCGAAGGAGACCGGGTTGTCCCCGACGCTCACCGCGCTCGCGGCCTCGTCGGGGAACAACTGCGCGGCCAGTACCCGGCAATGGGCGGCGTACGCGGCCGCGTCCGGTCCGCGCCCCGGCCCGCCGACGATCCGCAGCCGCGCCTCGGGCACCGCCTCCCGCACCCGCGCGAAGGCGTGCAGCAGGGCCACAAGGTCCCTGGCCGGTTCGATCCGGCCGATCCAGACCAGCGTGCAGTCGTCCGTGGCACGCTCCGCGGCCTCCGCATCGGGCCCGGCACCATAAGCACCGGCACCGGCACCGGGACCGGCACCGGCACCGACCCTCACGCCCGCCCCTTCACCCGGCCCCGCCTCGCCCACCGCCGCGAAGGGACTCGCGTCCATTCCCGGGTAGACGGTCCGCAGCTTGGCGCGGTCCGCGCCGCATCGCTCCTGCCAGCGGCGCGCATGCGTGTTGCCGGGGGTGATGAGCGAGGCCTGGGCGTACACCTCCGCCGCCAACTGCCTCTGGAAGGAGGCGAGCAGGGCACGTACGGGGGCGGCGAGGGGCGCGCCGGAGTACGTGAGGTAGTGCTCGCGCAGTCGTACGCCGTACTCGGTGACCAGCAGCGGAATCCCGAAGAAGCGTTTGGCCACAAGCCCGGGAAGCGCCGCCGTACCGCCCGACGTGGCGTGGCAGAGGTCGACGCCACCGAGCCCTTCGTCCCCCTCGCCGTACCAGTCGAGGGACAGCGGTCGCAGCGCCTGCTCGAGGCCGTCGAGGACGGCGAGCAGGTCCGGGAGCTGCGCGCCGTGCGCGCCCCGGAGGGAGCCGGGGGCACGGCAAGCCGCCTCCAGGGTGCGGACGGCCGTCTCGGAGCGGAGGGCGGCGGGCAGGCCGCCGTATTCGTCCGCGAGTTCCGCGAGCCCATAGAGGCCGTTGGCGAAACGGTCCGCCTGACTGCCGACGGCCGACGAGGCGCGGACCGATCCACCCGCCGGCCCCGCCGCCCCCGTCGCTCCGCAGATCGCCGCCGCCAGATCGCCGAAGCACGCGGCGAACCGCCGTCGCTCGCGCCGCCCGTACCCGCGCGCCGATCCGTAACCGCGCGCCCGCGCGCGCCCCCTCGCGCCGCCGCCCGGCTGCCACTCCCCCGCCGGACCCCACAGCGGAGCTGTTCGTACCCGGTGCACCTGCGGCGGCAGTTCGAGCCGGCCGGCCGCCTCCTGACGCTCACTCCGGCTCAGGGCATAGACCTCGAACTCATGCTGCGCGAGTCCGCGCACCAGCCGGTCGCACCACACCCTCGCCTCACCGGTCGCATACGGATACCCACCCTCCGTAAGCAGTCCTACGCGCACGTGTGCACCCCCGATCTCGATCCGGTCACCATCCGGACACCGCCGTCTGGCAGCGGAAAGACGGTAAGCGTGTACGCGGGTGGGGGGGGGGGGGGGTGGGTATCGCGGT